>CAZQJD010000012.1:0-21428 GCA_964593575.1 uncultured Oscillibacter sp.
AACACCATGATCTTTGTCTGAGGCACATCGGCAAAGCCTTCCAGCGCACCCTTGCCGGTATCGCCGGAGGTGGCCACCAGAATACAGGCTGTTTTTTCCTCTCCGGTCTTCCGCAGAGCGGCAGACAGCAGCTGAGGCAGCATCTGCAGCGCCATATCCTTGAAGGCGCTGGTGGGGCCGTGCCACAGCTCCAGACCGTGGGTCTTTGCATCCACTGCGCGCACAGGCGCCACAGCGGCAGTGTCGTATTTATCGGGGCCGTAGGCATTCTCCGCAAAGCTGCGCAGCTCCTCCGGCGTATAGTCTGTCAAGTAAAGTCCCATTACACGAGCAGTACGCTCCTGATAGGACAGTACCATCATCTCCCGCAGGAATGTCTCGTCGATCTGCGGGATCTCCATGGGGGTCAGCAGACCGCCGTCACGGCTCAGACCCATTTTGATAGCCTCCGCGGCATCGTAGCGCAGGGAGGTATCTCGCGTGCTGTAATACTTCATGCTGTTGGTTATCCTTTCTGCTCACAGGCCGGATCGACCTGTTCAAAATGCGTTTTCCATGTACTCCAATTTCAGGATACGCCCGGTCTCGTCGGCGTAAACCTCCGCCACATCGAAACGTGCCGGAACATCCAGTTCATATCTGCTCATATAGGCGGCCGCCGCCATACGCAGCTTCTCCTGCTTGCGGCTGTCCACAAATTCACGGGGCAAACCGACGGTAAGATTGCTGCGCAGCTTCACTTCCACAAAGCACAGCATTCCCTGCCGGTCTTTGGCAATCAGGTCGATCTCACCGAACCGGCAGCGCCACTGACTGGCCAGCAGCGTGTATCCCTGCTTTCGCAGATAGCGGGCAGCCTCCGCCTCGCCGCGGTTTCCGGCAGCTTTGGCTTTCATTTCTTTGCCTCCCACTTTTTCAGGAAGCTCTTGCGATGTACCGGTGACGGCCCATATGCATCCAGCATCTCATAATGGAGCTTCGTCCCATAGCCCTTGTGCTTGGCAAACTGATACTGCGGGTATTCCCTGTCCAGCACCTCGGTCACAAAGCGGTCACGGCTCACCTTCGCCAGAATGGATGCCGCTGCGATGGAAGCGCTCTTTCCGTCACCGCCCACCACCAGCATATGCGGCGTGGTGATGTCATACCGGCTGCCGTGGTCGCGGTTTCCGTCGATCAGCGCCATATCCGGTCGGATCTGCAGTGCATCCATAGCACGCTGCATGGCCAGCATACGGGCGTTGAGGATGTCCATCTCGTCAATCTCCTCCGCCTCTACCCGCGCCACCGCCCAGGCCTCCGCCTGTGCGACAATGATATCATACAGCGCTTCCCGTTTTTTTTCCGTCAGCTTTTTGGAATCGTCCAGCCCCGGGATATCCAATCCACGGGGCAGAATCACCGCCGCGGCATAGACCGGCCCGGCCAACGGGCCCGCGCCAGCCTCATCCACACCGCAGACAGCTTCCGCGCCCTTCTCCCACTGCTCTCTCTCAAAGTCCCAGAAGCTCATGGGGTCTCCTCCGGCAGTTCCAGTGTAAATCGGCCCAGCTTGCTGCCCCGGAATTCATCCAGCAGGATCTTGGCCATCCGTTCTGTGTCGATCTCTCCGCCGGAAATCAGGAAGCCGCGCTTGCGGCCTGCAGCCTGCAGCAAACGATAGCCCCAGGCCACATCGCCCTCTTCGCCTTCCTCTTCCTCACGTACCGGGACGGAAGTCAGTTTATAAGCGGTTTTCAGTGCTTCGGGATAATGTTCTGCCAGATAAGCCATCAAGTGGCAGCCCAGCGTTTCCACATCCAGAATGTCATCCTTCACCGCGCCGGTAAATGCCAGATTCATACCCACGCTCTGATCTTCAAACTTAGGCCAGAGGATACCGGGAGTATCCAGCAGTTCCAGATATGCGTCAATGGGCACCCACTGCTTGGAACGGGTCACACCGGGACGGTCTTCTGTTTTCGCTGTCTTGCGTCCGGCGATCTTGTTGATAAAGGTGGACTTTCCCACGTTTGGAATACCCAGGATCATCACACGAATGACCCGGTTCTGTCCCTTCTCCGCATAGGCTTTCAGCTTCTCTGCCAGCAAAGCCCGGACAGATGCCGCAAACTTCGCCGTTCCGCCACCGCTCTTGGCATCAGTTTCCAGAACAGCATAGCCCTTGCCGCGGAAATGTTCCACCCATATTTTAGTAGACGCCGGGTCCGCCTGATCCACGCGGTTAAGAACAATCAGCCTGGGCTTGCCGGCCGTCAGCTCATCCACATCCGGATTTCGGCTGGACACAGGGATCCGTGCGTCAATGATCTCACACACGGCGTCCACGTTTCTGATCTGATCTGCGATCATACGCCGGGTCTTAGTCATGTGACCCGGATACCATTGAATGTTCATTCTTTACTCCCATCTGCGGATGATCCCGATGCGGGAATACTCCGGTTTCTTCGTCACACTGTCTTTGCCCGGAAACAGCAGAAATACCGCTCTGCCCAGAACATACCGCTCATCCACAATGCCCAGCCGGGGGTTACGACTGTCATCACTGGCGTTGCGGTTATCGCCCATCACAAAGATACAACCCTCGTCCACCGTTACCGGCAGCTCCAACCCTTCGTCATCGAAAGTGAGGTCATTGATATAATTTTCCTCCAGCAGCTCACCATCCACATAAACGCTGCCGGTAGAATAATCAATATCCACCGTCTGTCCACCCACAGCAATGATGCGCTTGACGATGGGTTCATAATAAAACCCGTCCTTCCGCAGTACCACGATGTCACCGTATTGCAGTTCCCCGCACCAGGCAGCATCCAACACCAGCAAGCGGTCACCGTTCTGCAGTGTAGGCAGCATGGACGTTCCGTCCACGCTGATCATCCGGATCACAAATGTAAACAGCAGCATCACGGCCAATACAGAAACCACAAGAGCCTGCACCCATTCATATAAGTTGCGGTCAACCTTTTCCTGCTGCGGCTCCGGAGTATTCTCCAGAGTATTCTTTTCAGGCATCTCGTTCATTCTATACTCCCCCAAAAATGATCGGCTCCGGCCCGAAGATACAATGCGCTTCCATTCCCACCGATCATATAATCTGACATATTAGTATACCAAATTTTTTTCCCACCTACAAGTTCCGGACTGATGAAAAGAAAACTTTTTCTTGCCTGTTTTCCAGTCTTTTTGAACTGTATGCACAAAAAGGCTCCCCAGATCAAGAAATCCGGGGAGCTTTGCGCACTTAATTTAGTTTGCCTTCTTGGCGATCTCAACCAGCTGGGTGAAAGCAGCTGCGTCGTTGATAGCCATCTCGGCCAGCATCTTGCGGTTGATAGCAATGCCGGCGACCTTCAGGCCATGCATGAAGGTGGAGTAGTTCATGCCGTTCATCTTGCAGGCGGCAGAAATACGGGTGATCCACAGAGAACGGAAATCTCTCTTCTTCAGCTTACGGCCGACATAAGCATAGGTCAGGGACTTCATGACAGCTTCGTTAGCAATTCTGAAATGCTTGGACTTGTCACCCCAGTAGCCCTTGGCCAGCTTCATGATCTTATTTCTTCTCTTGCGCGTCATCATCGCGCCCTTAACTCTTGCCATTTTGAAAAGCCTCCTATTCTAAACGTCTCGTATCTTACTTGTAGGGAATCATCTCACGGATGGTAGCTGCATTGGTAATGTCAGCATAACCACCGGCACGCAGACGACGAGTACGCTTGGTGTCCTTCTTGGTGAGGATGTGGCTCTTGTAAGCCTTGGCGCGCTTGACCTTGCCGGTCTTGGTCAGATTGAATCTCTTCTTTGCACCGCTATGGGTCTTCAGCTTGGGCATAATTGAAATCTCCTTCCGTATGATAAAAAACGTGCTGTGTTTTACTTGCCGGTCTTGGGCGACAGGAAGATGGACATCATGCGTCCCTCCAGCTTGGCACCCTTATCCAAATTCGCGGTTTCGGCACACTGGTCGGCAAAGCGCTCCAGCAGCTCCTTACCGATATCGGTATGAGCCATCTCGCGGCCGCGGAAGCGGACGGAGACCTTAACGCGGTTGCCATCGGCAATGAACTTCTGGGCATTCTTGAGCTTCGTGTTGAAATCGCCGATATCAATACCGGGAGACATGCGGATCTCCTTGATTTCTACAACGTGCTGATTCTTCTTCGCTTCCTTCTCCCGCTTGCCCTGCTCGAAGCGGAACTTACCGTAGTTCATGAGCTTGCACACAGGGGGCGTGGCCTGGGGAGAGATCTTCACCAGATCCAAACCCTTCTCATCAGCGATGGCCAGCGCGGCATCTGCAGACATAATGCCCAGCTGCTCACCGTCATCTCCGATCAGACGGATCTCTTTGTCGCGAATTTCTTCGTTCAGTTCGTGCACTGCCTTACTAATGGTCGAAGCACCTCCATTCAGAAAATACAAAACGCGGATCCCTTCCGGCATCCGCGCAATCCTCCGGTCAAGCCGCCCCTTCCGCCCGCAGGCAGAACGGCAGCTGACAACAAACCGCTTTCGCGATTCGATCACGATGTAAACCTCTTTGCTGTTTCGCGGGAGGTGAGGCGGATGCAATCAGCCTACTTTGTTTTGCTGGATTAGTATAGCAGCGCAAAAGCATCTTGTCAACACTTTTTTGCAGGATTTTTTCCATTTTCTTTGATAATTTTTGAATAGGCCTCTCTTTTCTGCACACAATACGCAACGTACGCAGGAAAGGAGGTGCGCTTCATGTCTCAGAACAACAAGCAGAACAACCAGAACCGTCAGGATCAGAACAATCAGAATAATCAGAACAAGAACCAGAACGACAATCGTCAGAACCAGAACAACCGCAACGAGCGCTGAACATGACCAGCAGGCGTCCGGGAGAGCTTCTCTCAGACGCCTGCTTTTTCATTTAAACAATCCCGTCTTCCACGGGGATCAGCCACAGGTTTCCGTCCACGCCTCCGGTGATACCGTCAACCGCCAGTCGGTCGCTGTACTGCCACACGGACATCTGGTAATAGAAGCTGGGATACAGCATGGCTGCTGTATTTTCTGTCGTTCTGTACTCCGGATACCAGATGGGATAGTCCCGCAGCGTACTGAGATCCAGCTTTTTGTAGCCTACATATTTGCTGCAATAGATCATGGCCTCATAGCCGGCTTCCTCTATACGCTCACAGAATGCCTTGGCGCAGGCGGTGACTGTCTCCGGAGGCGTTCCGTAAACACGGTAGCTGCTGTCCTTCATCTCCCAGTCAAAGGCCACTGGGCCATTGATGGGATGGTCTTTCAGCAGTTCTATCACGAAATCCGCTTCCTCTATGGCCTCCTCCACAGTAATGGCCTGTGAAAAGATGTATACGCCGGTGTCGATACCGGCAGCCATGGCGCCGTCAATGTTTTCCGCATAATATTCATCCACGTAAAGCAGGCCTTTATCCTTTGAGGTTCCGCGATAGGCCACACGCACCATGGCAAAATCCACACCGTCTGCAGCCACGGCTTTCCAGTCGATGCCGCCCTCCGTGGCACGACTTTGGTTGATAGACACATCGATGCCGAACCGGGTGGTAAAGCTCGGATTCGTACAGACCAGTCTGCCATTTTCCCAATAGAAATCGCCCGGACCCAATGTACTGGGTCTGACATCCTGCTTCACCGGAATGGTTTCTCCGTTATATACGATCTCCGTCTGTGTATGCTCGTAGACCGGCGGCTTCGGCTCTACGGTTTCCACCACTGCGTCACCGAGGTTGCGGAGCTGGCCCATCAGGTTGACCTCCTCCAGCTTCACCGTTCCCGTAACGCCGGGGCCGATAATGAGATCGCCGTAGATCACCGCTTTTTTCAGATGCACACCCTCCGACGCGGTGATCAGCAGATTTCCCACAGTGTCGGAAAACTCCTGATATTCCTGCACAACGGTGAATACGATCTTATCCAGCAGATTGACCACCTCTGCACGGGTGACGGCATCTTCGGGACGGAATCGGTTGTCCTCCCCCACATCGGTGATGCAGCCCCGCTCCGTCAGTGCCGCCAGATACTCCCTTGCGTAACCTGCTACATCGTCGGCATCCGCATAAGAGACCTCGCTCTCCGATCCCGGGATCTGCAGCGCCCGGCAGATCATGGTCAGCGCCTGCTGGCGGGAAATGCTGCTGCCGATCTGCGCCATTCCATCATTGCCCAGATAGACTCCCGCAGCATTGAGCTTGAGGATATCGCTCTCCCAACGGCTCCCCGCAGTGTCGGAAAAGGTGCCTGCCGGTGCCTCCTTCCAGTAGCCCAGAAAACGGCACAGAATGCCGGCAAAAGCGCCTCTGGTAATGGTATCGTCCGGTCCGAAAGTACCATCACCGTATCCGTTCAGAACGCCATATTCCGTGCTCCATTTTTCAATGATCTCCTCTGCCCAGTGACCCTCGGTATCATCGTACGCCGCCGCAGGCTGACTGCACGGCAACATCAGCGCAGCAACCAGCATTCCCGCCAGAACACGCTGTCGAATTTTCTCCATCTCGTTCCCTTTCTGTCAGAATCTGTCGTAATCCCGCCCACAAAAACTCCGCAGGCCAGCCAGCCAGCCTGCGGAGTCACTGTTCCTTACAGCAAAAACTGTAAATTGATGATAGCAAATCTTTTCCATGGGGTCAACTGGAATCTTATGTAAACTATACCGAAAATGGGTGCATGTTACGCCGTTTCCTGTTTCTCCGCATTGGTCCATGTACCGATCAGCCCGCCGGCTTCGTCATACAGCCGCAGGGTGTAGGGATAACGCGGCGTTCCGTTCCAATAGCTGCGTATCAGGTTTTCCAACAGCCACTCCTGATCCTCATTCTCAGCGCTCAACGTAAATGACATAGCGTGGCCGCTTTCTTTCACACCCTCCGCTGTGAAGGTGTGGGACACCTGTCGCGTGTTCTTTCTCCAGGCTAAGGGCACCTCCAGCACACCGGATGCCACATTCTCCAGATCTCCATAAACCCACAAGGCGCCGTTCAGCACGATGCCGCGATCTTTTTCCAAAACATCCGCTTCCGAAACCTGATAATAGAGCCCATACCATTGGTATTCTGTCCTCAGGATAACGTCCTCGCAATCGATATAGAGGTAGTGCGGCGTTTCATGGATCACCTCGCCATCAGACAACAGATTTTGCCGCAGCGTCTCTCGAACGACCATTTCCTTCGTCAGCGGATCAAAGCCACCTGCCGCCCACAGCAGGATCAGCGCTACAACCGTTAACAGGTAGTTCCGCAACACTCTTTTGGGGCGGCTCAGCTTTTTCCGTTTTCTCATTTCGCCGCCTCCTTTTCCACTCGGATGACCCAGTCGTTGTCACCGTAGGGATAAGAAAACTCCACCCAGTCGGGATCCTCCAGCAAATTCAGGCTAATCAATATCTTTCTGCTTCCAAAAGGCTGCGTTCCGTACTCGCCAAGGGTCATGTTCGGCCTTTCGGTAGAACCTATCAGTATCCGATTATTTTCTATGCTGTCATTTATGATTGCCGCTCCTGTACTGTCCACCGCCTGTATGACACCCAGAAATTCGATTTCGCCGCCATACCAGAATCGTTGCGGCGTTACCGACATCAGGATATAGATGTCTGTCCATTTATCAAACTTTCTCCACCAGATGGCCTTATGTACCTCTATCGTGTAATCCCCGATATCCACCGGCTCATGACTTCCAGCGCCTGTGCAGACCCATTCCCACTCCGGATGCATCGTCGAGACATCAAAGTTCTCATTGAACATATAGATATAATCTTCGTTATCATACAGCTCCGGCTGCACGGTCTCCTGGATCCGCTCCACATAATGACCCCATCTGGGATATGTGTCCCAATACAGCCATATCCATGCAAATAGCATCACCACAATCGACGCGACCCACAGCCGACTCAGCCACAGAGAATGTTCCTTGTCCAGCGCCTTGCCCACCGCCACAGGATCACCCATGGCAGCCAGCGTCCGCTCCGCCGCCAGCTCCGGCGGATAGTTCAGCTCCTCCAACGCGGCGCAGCGATCCTCTATGTGCGCTTCCAGCTCTGCACGGATGGCGTTGTGATCCACCCAACTGCGCACCTCAGAGATCACCTGATCGCACCAATTCTCCAATCGTCTGTCCATGGCAGCCCCTTACGCCTGCCCGGGATTGGCGCAGCTTTCCAGCACCGCGTTCACCGCCCGGGCATAGGTCTTCCACTCCGTTTCCTCCTCTTGCAGCAGCAATGCGCCTTTCTTGGTCAGATGATAGTATTTCCGCATCCGTCCGGTGGGAGCAGCCTGCTGGTAGACCTCCACTGCCCCCTGCCGCTCCAGACCGTGAAGAATGGGATACAACGTTCCCTCCTTCATGCTGAAGGTCTTGTCGCTGCGGCGCTCCAATTCCACGATCATCTGATAGCCGTACATATCCTCCCGACTCAACAGGGACAATACCAGCAAACCGGTATGCTCAATGCTCTTTCGTTTTTCCATACACTGCTCCCCCATATTCTATGTATACGCACTTACATCGAACCTCTTTGCATCGAATATCTATGTATATACTATACCTTGAGTCTCGATGTATGTCAACCAATTTTTTCATCTTATTTTTGCCCAATTTCGCCAGAGCGCGTAAACGGTTTCTCATAAAAACCAACAATTGCAAACATTTTTCTTCTTTGCTATAATATTTTAGGCGTGATATGCGCCATTCACATAATTATCAAGGAGGACGCATTCATGAGCCGCGCAGACGAGATTTTTATTCAGAATTGCCGTGACATCCTTACCAATGGCGTTTGGGACACCGATCAGGCAGTGCGTCCCAAGTGGGAGGATGACGGCGCCCCCGCACATACCATTAAAAAGTTCGGCATTGTCAACCGTTACAACCTGCAGGAGGAGTTCCCCATCCTGACCATCCGCCGCACTTATTGGAAGACCGCTTTAAAGGAGCTTCTGTGGATCTGGCAGAAGAAATCCAACAACATCCACGATCTGGATGCCAAGGTCTGGGATCAATGGGCGGATGAGACCGGCTCCATCGGCAAAGCCTATGGTTATCAGCTGGGTGTCAAGCATCACTATCCCGAAGGCGATATGGACCAGGTGGATCGCGTGATCTACGATCTGAAGAACAATCCCGCCTCCCGCCGGATCATGACCAACATTTATAACTTTGCCGATCTCAGTGAGATGCACCTCTATCCCTGTGCATACTCCATGACCTTCAATGTTAGCGGCAACACCCTCAACGCCATCCTCAATCAGCGCTCTCAGGATATGCTGGCCGCCAACAACTGGAACGTGGTGCAGTATTCCATCCTGGTGCATATGATGGCACAGGTTGCCGGTCTGGTTCCCGGCGAGCTGGTACACGTGATCGCTGACGCACATATCTATGATCGCCACGTTCCCGTTGTGGAAGAAATGCTGAAAAGTCCTCAGAGTCCCGCACCGAAGTTCATTATGGACTCTAATGTAAGAGATTTCTATGCGTTCACTCTGGACCATTTCCGCGTAGAGGACTACACCCCCGCACCCTTTAGCGCAAAGATCCCCATCGCAGTCTGAGGAGGAGACCGAAACATGAATGCCATTGTCGCAGTAGACCGCAAATGGGCTATTGGCCACGATAACAAGCTGCTGTTTAACTTCCCCGGTGATATGAAGCGTTTTCGCGCCATCACCACCGGCGGCACTGTTCTCATGGGCCGCAAAACACTTGAGAGTTTTCCCGGCGGTCGCCCCCTGCCCAATCGCCGCAATATCGTCCTGACTTCTCACAACATCGAGATCGAAGGTGCCGAAGTGGTGCATACCACTGAGGAAATGCTCAAGGCTGTGGAGAACGAGAATACCGACAACGTTTATGTCATCGGCGGCGGCAGCCTGTATACCGCCCTGCTCCCCCGCTGCAAGCGCGTCTATCTCACCAAAGTGGACGCCATCGGCGAAGGCGCCGACACCTGGTTCCCCAATCTGGATAAGCTCCCCGGCTGGGAGGTGGAGACTGTCGGCGAGACACTCACCGAAAAGGACTGCACCTACCAGTTCATCGACTATATCAATACCCGCATCTGACAGCAATACCCACCGGAACCTCAATTTCCGGTGGGTATTGTTTCGCGTAAAAAAGCTTTTCAAATCTGTTCACAAGGATTATAATGGAAAAGGCAAACATCCCGCAAGGAGGCGAATCCATGAGCGATCTTTCCCGTGATGTCCGATATATCAAGGGCATCGGTGAGCAGCGCGCCAAGGCGCTGGCAAAACTGGATATCCATACCCTGCGGGATCTTCTCACCTGGTTCCCGCGGAAGTATGATGACCGCCGTGAGGTCAAACGCATCGCCGATCTACACCCGGGCGAGACCGCCTGTGTTGAGGCCATGGTCGCAGCGCCGCCCACCCTGTCCCATATCCGCCGCGGGTTGGATCTGGTGAAGCTGCGGACCGTGGATGAATCCGGCACGCTGGACGTTACTTTTTTCAATCAGGTCTGGCTGAAGAACAATCTGCAGCAGGGTGAAACCTATATTTTCTACGGAACTGCTGAGGGCAATCTTCTCCGCCGCCAGATGACCAATCCCGTGGTAGAGCCAGCCGGGCGCCGGGAATTTACCGGCCGCATCGTTCCTGTATACCCCCTTACCGCCGGCATTTCTCAGCTGATCCTCTCCCGCTCCATGCGACAGGGTCTTGACGCCTGCCGGGACATCCTGCCGGACCTTCTTCCGGACGAGCTTCGGCTCCGGCATTCCCTGTGCCGCATCGGTTACGCCTATGAGAACATTCACTTCCCCGATTCTCCTGAGGCGCTGGACATTGCCCGCCGCCGCCTGGCCTTCGAGGAGCTCTTCCTGTTCACCATTGGTCTGAAGCGGCTGCGCAATCGCCGTGAGACGGTGGACATCACCCCCTGCGTCAATGTGGATATGACTCCCTTCTATGCCGCGCTTCCCTTTGTCCTTACCGTTGCCCAACGCCGCAGCATTGACGAAGCCATTGCCGATATGTGCTCCGGGCGCCCTATGAACCGGCTCTGTCAGGGTGACGTAGGCTCCGGCAAGACCATCGTGGCCGCCGCCTGCATCTATTTCATGGTGCGCAACGGACGTCAGGCCGCCCTGATGGCTCCTACGGAAATTCTGGCGCAGCAGCATTACACCGGTCTTGCGCATCTTCTGGAAAATATGGGGATCCGATGCGCTCTGCTCACTGGCTCCACCACCGCCAAAGCCAAGCGCTCCATCTGTGCACAGCTCCTTTCCGGCGAGATCGACTTCGCCATCGGCACACATGCCCTGATCTCCGAAGGCGTCGAATACGCCGATCTGGGTCTGGTGGTCACCGACGAGCAGCACCGCTTTGGCGTGGCCCAGCGTTCCGCGCTGTGCGCAAAGGGTCAGACCCCCCATATGCTGGTCATGTCTGCCACGCCTATTCCCCGCACACTGGCACTGATCCTGTACGGCGATTTGGACGTTTCCGTTATCAACGAACTGCCTCCCGGCCGTCAGCCGGTAGATACCTTCGCCGTATCCGGCAGTTACCATCCCCGGCTGTATAACTTTATCCGAAAGCTGGCAGCCGAGGGGCGTCAGGCCTATATTGTCTGTTCTCTGGTGGCGGAAAACGAGGATGCTCCCGATGAGCGCAAGGCTGTTACCGAATACACAAACGTCCTGCAAGCAGGACCTCTCTCAGACCTGCGTATTGCCTGCGTCCATGGCAAAATGAAGGCTAAGGAAAAAGAAGCGGTGATGGCCTCATTTGCCGCCCACAAGCTGGATGTACTGGTATCCACGACGGTCATTGAAGTGGGCGTGGACGTGCCCAACGCCGCCGTCATGGTCATTGAAAACGCGGAACGTTTTGGACTCAGTCAGCTCCACCAGCTGCGGGGGCGTGTGGGCCGCGGAAAACACAAATCCTACTGCGTGCTGGTATCCGACAGCAAAAACGAGGAGACCCGGGCACGATTGAAAATCATGACCCAGACGGGTGACGGCTTCCGCATCGCTGAGGAAGACCTTCGGCTCCGTGGCCCCGGCGACTTCTTCGGTGTCCGGCAGCACGGCCTGCCCGGTCTGCGGATCGCCGATCTGGGCTGCGACACCCGGCTGCTGCAGGAAGCGCAGGCCGCCGCCGAGGAGCTTCTTGCTGCCGATCCGGCACTGGACAGCTGCCCCGCAGTTCGGGAACGGGTGGCGGAGTTGTTCACCCAGAATGCCGCCGCCCTGAACTGACATACACACCAGGAGGGATTCCATGCAGTTGAACACATTGCATATGCTTCATGAATTTCTCCGCCAGCACGTAACATCCGGCGCATTCTGCATTGATGCCACCGCCGGCAAAGGACGGGACACCGCTCTTCTCTGCCGGCTTGTCGGAGAAACCGGACGGATTCTGGCCTTTGATATTCAAGAGGATGCTGTCCATCAAACCCGCACCCTACTGGCACAGGAAGGACTTCACGCGGAAGTCCTTCTGGAAAGTCATGCCAACATGGCGCATTACGCCGCAGATAATTCAGTAGACTGCATCGTATTCAATTTTGGCAGGCTGCCAGGCGGAGATCCACATATTTTTACCAAAAGCGACACTTCTGTAACCGCCATAGATGCCGGACTGCGTCTTCTGCGTCCCGGCGGTGTCATGGCCATTGCCCTTTACTACGGCGGCAAAAACGGTTACGATGAGCGGGATACCATCCTGCAGCATCTGAAAACGCTGGATGATCGTCTCTTCTCTGTTCTGACCTGCCAGTGGAGCAACCGCCGCCACGATCCGCCCATGCCCATCTTTATCTGGAAAGAACAAAATAACGAGCATAAAACTTCATGCGTGTAGAACACACCACGAAAACAGGCAAAAGTCTCGACGCATGAAGCTATGAAATTGAATTACCTTGCTATGCTTTTGCATGACAAAAACGTGAGGAGCTTTGAACTCCTCACGTTTTCTCGTTCTTCGGTTATTCTACAGTCACACTCTTTGCCAGATTGCGGGGCTTATCGATGTCACAGCCGCGCATCAGCGCAACATAGTAAGAGAACAGCTGCAGCGGCACGATGCCCAGGGACGGCTGTACCACCAGATGAGTATCCGGTACGGCTACAACGGCATCCGCATTCTTTCCCATCTTTTCCTTCATGTTCTCTGTCGTCACCGCCAACACCTCGGCACCGCGAGCCTTGACCTCCACCACATTGCTCATGGCCTTATCAAAGAGCGGTACATAGGTTCCAAGTCCTACGACCAGCGTGCCATTTTCCACCAGAGAAATCGTTCCGTGCTTCAGTTCACCGGAGGCATAGGCTTCAGAGTGGATATAGCTGATCTCCTTCAGCTTCAAAGAGCCTTCCATACCCATGGCATAGTCCAGATTGCGTCCGATGAAGAAGACGGAATTATGGTTGAAATAGCGGGATGCGAAGTACTGGATATCTTCCTTCTTTGCCAGCACCTTCTCCATCTTCTCCGGCAGCAGCTGCAGCTCCTGCACGATGGCTGCATATTCGTCGGCGCTGACAGTGCCCTCCAGATCCGCCAGATAGAGTCCCACCAGATCCATCAGCGCCAGCTGCGTGGAGTACGCCTTGGTAGTCGCAACGGCGATCTCCGGGCCGGCCCAGGTATAAAGCACATCGTCAGCCTCGCGGGCAATGGAGGAGCCTACCACATTGACGATGGCCAGGACCCGTCCGCCGCGGCGCTTGGCCTCACGCATGGCAGCCATAGTATCCAGCGTCTCGCCGGACTGGCTGATAATGATAATCAGAGAGTTCTCATCCACCAGCGGATCGCTGTAGCGGAACTCGCTGGCCAGTGCAACCTCCACAGGACGGCGCAGCAGACGTTCCCAGTTATACTTGCTGACCATTCCCACATGATAGCTGGAGCCGCAGGCCACGATAAAGACCTTGGTGACACTGTCCAGATATTCCTTGGTGATGGTAATGTCATCCAGCACAACGCGGCCATCACGGAGTCGCGGGAATACAGTGCGGCGGATGGCATCCGGCTGCTCCATGATCTCCTTGAACATGAAATGGGGATAACCGCCCTTCTCTGCGGCAGATACATCCCAGTCCACGGTCTTGTGTTCCTTTTCCACCGGATCCATCTCGCTGGTGAAAACATCGACGCCATCAGGTGTGATGACAGCGATCTCGCCGTCATCCATATAAGCCACCTCGCGGGTATACTTGATCACAGCGGTAACATCGGATGCGATGTAATTACCGTCAGGCCCGTAACCCAGGATCAGCGGACTGTCCTTCCGGGCCGCAATGAGTGCATCCGGCATATCGGAAGAGATGATGCCCAGAGCATAAGACCCCTCGATGCGCCGCAGCACGCGGCCAACCGCCTCCAAAATATCATGGCATTCATTGTAATGGAACTCCAGCAGCTGAGCCACAACCTCAGAGTCAGTTTCAGAGGCAAATTTTACGCCCTTGCCCATCAGATAATCCTTGAGTTCCAGATAATTTTCGATGATGCCATTGTGCACCAGCGCAATGTTGCCGCCCTCGCTGACATGGGGATGGGCGTTGATATCGTTGGGTTCTCCATGGGTGGCCCAGCGGGTATTACCGATACCCAATGAACCGGGCAGATCAGCGCCGCCACGGACCATATCGGAAAGGGCCTGCAAACGCCCCTTGCTTTTTTTCACCCGCAGGCCATCTGTCGTCCGTACCGCAATGCCGGCAGAGTCATAGCCGCGGTATTCCATTCTCTCCAGGCCATCCAGCAAAATGGGGGCCGCTTCCCGATGACCCACATAGCCGATAATTCCACACATATATTCAATTCCTCCGAATCTGTTTTGATCCCATCGGCAGATTTAAGCTGCCAAATATGAGTAATACAAAAGAGTCGGCGCGCAGCCGCCAGCATCTTTTCTTCACGGTCACAGTGTCTCTGTTTTGCAGTTGCCTGCATATTTTTCCACTGCGTACGCCTCCGTGGCTGCGGAAGGGCATCCGCCGAAATTTCGATCACAGAGCCAACGGCTCCGTTTGCTCCCTTCTCCTCGTCGTCCCGCCTTGCAGCGGGCACATGGCGCTTGTTGACGGGCTGACCCGTGATCCTCCTTTCAAGCTGCGACTTTTACGATGGTCCCCTTTGGGGAGACATCATCGGATAACCTTTCTTTTCCCGGGAAATACTACCTCGCATATACATGAAAAGGAGGAGGTTCCCTTGACCACCGCACTGATCCGTACAGTGATCCTATATTTTCTGATCATGATCGGCCTTCGTCTCATGGGCAAGCGCCAGATCGGCGAGCTGGAGCCCGGCGAGCTGGTTTTGACCATGCTGCTTTCCGACCTTGCCGCCGTTCCCATGCAAGACTTCGGCATTCCGCTCCTGGCCGGAATTCTGCCAATTCTGGTGCTGCTGTCTCTTTCTCTGCTGCTCAGCCAGCTGTCCCTGCAGAGCCTATGGTTCCGGGAGCTGGTCTGCGGAACCCCCGCTGTCATCATCGATAATGGTCATATCTGTCAGGACGCCATGCGGCGGAGCCGCCTGACTACCGACGAACTGCTGGAAGAACTCCGCATCCAGGGCTACAGCGATTTTTCATCAGTCAAATACGCTGTTCTGGAAAACTCCGGCAGTCTCTCCATCCTTCCGTGGCCGGCAGAGCAGCCTCCTACAGTCTCCCAACTACAGCTGCAAGCAGAGGACAACTGCTTTCTTCCGGTGGTGCTTATCAACGATGGCCGCGTACTGCGAAAAAATCTGGAGAAAACAGGAAATGATGCAGCATGGCTGCAGCTGCTCCTGAGGGACAGAGGGTTTTCTTCCCCCAGACAGGTCTTCCTGCTTACCTTATCCGGCAGCGATCACATCACCTGTATCCGAAAGGAGCATTCCTGATGCGTACAGCCATTCCGCCCATTGCCCTGTTGATTCTCCTCACCGGCTTTGCCGTCTGGAATGCCGGGATCATTGATGAATACACCGCCCAATGCATCTCCGGTCTGGATGAGGCCGCCCACTTTGCAGACACAGAAGACTGGTCAGCCGTCAGAGCGTCACTTTCCACCAGCCAAGCACATTGGCAAAGCTGCCGCAGCTATCTTCGCATCACTGTCACGCACAGCATGGTAGACGCGGCAGACTCCATGTACTGCCGCGCCCTGTCTTTTGCAGAAACAGAAGATCTTGTGGAATTTCAGGCAGAGACAGCCGAACTGCGGACTCAATTGCTTCACCTTGCGGAAAACGAACGTTTCCATCTGGGAAATATCTTCTGAATGGCCCGCTTATTTATCTGCCAGAAGCTTATTCAGCTCTGCCATAAAGGTGTCAATATCCTTGAACTGACGATATACAGAGGCAAAGCGCACGTACGCCACCTCATCCACCTTTTTCAGGCGGGTCATCACCTGCTCGCCAATGGAAGTGGTGCTGATCTCACGTTCCATAGAGTTCTGGAGCTCCTGCTCGATCTCAGCAGCGATATTCTCCAGATCTCCCAACGGAACCGGGCGCTTCTCACAGGCACGGATCATACCGCCCAACACCTTTCGCCGGTCAAAGCTCTGTCGGCTGCCATCCTTCTTGATGACTACCATAGGGAGACTTTCCACGGTTTCATATGTTGTAAAACGCTTTTTACAGGACAGACATTCTCTCCGCCTGCGAATGCTGCTGCCCTCCTCCGCAGGTCGGGAATCGATGACTTTGCTCTCGCTGTATCCGCAATATGGACACTTCATGGCCATACCTCCGTTTTTACCGGCAGCACCGGCAATTTCTCTGAATCGGGGTCTTTGTATAGATATACGGTTGTAGTATATCATACTTCCACAAAATATGGTATATCTTTTTTCTTTTTTGCGATATTTTCTTAAAAAAATCTCGGATTCTCCTGGCTGTCAAAGCAGAACACCGCGTATTGCTTCTGTCCGGACCTCTGTATATGAGCCAGGCAGAACATCTCCGCCAGCGGAAAAGGGCTGTTTACAGCAAACGGAAGCGCTAAATAGCAGCATTCTCCACTGCGGCAAAACAGCACGCCTTTTCTTCCGGACAGATGCTTTTGCAGCACTGTGCCACGAAAAAGCTTTTCCGGCTCCGCAGCAGATCGCCAGTCTTTTTCCGGCACAGCAAGGGGGCGCAGCTCACCTCGCAGAAGCGTTCCTGCGGCAGATGCATCTTTTGCAGACATTTGCCGCCGCAAAACGAAACGCCCATTATCCGGCTGCATGATACCCAGACGCAATTCCCCCCGCTCTCCCACAGCAAACAGCCGCATGGGCTCTGTATTCGGTTCCATGTGGCAAGCGGCACTGTAGCGTCGATATAGGCCGCACTCCTCAGTCAACAGCTCCCCACACGGTTTCCCGTTCAGCAAGATCACTAACGATTCCATTCGCATACCTCCTGCCAGAAAAAAACGCCAGCCGATGCATCTTATGCATCGGCTGGCGTTCACATTCAGCTTTATCGTGGCTTATTGCAGCGTATAGGTCCCACGTACCAGCACTTTTACCGTATTTGCAGTAGCCTCAACGCCGCGTCCTTCAATGGTCATCATGTACAGATGGTTCTTTACCAGCACGTCTCCGCCATTCAGGATAGACGCATCCGTTTGATCGATCAGTCCGGGATTGGAGGAAGAAACACAGGCTGCCGTCCCTACACGCAGCATAACCTCACAGCCGATCTCCCCCATCAGCACCTGACCCTTACTCAGGGTCACCACCGCAAACGTGCGGTTGGTGATCCCCTCCGGTGTTTCTTTCTGGTTTTCCGCGGCAGCCGCGATCTTCGTGTCCAGTTCCGCTGCCAGCTCCGCATTGCGCTGCACCAGCATGGCATCCACATCCGCCATCACCTGCCCCAAAAAGGTCTGCTGCAGGTAACTGAGGCTTACCAGCGGGTCCTCTGTTGTTCCGATTGCCGCCACAGATACCGTTGTTATCAACACCAGGGCGATCAGCAGCAGAACCGTCGCCCGCTGCAGCCATCTGTTTTTCTTCATAATGTCCTCCAGTATGTCTTTTGTTACAGGGATATCATCCCGGAACCACACGCCCTCAGACCAACCGGTCGTGAGGCAAACCAAAGCTCACTGCAATGGCTGTGTCGATCTTTTCCATCACCTGATCGTCCACACGCCCCATTCTCTCCCGCAGCCGTCTTTTATCCAATGTCCTCACCTGCTCCAGCAGTACAACAGAATCTTTTGTCAGGCCGCATTCCTGCTGTACGGGAAGCTCGATATGGGTGGGAAGTCGCGCTTTCCCCGTCTGGGAAGTGATGGCTGCCGCAATGATCGTGGGGCTGTAACGGTTTCCGGTATCGTTCTGTATGATCAGTACCGGCCGCACGCCGCCCTGCTCGCTGCCCACCACCGGGGAGAGGTCGGCATAATAGATCTCACCGCGCTTGACATTTGTATCCACAAAGTTCACACTCCGCCGAAAGTAGTACCCAGACCGGTACAAGCATGCCGGTCAGGCCACTCTCATTGTCCCACGCAGTCATAGAATTTATACTCTGTCAGAATCGGAATTCTCGCCCCACCCATCCTATGCCGCCAAAGTGCATACTGTGTCTTGTACAGTATGCGGCCGCACCTCAGGATGCTGCTTCAGCAGGAAGCGCACCTGATTATTTGCTTATTGTATCATAGAATTGAAAGCTCGTAAACTCTGCTGTCAGAATTTTTTCTCCATCTACAGCGATCTCTCCCCATACCGGCTTCCTGTCTTCCTTCCGGAGCCATACAGTGGCTTCCATCCTGGCGCCATCGTCAGTTTCATCCAGACACAACCGCAAACATGGCGTACCATTTACTTCCTCGGCACTCTCTTCCAGGAGCCAGCCATCCCGCAGGGAATCCATCAGCCACGGAAGACACGCCGCCGGAGAAATGGCTTCTCTGCTCAGTGTTCCCGCCGGCAGACACAGATCCTCATACATCACTGTCAGGGTATCACTGCCTACCACCGCCCGGATCCCCGCCACCGTCTCCGGCTCCAGAATCTCTACAATACTCTCGCCCTCCGGATCGTACTCACAGCGCAGGGTAAACGTGCCGAAAGCATCTTCTCCCATCCCCCCGGTCACCTCCGCCTCCATGACACATCCGCTCATATTTCGGTATTCCGACTGTGCTGCTTGCGCCTCTGTCTCCTGCTGACCGGCTCCGCAGCCCATCAGCATCAAACACAGGATCATCATTGGTACGCAATACCTTTCGCGCACCCGAATTGCCTCCTGTTCCCGAAGTATTATACCGCTGTCAATTCACAAAACACCCCGGACAGTGCCTCCATGACATCCGTAGGTGTCATGGCATATTCCGTCAGCTGCCGTGCTGCCAGCTCCGCCGCCCGTCCATGGATCCAGACGCCGCCGGCTGCAGCCTGCACGGGCGTCGCTCCCTGACACAGCAGCGCTGCAATGATACCTGTCAGCACATCGCCGCTGCCGCCCTTGGCCAGACCGGAGTTTCCCGTGGTATTCACCAGAACGCTGCCCTCAGCCGTTGCCGTGATGGTGCGGTGTCCCTTCAAAACCAGCGTGCAGTGATATTCCCCGGCAAACTCCGCCGCCAGCCGTACTCTGTCTCCGTAGGTCACATCCTTCACCGGCCGTCCGATCATTCCGGCAAATTCCCCGTCATGGGGCGTCAGGATCGTCACACGTCCCCGCCGGGCGCTCAGAACATCCATATGCCCACGCAGCGCATTTATGCCGTCTGCATCCAGCACCACCGGCTTTTCTGTTTTTCGCAGGATCTCACGGATCAAACACGCTGCGCCCGGTGATCGTCCCATCCCCGGACCGATAGCCAGTACACCGCAAGTCTCCATTTTCGCCTTTATTATTTGTAAAGCATTTTCACTGCACAATTCTTTGTCCCAAACGCTTTCTCCGATTTCCGGAAGCGGAAACGGCATGGGGCTGACACACTTTGCCGCCTCCACCTGCCAGATGCTCTCCGGCACACCCAGATAGACAAGTCCGCAGCCGGAGCGCACCGCGCTTTCTGCCGTCAGCCATGGCGCACCGGTGAATCCCACGCTGCCGCCCACGGCCAGCAGCTTTCCGAAGGTACCTTTGTGTCCGTCCTCCGGACGTTTGGGCAGCGCCCAGCGAACGAAGCTCTCCTCCACGGTCTGCACACGCGTGGCCGTCTGCTGCATCAGTTCCTCCGGAATGCCAATCTCCTGTACCTGCACTTCTCCGGAATACAGCTTTCCCTTGCCAACGAACTGCCCCGCCTTGGCCACGGAAAAGGTCACCGTCCTGTCTGCCTTTACTGCCAGTCCCAGAATTCGCCCGGTATCCGCGTCCACGCCGGTGGCAATATCTGCCGCCACCACAGCGCCCGGAGCACTGTTGATCAGCCGGATCGCCGCACCGATGACGGAATCCTCGGCGATCTCCCGCGAAAGTCCCACGCCCAGCATGGCATCCACGATGACATCACTCCCCATGACCCAGCTGCGCTGTTCTTCGGAACACGGGTCAAACACTTCCAGCTCCACGCCGCACTCGCTGAGTCTTCCGGTCATCTCCACGGCGTCCGGCGTCAGCTTCTCGCGGCTTCCCGCCAGAAACACCCGCACCCGCACGCCGCGCAGAAACAGGATCCGCGCCGCAGCAATGCCGTCACCGCCGTTATTTCCGCTGCCGCAGAACACAGCGACCCGTTTGCGAAGCTTTCTGCCTCCCAGTTCCATAACCGATTTTGCAACGCCCCGCGCCGCCTTTTCCATCAGGTCAATGGAGGGGATCTTCCATTCTTCAATGGCACGTCTGTCCAGTTCACGCATCTGTCTCGAGTTGGCCAGTTTCATATTCCTGCCCTCCGGTCGGTATTCTTCTTTCCCATTATAAAAGTTTCCTGCCATCAATGCAACGAGCATTTCCTCCCCTGGAAATCACCGGCAAGGGGAAAACAAGGGATTTTTACCTTGCATTTATACTGATTTTATGATATAAATATGAAAGTTATCGGCTATGAATGGGAAAATAATCGTGAAACGCCGCCAAGAGAGGTCTGATCATCGGCTGTAAGTCAGACTGCGGACGCCCGGTTTGGTTCGCCCGGGAGCCGCCATGGAGACATGGCCGGAGGCCCACCGTTACAGGGGCGTCAAGTGCACATCTCAGATGTGAATTTGGGTGGTACCGCGGAAGTCTGGCCTTTCGTCCCATGCTATGGGGACGAAAGGCTTTTTTGCCGTCCGCAATTCTCATACAGCGAGTCTGTCCACATCCACAAAAGAAGGAGTTTTGATATGAAAGCACAACTGGAATCCATTCGCAGTGCCGCGCTCAGCGCCATTGCAGCCACCGGAACCGGCACAGAGCTGGAGGCTGTCCGCATCCAGTATCTGGGCAAGAAGGGCGAGCTGACCGCCGTCCTCAAGCAGATGGGCAAGCTCT
>CAZQJD010000013.1:0-21233 GCA_964593575.1 uncultured Oscillibacter sp.
TATTTCTACCAGAGGATTTTAAGTCCGCCGTGTCTACCGATTTCACCACACCGGCGTACATATTTGCAAGGGTTAGAATACCATAGTCGCACACCTTTGTCAATAGTTTATTTCAAAATCAGCTGATTTATTCTCCTCTTTTCAGAAAATATTTTCGGAACATCCATGCAATTTCGGCTGGTTTGAAGCATATATTAGCGGAGTATCCATTGCGAAGGAGGAGAGAAATATGAGCTTGTGCAAGAGCTGCGATGTGGATGATCTGATTTTTCAGGATGCCTGGGAGATCAGCCAGCGATAACCTGTCAGTGCGCCGCAAATTGCGGCGCACTGCTGTTTTTCATCGGATGGTCCCGCCGCCCACCACACGCTCGCCATCATAGAACACCACAGCCTGTCCTGGCGTTACCGCCCGCTGGGGCTGGTCAAACGCCAGACGCACACAGCCGTCAGGCAACGGCTCCAGTGTTGCCTCAGCCTCCTTCTGGCTGTACCGTGTCTTGGCTGTGACACGCATGGGCGCTGTCAGTTCAGGAACAGAGATAAAATTCACCCGCTCTGCAATTACCTCCCGGGAAAACAGCGCTTCGTTGGGTCCCAATACCACTGTGCCCGCCGCAACCTCCTTGCGGACAACATACACCGGCGCACCTGCGCTGACACCCAGCCCCTTGCGCTGCCCCAGTGTGTAGCTTTCCTGTCCCTGATGGCGGCCCAGCACACGGCCATTCATGTCCACAAATTTTCCCGGCTGGGACTGAATGCCCCACTCCCTCAGGAAGGTCATATAATCCCCATCGGGAATAAAGCAGATATCCTGACTGTCCGGCTTATCAGCGTTATCCAGTCCGCTTTCCGCCGCCAATGCGCGGATCATGGGCTTTTCATACTCACCCACCGGCAGCAGAATATGTTGCAGCTGCTCCTGCTTCAGCTGGTAGAGCATATAGCTCTGATCCTTGCGGTGATCCCGGCCCCGCAGCAGCAGCCACCGTCCGGATGCTTCATCAAACGCCACCCGGGCATAATGCCCCGTTGCCAGATAGTCGCTTCCCTGCTCCAGCGCCCAGTCCAGCAGCGCGCCGAACTTGATCTCACGGTTGCAGTCGATGCAGGGGTTGGGTGTCCTGCCTGCCGTGTATTCCGACACGAATCGGCCCATCACCTTCTCCCGGAACAGCGCGCACAGATCCAACACAGTGTGAGGTATCCCGATGGCTGCCGCAGTCCTCCGTGCGGCAGCAGCTTCCTCCGCAAGGCCGCTGCCATCGGGCAGATCATTTCCGTGGTGCAGCTGCAGCGTAACGCCGGACACGGAATAGCCGGCCTTCTGCAGCAGAATGGCAGCGCCGGCGCTGTCCACGCCGCCGCTCATGGCGATCATAACCTTCTTTTTCATGCTCTTAGCTCCTTTACGAAAAAGGGCCCGCGCTGCCGCGGGCCCGGTAACTTCTCAATCCTGTTGTCTCACCCGGAAGGCGCTCACCGGCAGGGCATCCGCCAAACCCAGCAAAGTACGGTTGAAGCCGCCGGTATAGTCGAAGGGGACATCCTTCAGCATGGGTGTGCCGCTCTGGCGGTCGGGAATAGCCGCGGTGACGCGGGTGCCCTTCCTGGACTCCACCAGAATGGTTCCGCCGTGACTTTGGGCAATGCGGCGGCACAAGGCAAGACCAAGACCCACACCGTGGGGGGGCAGGCGCGGCTCGTCCTCAGAACAGGCGGAAAACAGGGATGCCATTTTCTGGGAATCAATGCCGCAGCCCGTATCGCTGACGGTAAGGCGCACCTGACGGTCGGAAACGGTAAGCTCCACGGCAATGCTGCCGCCACGGGGCGTAAATTTGAAGGCATTGGACAGCAGCTGGAACAGCAGCTGCTCCACACTGTCACGATGGATGGCGCAGACATGACTCTCCTTCCGGCAAACGAAGGTCAGCTGCAGGCCAAGGTGCTCTGCCAGAGAGCTGCTCCGGAGGCAGGTGCCCCGCACCAGCTCCACAATATCATGGTCCCGCAGGGGAAGTGTGTCGGATTCTGACAGGTAGGCAGCCGCAGTCAGGTTGTTGGCAAGGCGGAGAAGCTGATAAAAGCTCTGGTCCAGCACGGCGGCCTGATGATCCAGCTGGGTATCCTGCTCACGACGCTCCGCCGGAACCAGCGACGCCGCCGCCAGATGCAGATTGCCCAGCGCATACCGCAGCTGGGTGGAAAGAGCCGGCAGGATCTTTGCCAAGAGAGCATCGCGTTCATTTGATTCCATATGCACAGCTCCTTTCCTTTCGATCTGCCCGGTGATTAGCCTTTACAAAACCCCTGTGAAAAATCGGGCGGGCAGGGTGCCATTTTCAGCCATATGGTAGCAAATTTTCGTTGAAAATACAAGGTTTTCCACGGGATTTGTCGAAATGTGTCGAGCACCTGCAAAAAAAGGCTTCCGGAGCGGATGCTCCGGAAGCCCTGATGGTTTCTTCAGGTCATTCCTCGCCGGTCTCAATGAGGCCGTAGCCGCCGGCCTTGCGCTTGTAGACGATGGAGAGAGCAGAATCCTCGATGTTGCGGAAGACGAAGAACTCGTGATCCAGCAGGTTCATCTGCAGGATGGCTTCCTCGGGGCTCATGGGCTTGACAGAGAAGCGCTTGGTGCGGACAATGTCAAACTCCTTCTCTTCCACGATCTCAAAGCTGTCGTCCTCCGCGGTAGGCAGAGACTCGCTGCGCAGCTTCTTGGCCAGACGGGTCTTGTTCTTCAAAATCTGGCGCTCGATATATCCGCAGGCCGCATCCACGGCACTGCGCATATCACCATCCGGGGCGGTTTTCTGGGCACGCAGCATGGTAGAGCCGCTGCGGATCGTGATCTCAACAGAGCACAGGTGATCTTTCTCCACGGAGAAAGTCACCGCGGCGGAAGGCTCGTCCCGGAAATAGCGGTCCAGCTTCGCCAGCTTCTTGTCGGTGTAGTCTTTAATGGAATCACGCAGGTTGATCTTCTTGCAGGAAAAGGTGCACTTCATAGATATCGCTCCTTTCGTGTGACCGGGGGGATCTCCCCTCGTTGATTTATTATAGCATTGCCGCCGGTTTTTGAAAAGAGAAAATGCGCTTTATTTGAAAAAAGTTCATATCCTTTCCGCAGAAAAAAGGAACCGCCTGCAAGCTGCAGACGGTTCTAACGGGTGGGATATTGGAAAGCTTCCACATTCATGATACCTTACCGGCGGGCAAAAGGCAATGGGAGCTTTTGTCGCACCGGCACGGGTTTTGGAGAATTCTGTCGTCCCCCCTCAACGGACGTGCCGGGTCACGCCTCTGCCTCCGCACGCCGCAGATACAGCTCCTCCGCCTGCTGCTGCGCTTCCATCAGGGAGGCACGCAGCTGCGCCAGCGTTTCCTCTGCCGCTGTCAGTGTGTTGAACAGAAAAATGTATTCTTCGGACAAAAATGGCATATCGTTTCCTCCTCTTAAGGCAACAGAGCTCGAATCTGTGCCGGTTTTACCGGGCGGATTTCCGCCCATACTGCGTCATCATCCTTGGGAATACGCAAGTATTCCCTGCGGCTGATTCCTTGTCTGAATAAAAATCCGCTCCGGTAAAACTGCTGCGCACATTTCAGCCAGCAGGATCCGAGGGATTTTTGGTGCGGCGGACGCGGCCTTGCTAACGCAGGGCGAGGACAACAAGGCAAAAAGCACCGGATCGGGCGGCTGAAATGCGGCACGGATTCGAGTCCTGTTGCCTTATACCATATTTAGGGGTTGCCTGCGGGACTATCATACTATATCGTGAGAGGGAAATTCGTCGAATCCCGTCGCAGAGAGAAGATATTCTGCACATTGGGGGGAACGGAGAGGAATGCTGCGGAAAAAGACAGAACCGTGCGCAAAACGCACGGTTCTGGGGGAATTACGCGGTAATCAATAGCTGATAATGATATCCGTCACCAGTTTGGCAAAGGCCTCGCGGTCCACATCCAGCACCACAAAGGCATTCTTCTCCGGGAACTGCCTGTCGCTCCACAGGTCAGTGACGGTTTTGCCGTTGCTGATGGTGCCGCGGGTCTCCACGAAGACACCGGCTTCCTCGCCCTGGAACAGGTGGGGGTGGGTCACATACAGCACCGGGCAGACATCGTGCAGACAGACAAAGGGGCCCACGATGCGCACATAGAACTCCTTGGCCATGGAGATGGCATCCTTCACGAAGCGGCAGACATCGGAATCGTGATTTTCGATAACCGCCAGTTCGGGGTGAGTCATGAAGGCCTGCATGGTGACATCCAGACCGCACATCACCACCTGCACGCCGGCTTTGAAGACCATCTGGGCAGCATGGGGATCGGCAGCAATGTTGAACTCCGCGCAGGGCGTCACATTACCGCCCCGGGCTGCGCCGCCCATGATGAGAATGCGCTTGATGAGAGTCTTCAGCTGGGGATACTTCTGGAAGGCAATGGCCAGATCCGTCAGCGGGCCGACGGCAATCACCTGCAGCTCACCGCCGCAATCAAGGGCAGACTCATACAGAGCGTCCCATGCGGGCTTGGTCTCCACAGGAGCAGGGGAGGGAGGCAGTTCGGCACGGCCCAGGCCGGTGACACCATGGACATGGGCGGCGGTCTCCAATTCCACGAACAGGGGCTTCTCGGCGCCGGGGTAGACCGGGATATCCCCGCGGCCGGCCAAAGCCACCACACGGCGGGTGTTCTCAAAGCTGCGGCTGCGCTCCACATTGCCTGCCAGAGCGGAAATGCCGCGGATGTCCAGCTGGGGCAGCTTGCAGGCCACCAGCAGTGCGGCGGAATCGTCCACGCCGGTATCCACGTCCATCCAAACAGGGATCTTGTTGGTCATACGCGCACCTCCCATCCATCATAGGCCTTGACGGCGTCCACCAGCAGGTCGGCAAAGGCCTGACGGTCCAGACCCAGCACGCAGCTGACATTGGGTGCCTTGCCGCAAACACCGAACTGGTCAGCCACGGTCATGCCGCGGCAGTATTCGCCGGCGGTCTCCACCTGAACGTACATATCGCGGATGGTGAACATCTCCGGATGCAGCAGACTCGCCACAGCGCAGGCGTCATGCACCGGTGCGCCGGCATAGCCGATCTCACGGTGGAATTTATAGAAGAACTCCAGCCACTCAGCGACCACGTTGGCCACCTGATTGCCCACGGCACGGACGCGCTCAAAGTCCTCAGGGAAGATCAGCGCCTGCTCGGTAACGTCCAGACCGCACATCTGTACGGGGAGGCCGGACTTAAACACCACGTCGGCAGCCTCAGGGTCCACCAGAATGTTAAACTCAGCAGCAGGCGTCCAGTTGCCGAAAGCCAGACCGCCGCCCATCATGGAGATGCGGGCGATCTTTTCCTTCAGTTCGGGGTGGGTCAGCAGCAGAGCGGCCACGTTGGTCTGGGGGCCGGTGGAAATGATGGTGACCGGCGCTTCGCTCTCCTGCAGCACCTTGGCCATCAGACGCACGGCACCCAGATCGGAAAGCTCCATGCCTGGTTCCGGCAGGGCGGGGCCATCCAGACCGGTCTGGCCGTGGATGTTGCCGGCAGGGATGGGATCCGTGAGCAGGCCGCGGTCCAGACCGCGGGCCACAGGAGCCTCAATGCCCAGCAGCGTGCAGACACGCTGCGCATTATTGGTGGTCTTTTCAATGGTCTGGTTGCCATTGCAGGAAGTGACCGCCAGAATATCAAAAACAGGGGATGCCTTGGTCAGCATCCACGCGATGGCATCATCGTGGCCGGGATCGCCGTCCAGGATCACGGGGATCTTCTTCAGTTCGTTCAAGTCCATCTTCCTTTCCGGAAAAATTTCGGTTCATGGTATCATCTGTTGGCAGGGGGAGGCACGGTTTTCAGCGAGACGGTACAGTTGCCGCCCGAAACCGGACGGCAACTGAAGGGTTTGTTACTTTGCCTCGGCAGCAGCCTGAGCAGCCTTGGCGGCGCGCGCGCGCTTGACGCGGGCGCGGGTCACCAGAGCGAAGACCACCAGACCCAGGATGGTCACGATATAGGGGATGGGGGAGACCAGGTTGGAGTCCACGCCCAGTGCGGAGATCTTGATGCCCAGCGCCTGAGCAAAACCAAAGACAACAGCAGACAGCATGGAACCGAAGGGCTCGCCGGCGCCCATGGCCTGAGCGGCCAGCGCGATGAAGCCGCGGCCTGCCACCATGTCCAGAGACCAGCCCATGGCATAGTACATGGACATGAACGCACCGCCGAAGCCTGCCATGGCGCCGGAGAAGGCGATGGCGATGTAGCGGATCTTCAGAACGCTGACACCAACCGAAGCGGCTGCGTTGGAGTTCTCACCAACGGAGCGGATATTCAGGCCCAGAGGCGTCTTGTACAGCAGGACCCACACCAGGAAAACCAGAATGAAAGCCAGATAGGTGAGGATGCAGTGACCGGACAGGATCTGGCCCACAACGGGAATGTCCTTGATGATGGGAATATGCACGGCGGGGATCTGCAGAGCCTTGGTGATTAGGGAGGTGGTGGAAGCCAGAGCGGTGCCCTCGGTCATGTTGGTGATGATCTTCACCAGGAACTGGGTGCCGCCGGAGCCGACCATGTTGACGGCGATACCGACGAGAATGATGTTGGTCTTCAGGTTGAAGGCAAACAGGCCCATCAGCAGAGCCTCCAGAATGCCCACGATGACCGCCACCAGCAGACCCACGAACCAGGAACCGCTCCAATAGGCGGACAGGGAGCCAAACAGAGCGGACATCATCATGATGCCGTCAAGACCGATGTTGGTAACGCCGGCCTTTTCAGCCACAACAGCGCCCAGCGTGGCAAACAGGATGGGCGCTGTAATACGCAGGATGGCAAAGAAGAAGTCAGGAGTAAAAATCATCTCAAGAAGAGTCATATTACTTCACACTCCCTTCTGCGGCGGCCTGAGCAGCCTGCCGCGCCAGCTCTTCCTGGGTGCTCTTGACCACCAGCTTCTGGCGGTAGCCGGACAGGAACTGCTCGGCAGCGAAGAACAGGAAGATCACAGCCTGGATGATGTCGATGAGCTGTGCGGGAACACCGGAATATATGCTCATCAGGTTGCAGCCCTTCTCCAGATATGCCATGAAGAAGGCGGCCAGGGGAACCATGGCGGGGTTGTTGCCGGCCAGAATGGCTACGGTGATGCCCGTCCAGCCATAGCCGGGGAGAGAGCTCCATGCGTAGGTGGAGTAACGGCCCAGCATCTCAATGCCGCCGCCCATGCCGGCCAGCATGCCGCCCAGCACCTGGGCCAGAACGATGATGCCGCCCACCTTCATGCCGGAGTACTTGGCAAACTCCTGATTGATGCCGATCATGCGGATGGCATAGCCCCAGCGGGTACGGTACATGAACAGCGTCGTGAGGATCACGAAGATGATGCCCACTACAAAGCCCCAGGACAGCTTGGAGCCGTTGTCA
The DNA here is from genome assembly GCA_964593575.1 of uncultured Oscillibacter sp. Lineage (GTDB taxonomy): Bacteria > Bacillota > Clostridia > Oscillospirales > Oscillospiraceae > Oscillibacter. The sequence continues at coordinate 7,452 of CAZQJD010000013.1, forward strand.
ACCAGCTGGGGAATGGCCGCGTTGTCCTGGAAGGGGAAGGTCATGATCTGGCCGCGGCTCTTGTCGGCCAGATGGGTATTCAGTGTGTACTTGATGAAGTACATGACCACATAGTTCAGCATCAGGGAGCAGACCATCTCGCTGACACCCATCTTCACCTTCAGGATACTGGGGATCAGCATCATGACGCCCACAGCGGCAGCGCCGATGAGAATGGCCACGATGGGCAGCAGCCCGCCGGGGACGGGAACGTAGATGGCCACCAGCGCGGTGACGAAGGCACCCAGCATGATGCCGCCCTCTGCGCCCATGTTGAACTGGTTTGCGGAGAACATGACGCAGGTGGCAAGACCGGTGAACATGATGGGGATCATGGCAGCCAGAACGTCACTGATGTTCTTGGTGCTGATGGAGCCGTTGTTTTTCAGGACGGGGCTCACCAGCAGATGGCGAAGAGCGGTAAACGTCTGTACGAAGCGGTCGCCAATGCTGGTGGCTTCCGCGGAAATGAAGATCAGCAGCGCGGCCACACCCAGGGCGATGAGGATCGCCATGCCGCCGCGAACCAGGCTGAACATCATACTTCTCTTTTTATTCATGGCAAACCCTCCCGATTTCTTCGGCGGTCTGCTGCTTCAGGCCCAGCATGTACTCGCCCATGATCTCGTCGTTGAGGTCCTTGGTGTCCTCAAAGTAGGCAGCGATCTTGCCGCCGTACATAACGATGAGGCTGTCAGACAGCTCCATGACCTCGTTGAGGTCGGCGGAGACCAGCAGGACGGCGATGCCGGAGCGGGACAGCTCCACCAGCTTCTTGCGGATAAACTCCGTGGCGCCTACGTCAATGCCGCGGGTAGGCTGATCCGCAATGATCAGCTTGGGATCGTTGGAGAACTCGCGGGCCACGACCACCTTCTGAATGTTGCCGCCGGAGAGCATCTTCACCTGCTGGGCGCCGGACTTGCACAGCACCTTGTAATCGCGGATCAGCTCCTCGGACAGATTGTGGATGGCCTTCATGTTGAACAGGGGGCCGTTGTTCAGCTCCTTGGCGCCGGCACGGTCGGAGATCAGGTTCTCCTCGATGGAGGCGGTGCCGGCGATGCCGTGGATCATGCGGTCCTCGGGCACCAGAGAAACGCCCTTCTCGCGGATCTGGCGCTGGGGAACGCCCAGAATGTTCTCGCCGTTGACGGTGATGGTGCCGTAGTCAGGCACGTTGAAGTTGAAGAGCATATCCACCAGTTCCTTCTGGCCGTTGCCCTCCACGCCGGCAATGCCCAGGATCTCGCCCTTGCGCAGATCCATGGAGAAATTGTCCAGCATCTTCTTGCCCCACTCGTTGGTATATTCCAGATCCCGGACACGCAGCACCACATCGGTGGGCTGTGCAGGCTCCTTCTCCACCTTCAGAACGACATCGCGGCCCACCATCAGACGGGAGATGGTCTCGGGGTCCACGTCACAGGTGTTATGTACGCCCATGGATTTGCCGCCGCGGAGAATGGTCATGCGGTCGGTGATCTGCATGATCTCGTTGAGCTTGTGGGAAATGAAAATGATCGTATATCCCTGATCCTTCAGGTTGATGAGCTCCTTGAACAGCTCAGAGGTTTCCTGCGTTGTCAGAACAGCGGTGGGCTCATCCAGGATCAGGATCTTGGCGCCGCGCACCAGAGCCTTCAGGATCTCCACCTTCTGCTTCATACCTACGGGGATGTCCACCACACGGGCGTCGGGATCCACGTAGAGGTTGAATTTTTCAGAATACTCGCGGGTCAGCTCAACCGCTTTTTTCTTATCGATGAACACACCGGACTTGGTGGGCACCATGCCCAGAACCATGTTCTCCGCCACCGTCAGGCTGGGGACCAGCATAAAGTGCTGATGCACCATGCCGACGCCCTTGGAAATGGCCACGGTGGGAGAGGACAGAGTGACCTTCTCGCCGTTGACCCAGATCTCGCCGGAGGTGGGCTGCTCCATGCCGAAAAGCATCTTCATCAGCGTGGATTTGCCGGCGCCGTTCTCGCCCATCAGCGCATGGATCTCGCCCTTACGGACCTCAAAATCCACGCCCCGGCTGGCGGCAACGCCGTTGGGATACACCTTGGTGATCCCTTTCATTTGGACTGCATATTCTACTGCCATAATGGGGCTACCTCCCATTTGATATCTGCGGACGACAACAAAGCCGCCCGGATCACCGCAAACACGCGGCAATGCCATGATTGTCAAAAGAGGGGGCCTTGCAGCCCCCTCTTTATCAGGAAACTATACCTGTTCCGTTATACCGCAGGGTACAGATCAGGGACGGACCTTCTCGCGCAGAGCCTCAACAGCACCGGTGGTCTCGCCGATGGCAGAGGGAACGACGACCTTGCCGTCCAGAATGTTCTTCTGAGCGGTCTCAACAGCGGTCTTCACTGCGTCGGGAGCATACTTGTCAAAGTTCTTGTCGGTGACGATGCCAACGCCGCCCTCGGCGATGCCCAGGTTCACTTCCTCGCCCCAGTAGGTCTTGCCGGCATCCCACTGATCGAAGAACCACACCAGGCCGTCGCCAATGTTCTTCAGGCCGGAGGTCAGGGTGATGGCAGCCAGATCAGCAGAGAAGGTCTGCTCCTGGTCGGAGTCAACGCCGATGAACCAGCCCTTGCCAGTCTCCAGAGCGGCCTCAGCTGCACCGTTACCGGCGTTGCCGGCCACGCCCCAGATGATGTCGCACTTGTTGTCGTTGATCATGGACAGGCCATACTCCTTGGCGATGGCGGTATCCACATAGTCATTGGTGTAACGGGTATCGACCTTGATGTTGGGGTTGACGCTCTGAGCGCCCAGGATGTAGCCATACAGGAAGTCGTTGATGACAGGGCTGTCAACGCCGCCGACGAAGCCCAGAACAGCATCAGAGTTGATGTTGTTGATGGAGGTCTCGGTGGTCATGCCGGCTGCAAACACACCGACCAGATAGCCCAGGTCGTTCTGCTTGAAGCTCATGTTGACAACGTTCTTGTTCTGGCCAACATAGGTGGTGTCATCGTAGATCAGGAACTTCTGCTCAGGATACTTGGTGGCGACTTCCTTCAGGTAGTCGGGCATCTGATAAGTACCGCAGATGATCAGATCATACTCTTCGGACTCGGCCACTTCGTGCAGAGTGGACAGCCACTTGGGCTGATCGGACTCAGCGCCGCCCAGTTCCAGAGTGGTCAGCTCGATGCGGCCGTCAGCCACCAGCTTGTCCAGACCGGCCTTGGCAGAGTCAAAGAAGGACTTGTCGCCCAGGTTGCCGTTGACGATGTTGCAGACGTTGTAAACGTCCGTGTCCTTGGTGCCGCCATCGCCGCCGCAGGCCACCAGGCCCAGGACCATGGTCAGTGCCAGGATCAGTGCAAAAAACTTCTTCAATGTGATATCCTCCCTGAATTAAAGTTCCCTCATGGACCTGAACATATGGATGAAACAGGACGCTTGTCTGAGGGTAGTCTCATTGTAATCTCATTTTAGCAAAATGTCAATTTTTGTTTCCCTGTTTTTCCCCCATCTCTCGCTATTTTGTTGAAAAGAACAAAATATTTCGCCGGCGATGGACCGTTTCCCTTGACGCTTCCGGCGGAAAACGGTATGTTTATCCTGTGAGAACGCACATTCCGAAGGAGGAGTCCATAAATGAAATTCCCGAAAATCGACCTGCATCTGCATCTGGACGGCTCCATCCGCCCCGAAACCGCCTGGGAACTGGCAAATGAGCTGGGCTGCGAGCTGCCCGCCGCCACGCTGGAGGGGTATAAGGCCTGGATCCGCGCCGCCACCAATACACCCAATGTCAACGAATACCTGAAGCTTTTCGAGCTGCCCATCCAGATCACCCAGACGGAAGCCGCCCTGATCCGGGTAACGAGGGAGCTCATTGAGCAGCTCCACGGGCAGGGAGTGGCCTATGCCGAGATCCGCTTCGCTCCCCAGCTCCATACCCGCACCGGTCTGACCCAGCGGCAGGCCATCGAGGCCGTGCTGGAGGGCCGCCGTCAGGGGCTGGCCGCCTGTCCCGGCATCAGGATCGGCATCCTGCTGTGCATGATGTCCATCGGGCCGGAGACTGTCAACTGGGACGCCAACATGGAGACGGCGGAGCTGGCTCCGGAATATCTGGGCCGCGGCGTGGTGGGCGCCGACCTTGCCGGCGCCGAGGGCATCGTGCCCCTGAAAAACTTCGCGCCGCTGTTCCACAAGCTGCAGGAGGGGATGGTCCCCTACACCTGCCACGCCGGCGACAGTCAGGGGCCCGACACTGTCCGGGACGCCATGGAGTTCGGCGCGAAGCGCATCGGGCACGGACACCACATCTTCGACGATCCCGCTCTCAGCCGCCGGGCCGCAGAGGAGGGCGTCGTGCTGGAGATCTGCCCCACCAGCAACATCCAGTGCCATACCCAGCCCTCCTACGGCGAGCATCCCGCCAAGCAGCTGCTGGACATGGGCGTGGGCGTTACCATCAATACCGACAACATGGCTCTGGCCGGCGTAGATCTGGATATCGAGTACCGCCACTGCCTTGAGGAGATGGGCTTCACCGAGGCTGATCTGGTGAAGATGAGCCGTCACTCCATCCGCGCCTGCTTCCTGCCGGAAGCGGAGAAGGCGGAGCTGCTGGCTATGATCGAGGAATCACTTTCCTGAAACACACACACAGCCGAGGCCCGCAGGCTTCGGCTGTGGTTTTTTACAGAATTTCAGCGACGGCGGCACACAGGTTTTCCGCATAATGGGCAAAGCCCTGTGCATTGGGATGAAGATACCGGTCGGAAAAGCACTCCGCATCCTCCGGCACAAAGTCAAAGCAGCGGATCACCGTGACATTGCCCAGATCGGCCACCGTCTCCCGGATGATCGCCTCCACCCGGTCAAAGGTCCCCACAGACCGCTCCTGCCGAAAATCCACACGGCAAATGGGCGTCAGTGCAAAAACGCGCGCCTGCGGATAACGGACGCTCAGGGTCCGATAAAAGGCGCGGCAGTTATTCCGGAAGGTCTCCGCATCCATCTTGCCCCAGTCGTTGGTGCCGTAAGCCACCGAGATATAGTCCGGCGTCACGGGGTCCGGCAGCTCCGCCAGCTCCGGGCGGAAAACCTCCGCGCCGATGGCCTTGTTCAGCTCCGCCGCGCCCAGAAAATCCGCCAGTCTTGACACGTACCGCTGGCTGGGACGGGGCGCGTCATAGCCCTGAGTGATGGAGTCACCGTAGGCCAGCAGCAGCTTTTCCGGCTTTGCCGGTTCCGCAAACGCGCCGTCCTCCAGGATCATCTCACGGATGGCGGTGCTCACCGTCCAGGGCATATACACGCACACGGTCTTCTGGCCCTCGCCCAAAGACACGGTGCCGGAAAACTCGCCCAGCGGGTAGGGCTCAGGGATGTAATCCTCCGGCATGGGCTCCGTGTAATTACTCAGATACCCGGCAGGCTCTCCGTTGACAAACACATCATAGGAGAAAAAGCTGCGGGTGCTGCCTTTATCCGCAACGACCTTCAGCGTCAGGCTGCGGCTGTCCGTGCGAAACATGAGCCGCATACCCGCCGAAGCAAGCGCTTTCATATGGAAGGCCTCGCTGACCGTCTCGTACAGCGTTTCCTGTTCCTCCGTGAACCGGGACATCCGGAGAAGACCATCCGCTTCCCAAACGCGCACGGCGCCGGTGATCATCTCACGAAGCTGGTCAAAGGTCAATTGCATGGCAGTTCTCTCTTTTCTGTTGATTTATTCCGACATATCCGCCAGCAGACTGCCCAAATCCTCAACAGGGGAGATGGGAATCTCGGCGGCAAGGGCGCCGTCCTCCACCAGAATGGCAAAGCCGGCGGCGCGGAACAGGGGCGCGGCGCCCTCCGTTTCCGCGCTCTCCCGCCACACGCAGCGGAGCTTCTTCAGCTCCGGCTCGTCCTCCAGCACGGAGATCAGCACCTCCAGCAGCCGCAGGCCGCCGCCCCGGCGGCGGTAGGTGGGCTCAACATACAGGGAGCGCAATTCAAACATCTCACCGGCAGGCGCGCCTGCCAGCAGACCGCAGGGGAGACCGTCCTCCTCCAGGCCAAGAAGCAGCAGTCTGTCCTGCCGCTCCGTCAGCTCCGCAGGAAGGAGGGGGAGAAATCCGGTGCGGTTCTCCCCGGTGACAACACAGGGTCGCAGCATGGTCACGATTTCCTTTCCAGATTATTTCAGCACGTCCAGCTCCGCGGCATCGAACCCGTCATAGCCGCGCTCACGCAGCAGCGCCTGCACCTCAGCCAGCGTGGGCAGGGAGGGGGTGGCGCCCATCCGGGACACGGTAATGGCGGCAGCGTGGCTGGCGAAGGCCAGCGCCTCGCCCTCCGGCAGGCCGGCGGTGACGCCGGTGCAGAAGGAGGCCACAAAGGAATCGCCTGCGGCGGTGGGGTCCTTCACCTCCGGCATACGGACACAGGCGGTGGAGCGGATGCCATCGGCCGCACAGACCACGGAGCCGTTGCCGCCCAGGGTGATCATCACCTTTTCCACGCCCTTTGCCCGGAGAGCGGCGGCCACAGCGCTCAGATCGTCCTGATCCACGCCGTTCTCATCGGCACGGATGGGGGGCATATCTGCCAGCAGGGCGGCCTCATGCTCGTTGGGGGAGAGCCATGTGGCGCAGGCAAGCAGCTCCGCCGGCATGGGTGCGGCGGGAGCGGGGTTCAGCATCACCGGGACGCCGGCGGCCTTGGCGCAGGCAGCGGCAAAGCAGGTGGTCTCCATGTCGATCTCCAGCTGGAGCATCATCAGGTCGTATTCCTTCACGCCCTCCCGGAGCCATTCCAGATCCTCCGGGCGCAGGTCATAGTTGGCGCCGGGGACAATGAGGATGCGATTCTGGGCGCCATGCTCCGTCACCTGCAGCTGGATATCCGCTACGCCGGTGGCATGGGCAGAGCTGATCTTCACCCTGGAAACGTCCACGCCGGCAGCGGCAGAGGATGCCAGCAGCTCCTTGCCGAAGGCATCGTCGCCCACGCAGCCCACCATGGTGACCTCAGCGCCCAGACGGGCGCACTGAATGGCCTGATTGGAGCCCTTGCCGCCGGGAGCGGTGCGGAAATCAAAGCCGGTGACGGTCTCGCCCATGTTGGGAACTCTGGGGGCAGAGGAGATCAGATCCATCATAAAGCTGCCCACTACAAGAATTTTCGGTTTTTTCAGCATATCTTTCAACCTCTCGTCATTCAGATTCGCAGGTATGGGGCTTTTTTATTTTATATCTCCCGAAGGAAAAGCGCAAGAGAAACGGCATCTTTCCTTTTTTTCAGGTTCCTTTAAGAGAGAATTCATATTATAATATAAGCAACTTGAGGCGAAGCGGGCAGGCCGCTCCGCCCCCGCAGGAGGTAATCACGTGATCGAAGTTAGAAATCTGGTGAAGCGCTACGGCCACCGCTGCGCCGTGGATCATCTGAGCTTCACGGTGGAGGACGGACAGATCTTCGGCTTTTTAGGGCCCAACGGCGCCGGTAAGTCCACCACTATGAACATCATGACCGGCTATCTGGCTCCCACAGAGGGCGAGGTCCTGGTGGACGGCCACAACATTCTGGAGGAGCCGGAGGAGGCCAAGCGCCGCATCGGCTATCTGCCGGAGCAGCCGCCCCTGTACCCCGACATGACGGTGCGGGAATATCTCTCCTTCGCCGCTGAGCTGAAGGGCATTGCCAAAACGGACCGGAAGGAGCAGCTGGCCAAGGCCATTGCCCTGACCCATCTGGAGGACGCGGAGCATCGGCTGATCCGCAATCTCTCCAAGGGCTTCCGCCAGCGGGTAGGTCTGGCACAGGCCATTCTCGGTTTCCCCAAGGTCATCATTCTGGACGAGCCCACCGTGGGTCTTGACCCCCGGCAGGTGGTGGAGATCCGTGATGTGATCCGCCAGCTGGCTGAGGATCACACTGTCATCATCAGCTCCCACATCCTCTCGGAGATCCGGGCCGTGTGCGACCGGGTGCTCATCATCCGCAAAGGCAAGCTGGTGGCCTGCGACACCCCCGACCGGCTGGAGGAGATCCTCTCCGCCGACGGCGCCATCGAGCTGGCGGCCAAGGGCAGCCAGGAGGCTGTGGAGGCCGTGCTGCAGGACATCCCCGGCATCACACAGAAGACCGTGACCGCGCAGGCCGACGGCACCACCCGCGTTACCCTCCGCACGGAGACAGATTCCCGGGAAATGCTGTTCCTCTCCTTTGCCGCCGCGGGCCTGCCTCTGCTGGAGCTGCGGACCAAGAACGCCTCTCTGGAGGAGGTCTTCCTGGATCTCACCGCCGAGGACGACGAGCGTGCCGCGAAGGCTGCCAGACTGCTGACGGGACAGCCGTCAGTAAATCCTACCGAAGGAGGTGAGAGCGCATGAGCGCCATTTACAAGCGGGAGCTCCGCGCCTATTACCACTCCATGATCGGCTGGGTATTCACCGCCGCCATGCTGGTACTGGTGGGCATATACTTCATGGCCTACAACATGTATCAGGGCTACGTATACTTTTCCTACGCACTGGGCTCCGCCTGCAACATGCTGATGCTGCTGGTGCCGGTGCTGACCATGCGCTCCATGTCCGAGGAACGGGCCAGCCGCACCGATCAGCTGCTGCTGACCGCGCCGGTGTCCGTGGGCAGCATTGTACTGGGTAAATTCCTGGCCATGCTGACCGTGTTCGCCGTCCCCCTTGTGCTGCTGAGCGTATGCCCCCTGATCATCCACTCCTACGGCAATTCCGCTCTGCTGGCGGATTACGGCTCCATTCTGGCCTTCCTGCTGCTGGGCGGCGTGCTGCTCGCCCTGGGCATGCTGATCTCCTCTCTGACGGAAAGCCAGCTCATCGCAGCCGTGGGCACCTTTGCCGCGCTGCTGGTGCTCTATCTCTGGGACGGACTGGTGTCCTTCCTCCCGGACAGCGCCTCCGGCTCCCTGATGAGCCTGACGGTGATCCTGGGGCTGGCATGTCTGGGCCTGCAGGCACTGTCCAGCAACTGGAAGATCACCTGCGGAACCGCTGTTGTGGGCGGCGCCGCACTGGCAGGCGTGTGGTTTTATGATTCCACACTGTTTGAAAACCTGCTGCCCGACGCACTGGCAAAGTTCTCCCTGCTGTCCGTGTTCCAGACCTTTGCCGACGACCATGTATTCGACCTGACCGGCCTGCTTCTGTACATCTCCCTGACGGCACTGCTTTTGTTCCTGTCCGTTCAGGTGATCCAGAAGCGCCGCTGGAGCTGAGGAGGTGCCGAATATGAGCAATCAAAAGATCAAGCCCGCCGCAAAGCGGCACAGCGCCTTCTCCGTGGGCCTCATCGCCATCGCCGTGGTGGTGACCATTCTGTTCAATCTGCTGGCAGCACAGCTGCCGGAGTCCATCAAGCAGTTTGACATGACCAACAGCGGAATTTATAATATCACCGAGACGACCCTGGCCATTACCGACGCCATGACCGAGGACGTACACATCATCGTACTGAATGACAAGCTCAATGTGGACACCCGGATCTCCCGCTTCTTTGAAAAGTACGCGGGCCTTTCCGACCACCTGATCCTGGAATACACCGACCCTGTGGTCTATCCCTCCATCCTGAACCAGTATGGGGCGGAGGCCGGCGACGTGGTGGTCCGCTGCGAGGCCACCGGCCGGCAGGAGATCTTTGCTTTGGAGGATGTCATCGGCTTTGATATGATGTCCTACTACTATTACGGCAGCTATGTCGAGACGGACTTTGACGCGGAGGGCCTGCTGACCTCCGCTGTGGACGGCGTGCTGAACACCGCCAGCCACAAGCTGTATACCCTCCACGGTCACAGCGAGATCAACATGTGGGAGACCGCCCAGGAGCTGCTGGAAAAGTCCCACATCGAGGTATCCAATGTGAACCTGATGACCGACGGCGCCATTCCCGCCGACTGTGAGATCCTGCTCATCAGCGCCCCCATCAAGGATCTGGCCGACGACGAGCTGACTGCCATCCGGGAATATCTGGCCGGCGGCGGACAGGTGCTGTACTTCATGGACAGCGACGAGCTTTCCCTGCCCAACTTTGAAGCTCTGTGTGCCGACTACGGCATGACCGTCTCTCCCGGCTATGTCATGGACTCCAGATCCTATTACCAGAACAACCCCTTCCTGATCTTCCCGAAATTCAGCACCGGCTCTGCCGCCACCGGCGTCATCGCCAGCGACCAGCTGCTGCTGATGTACATGTCCCGGGGCATGACCATCACCGATCCCGTCCGGGACACCATTACGGTGAGATCCTTCCTGGATACCAGTGAGGGCGGCTATGTGATGGTGAACAACGAGCCCATGAATCCGGCCGTTTACTCCATGGGCGCTGTGGCCACCGAGACCGTGGGCGACAAAACCGCCCGGTTCGTGGTGTTCGGCAGCAACTCTCCGCTGGACTCTGAGCTGAACAGCGCCTTCAGCAATCTGGATAACCTGGAGCTGTTTGTCGCCTCCGTCACCGCGGGCTTTGACGATGTTTCCTCCATCAGTATCGAGGCCGTCAGCCTCAGCGAGCCCTATAATACCATCTCTGCCAGCGGGACCCTGTCCATCCTGATGGTCCTGGTCCTTCCCGCAGGCGTACTGCTGGTCGGCTTTGTCCACTGGCTGCGCCGCCGCAGACTGTAAGACAACAGGAATCGAAAAGGAGACTGGCATTTATGACCCGATCTCAGAAGCGCACCTTCAATCAACTGCTGATCTTCCTGATCATTCTGGTTTTGCTGCTGACCATCGCCCTGCTGATACGGCGCCGCATGGCTGCCGCCGACACCGCCGCCAGCAGCGCCGACACCTCCCAGACAGAGCAGCCGCAAAGCGCAGCCTTTACCTCCCTGTCGTGGACGAACGGCGACACGCTCTTGTCCTTCTCTCTGGGAGAGGACGGCGTATGGTACTGGGACGGAGATAAGGACTTTCCGCTGGACACCACCGTTCTGGACAGGATCATGGGAGCGCTCTCTCCCATAACATCGGTAAAAACCATCACCGCCGGAGATACCCTCAGCGCCTACGGTCTGGCGGACAGCACGCTTTCCCTGACCGTGGGGTATGAGGACGAAACGGAGCTGCAGCTGACCTTCGGCGCACAGGCTCCCGACAGCACCAATTACTATATGCTCCGCAGCGACGAAGCAGGCACGGTCTATGTGGTCAGCAGCACCATACCCGATGCCATGGACACCGCCGTTTATGACATGATGGCCCTGCCGTCTCTGCCGGCCATGGACGCCCTGTCCGCCATCTCCCTCAGCAGCGGCGGCAAAGAGCTGCTGGCCACCTCTGCCGACGGCATCACCTGGCTGTGCAGCGGGCAGGACATCTCAAGCAGCGAGACCCTCACCTCTCTGGTGGACACCCTCTCTTCTCTGACGCTGGATCGGTGCGAAAACTTCAAGCCCTCCGCCGACGGTCTGGCCCTGTGGGGCATGGAGGCGCCCGCCGTCACTGCCGAGATCTATTTTGACGAGGACCAGCTGCTGACACTGGAGATCGGCAGTCAGACACTGGACGGCAGCGGCTACTACGTCCGCGTCAACGACGACACCACCATCTATTCCATCGATACCTATACCCTGGAGCCCATTATCACCGCGGCGCAGCAGGGCTTTGCCTCCGCCGCAGACGACGCCTCGCAGAATTGATGCTCACTTCTCCGGGGAATGTCCTTCCCCGGAGAAGCCATACTATGACAAAAAGAAAGGAGACGGGAATATGCGTGTACTGATCGTAGAAGACGAAGTGCGGCTGGCAGCCACCCTGCGGGACCTGCTGGAGCTGAACGGCTATGCCGCCGATATGTGCCACGACGGAGAAGGCGGTCTGGACAACGCCCTGTCCTCCATCTACGACGTCATCATTCTGGATGTGATGCTGCCCAAAATGGATGGTTTTACCGTGCTGCGGAAGCTGCGGGACGCCGGCTGCTCCACGCCGGTGCTGATGCTGACCGCCCGGTCCGACATCTCCGACAAGGTAACGGGGCTGGACAGCGGCGCGGACTATTACCTCACCAAGCCCTTTGATCCCAAGGAGCTGCTGGCCTGCATCCGGGCGCTGACCCGGCGGCAGCCGGAGCTGCGGGACACCGACTATCTGCGCTGCGGCGATCTGCAGCTGGAAAAGAACGCCTTTACCCTCCGCTGCGGCGACCGCTCCGTGCGCCTCAGCCGAAAGGAATTTGACATGCTGGAGCTGCTGATGCTGAACCAGAAGCTGGTCATTACCAAGGAGAACCTGCTGGTGAAGGTGTGGGGCTACGACTCCGAGGCCGAGGACAACAACGTGGAGGTCTATATCTCCTTCCTGCGGCGAAAGCTGGAGCATCTGCATTCCCAGGTGAAGATCCGCACCATCCGCATGGTGGGCTACTGCCTGGAGCCCACCAGCTGACACAGGGCCGATACAGAGAGAAAGGATGGAGATTCGCTTGATCCGAAAATTACAGCTGAAATTTGTGGCCGTGTGCATGACCATGGTGACCGCCGTGCTGGCAGTGGTGTTCATCTCCGTATACGTTTCCGCTCAGCACAGCATCGAACAGAATAGTCAGGAGGTTCTGGAACGGGTCTTGCAGGAGGCCAGCAACCTGATCCCCGGCGTATCCATGCGTCCGGGCCTGAACTTCAACAACAAGGATATCCACCTGCCCTATTTTACCGTACAGGTATGGAGCAACAATCAGGCTTATGTCACCAGCGGCACCTACGCCGACATGGAAGACACAGACGCCCTGCGCTCTATTTTGGGGGCATGTCTGGCCCAAGAGGAGGATCATGGCACGCTGGAACAGTACGGCATGCGGTATCTGCGCCGCAGCGATTCCCTTTCCACCCGCGTCGCCTTTGTGGACATGTCCATGGAGCAGGCTACCCTGCGCTCCATGATGCAGGCATACCTGCTGATCGGCGCCGCCGCTCTGGTCCTGCTGCTGGGCGTTTCCATCCTGCTGAGCCGCTGGGCCACCCGGCCGGTGGAAAAGGCATGGAGCCAGCAGCGTCAGTTCCTCTCCGACGCATCCCATGAGCTGAAAACGCCCCTGACGGTCATCCTCTCCAACGCGGAGCTGATGGAATCCGCCGGGCTGGAGGAGCGGCCCGCCCGCTGGGCCGACAACATTCATTCCGAAGCCCAGCGGATGAAAACGCTGGTGGAGGAGATGCTGACTCTGGCACGGGCAGACAGCATGGAGCGCAGCACCGTATTCTCCCAGACGCCCCTGTCGGAGATCGCCATGGACTGCATCCTGCTGTTCGAGCCGGTGGCCTTTGAAGCGAACAAGCAGCTGGAGTACTCCATCCGCAAGGATCTACTTGTCAACGGCGACGGCGACAGCCTGAAGCGCCTGATCTCCATTCTGCTGGACAACGCCATCAAATACGGTACCGACGGCGGCCTCATCCGCCTGCGCGCCGACCTCACGGACCGGGGCGTGCGTCTGGAGGTCAGCAACGAAAACGGCGGAAACGCCATTCCGCCGGATGTGCTCCCCCATCTCTTTGAGCGGTTCTACCGGGCGGACGAGTCCCGTGGAGAAAAGAGCGGCTTCGGACTGGGGCTGAGCATCGCCGCCTCCATTGCCGCCGACCACAAGGGCACCCTCAAGGCGGAAAGTGACGCCGAAACCACCCGGTTTATTCTGACGCTGCCTGCCATGAAATAAAGCATATCCCGGCCAATTGGTGGGTGGCCGTAAAACAGTTATCTGAATATCGACAGAAACGCCCGGACG
>CAZQJD010000014.1:0-21053 GCA_964593575.1 uncultured Oscillibacter sp.
AGATCTTGCCCACGGGGTCCTTGAAAGCGCCGTCGCCGTAGACCATGACCTCCACATGCTTGCCGGTCTTCTCCAGCAGACGCTTCTGGATCTCCTCCACCAGGTCCTGGCAGTCGCGGGGGAACAGCTTGACCTGATCCTCAGTGGCCTTGTTGGAGCCCAGCAGACCGTACTTTTCATTGTAGCCGCTGCCGTCAACGGGGGCGTTGAGGATCTCATCCATGCCGTAGACACACTCGGCGCCTGCGGCCTTCAGGATGCGCTTGGTACGGGCGCGGGTATGAATGTCGCAGCAGAGGACATTCTTGGTGTACTTGAGAATGGCGCGGGGATCGTTGCCGAAGATGATCTCCACGTCGGCGCCGCTCTCCCGGATCAGGGACTCATAATACTCCACATAGTCCACACCGGTGAAGGGATGCTTCTCGTAGCCAAACAGCTCACGATACTTCTCCAGAGACAGCACATCCCGATAGGGATCCACGCCCTGCTCATCAATGGCGTCCAGGCTGACAAGATGGTTGCCCACTTCATCAGAGGGATAGCTGAGCATCAGCACCACCTTCTTGGCGCCCTGGGCGATACCCCGCAGGCAGATGGCAAAGCGGTTGCGGCTCAGGATGGGGAAAATCACACCGATGGTTTCTCCGCCCAGCTTGGCACGGACATCGGCGGCAATGTCGCTTACAGAAGCATAGTTTCCCTGAACGCGAGCCACAATGGACTCCGTCAGCGCCACGATGTCCTTCTCACGGATCGCAAAACCGCCGTCTGCAGCGGCTGCCAGCACAGAATCGGTAACGATGGCGGCCAGATCCTCACCGGCGCGGATGATGGGTGCACGAATGCCTCTGGAAACAGTTCCGACCATTCGACTCATAATGGAACACTCCCTTTAAAAATCAAATAACACAAATCATGATCGTGTCGCATACCTTTTCTAACTTTAGCATTATAACAAGAAATCATACACTTGTAAATTGGATTCGCGGAAAAAATTCAAGGATTTCGAGGGTCTTTGCTCCAAAATTTCCATACTCGCCCTCTTCTGCTTCGGCGATATTTTCTGTCGTGAAGACCGCTATCACTGCTGCTTATCACCATAAAGCGGCCATTCCTTTCTTTTCCGCCGCACTTGCAATCGGAGGGGGAATGCGGTATTCTGCTGTTAGACAAACGACAGGAGTGCGTACGCTGATGGAACTGTCCGAACTCATTTGCCGCCGCAAAACCACCCGCAGCTTCTCTATGGAGCCTGCAGCCGACACAGACCTGCAGCAGATCCGTGACTTTCTCCCCCGCTGCCGTCCTCTGGTTCCGGACATCCGCGTCCGTGCGGAGCTCATCGGCTGGAGCCGGCACGGCTGGCACCCTCCTCCGTCAACAGCCAGCCATGGTTTTTCACCCACGACGGCGAGGATATCCACGCGCTCTGCGCCCTGCGGGACGTGCTGAAGCAGACATTCCTCGGCCGGATGAACCGCATCGACATGGGCATCGCACTGGCACATCTGTATCTTTCCAATCGGGAAAACTTCCGATTCTTCTCCGCACCGCAGCCGCCCGCCAAAAAGGGATATGCCTATATCGGCAGCTTCCGGCTGTGAGTCTCACCCAATTCCAAAACAACAGGAGGAATACAACATGAAATCCAAGGTATACTTCTCCCGCAGCATTTCCGCCGAAACCGTGCTGAAGCTCTATCAGCTTCTGGACGCTCCTCTCTCCGGCAAGGTGGCCATCAAGGTACACTCCGGCGAGCCCGGCAACCAGAACTTCCTGCGTCCCCCCTTCTGGAAGCCCATCATTGAGCAGGTAGGCGGCACCGTGACGGAATGCAACACCGCCTATGAGGGCAAGCGCAACACCACCGCCAAGCATCTCTACACCCTGCGCGAGCACGGCTGGAATACCAGCTTTGACGTGGATCTGCTGGATGCAGAAGGCCCCGATCTGGAGCTGGCCATTCCCAACGGCAAGTGCATCCAGAAGAACTTCGTGGGCAAGAACATCACCAACTATGACAGCATGCTGGTGCTCTCCCACTTCAAGGGCCATCCCATGGGCGGCTACGGCGGCGCTCTGAAGCAGCTGTCCATCGGCGTGGCCTCCTCCTACGGCAAGGCCTATATCCACGGCGCCGGCGAGCCGGAAAAGATCTGGACTGCAGACCACGACGCCTTCCTGGAATCCATGGCGGACGCCGCCGGTTCCGTGATGGAGTTCTTCGGCAACAGGATCGCCTATATCAATGTCATGGCCAACATGTCCGTGGACTGCGACTGCTGTGCCAAGGCAGAGGACCCCTGCATGAAGGATATCGGCATTCTTGCCTCTCTGGACCCGGTGGCCATCGATCAGGCCTGTATCGACATGGTGTATGCCGCCACGGACGATCCCGGTCAGGCGCACCTGCTGGAGCGCATCGAAAGCCGCAACGGCGTCCACACCATCGAAGCGGCTGCCGCACTGGGTCTGGGCAGCCGGGAATACGAGCTGATCACCGTCGAGTGAGCGGCTCACGGTTTCCCGCTCCATGTATGAAAGAGGTCTCTCATGACCATTTTGATCCTTTTGGCGGCAGCGGTGCTACTCTGCCTTGCGATCACCTTTTTCTGCTACCGCATCGCCTTTTTCTCTCCGGATAAAACGCAGGGCAACATTTACAGCATTCCCTCCGGCCAGCAGTATCAGCAGCAGCGGGAGATCATGCGCACCATGATCCGGGACATGGCAGCCATTCCCTGTCAGAAGGTCACCATCACCTCTCACGCAGGCATGCGGCTGTCTGCCCGCTACTACCACTGCGCCGATGACGCCCCCCTTGCCATCTGCTTCCACGGCTACCGCAGCACCGCCATCCGGGATTTCTGCGGCGGCGCACGGCTGGCCATGGAGCAGGGTCACAATGTCCTGCTGGTGGATCAGCGGGCACACGGTGAAAGCGATGGCCGCACCATTGCCTTCGGTATTCTGGAGCGGCTGGACTGTCTGGACTGGGTACACTGGGGCATGGAGCGATTGGGACAGGATGTGCCCATTCTGCTCTACGGCATCTCCATGGGCGGCGCCACCGTTCTCATGGCCGCCGACGCCGGTCTGCCCGCCAACGTGCGGGGCATCATCGCCGACTCCCCCTACTCCTCCCCTTATGAGATCATCCGGAAGGTCTGCCGGGATATGAGATACCCGCCCGCGCTGGCCATGCCCTTTATCCGGACTGCCGCAAGGCTGTTGGGCGGCTTCTCCCTGACGGAGCACACCGCCGCCCGGTCCGTGAAGGACGCATCCATCCCCATCATGATCATCCACGGCGAGGACGACCGCTTTGTCCCCTGCTCCATGAGCGCAGACATACAGGCCGCCAATCCCGCCATCCGGCGCCATACCTTCCCGGAAGCCGGTCACGGCATCAGCTACATGAAGGATACCCCCCGCTATCACCGTCTGGTAAAGGAATTCTGCGCCGAAGCATTGGCGCAGCCGCACAAATGATCAAACGGCACGGAATGATATGCTCCTGAATGTCATCCGTGCCGTTTTTCTTTTCGCGATCAGCCGATAAACATCTGCGTCCAGTAATTGCCGTCAGCCACATAGCCCACGCCGATCTGGGTGTAGGATGCATTGAGAATGTTGGCCCGGTGGCCGGAGGAATTCATCCATGCATTCACCACAGCCTGCGGCGTCCGCTGGCCGTAGGCGATATTCTCACCGGCAGTGCGGAAGGACAGGCCAAAGGCACGGATCATCTGGAACGGTGTGCCGTAGGTGGGGCTGGTGTGGGAAAAATACCGGTTATCCGCCATGTCCTGCGACTTGAAGCGTGCCACACGGGAAAGCTCCCAGTTCTCCTGCAGCGGCTGCAGACCGTGCTGCGCCCGCTGCACATTCACCAGACGAACCACTTCCTTTTCAAAGGACGCCACCGCGGCGTCCAGCTCCGGGATGGTCAGCAGCTGACCGGGATAGATGAGATCCGGATTCTGGATCTGGGGGTTGGCGTCGATGATCTCCTGTGTTCCCACTTCATATTTGACCGCCAGCTTCCACATGGTATCGCCCCTGACCACCGTATGGGACAGGGCGGATGCAGACAGCGTGCAGGACAAAACCGTCGTCACCGCTGCACACAGGGCCAGTACTTTCTTCATAACGATCAGCCTCCTATTCAAACATAAAACGCGGGGGCCTCATGAGGCCCCCGCAGCTATAGAGAGACCGAAACCGTACTGTCGGTCTCCATCGGTTTCCTGACGCTTCTCAGCAGCCGGTATTGAACAGCTGGCAGAGGATCTGCCAGATCATGCCGCAATCAAAGTTGCACATTTGGTTGCCCTCCTCAGTAAGTATTTGTCTCGCGAAGACAGGTATGATTGTAACCGTTTTGTAACCGTTTTGCAAATGCAATTGCTGGAAGGTCTTCCAGCAAAAGTTTCTATCGCTTTTTGCCGGAAAGTATGATAGGATAAGCAGGAAGAATCTGTATTTTTCGCTTTTCAACACAAGCATTACAGGAGGCAGAACACATGAAACTTCTTGAAAACATTTCCTACGGCGTCCATCCGGCGCAGCTGCTGGACGTATATCTTCCGGAAACTGCGGATTTCCCCACCTTTGTATACATCCACGGCGGCGGCTTTGAGGACCGCGACAAGACCTTCGGCAGCGTCATGGCGGCGTATCTGGCCGAGCACGGCGTCGGCGTGGTCTGCGTTGGCTACCGGAAGTATCCGGAGGCCGTCTATCCCGACTATATCCGGGACTCCGCCGCGGCGGTGGCATGGGCGCATAAGAACATGCCGAACTACGGCGCCAGCGGAAAGCTCTTTGTAGGCGGCAGCTCCGCCGGCGGTTACGCCTCCATGCTGCTGTGCTTCGACAAGCGCTGGCTGGCGCCCTATCGGCTGCCGGCAAACGCCATCGCAGGCTGGTTCCACGACGCAGGACAGCCCACCACCCACTTCAACGTGCTTCGTGAACGGGGCATTGATTCCCGCCGGGTGATCGTGGACGACGCCGCGCCCCTTTATCACATCGGCGAAGCGGCCTCCTATGCCCCCATGCACTTCGTGGTCTGCGACAACGACATCGCCAGCCGCTACGAGCAGACCATGCTGGTGCTTTCCACCCTGCGGCACTTCAAGTATGACATGTCCACCGTTTCCCATCAGGTGCTGGAAGGCAAGCACTGCTGGTACATCATGGCCAAAGACGAGGCGGGCGACAGCGTTCTGGGCAAGCTGGTGCTGGAGTTCATTTCCAAATGGTAATGCAGCCATAACAAGCAAAAACTTACCGGGAGAAAACTTGTTTTTCTCCCGGTAAGTCTGTTTTTTCAGAGAAACTGCCGGATGTCAACGGCCAGCCGTTCCTCCAGATTGATGAGCCGCTTGGTGATATCCTTGGACTTCTCGTCCGCGGCTTCATACTGATTGAGGTAGCGGTTCAGGGACTTGACGCCCATATTGCAGCCGTCGGTCATGAGATCGGCGATGGTGCCGTCGGACATGTCCATGCCCAGCTTCATATTGGTCTTCATCCAGCTCATGCCCTTGGCAATGGGATTGGGGTCCTTGCCGTCGTCGTGGTACTTGTCCAGCAGGACCTGCACCTCCTCCTTCAGCACCTCATGCTCCCGCTTGCACTCTGTGAGATATTTCCGCAGAGATTCGCCCTTCACATATTGCAGCACATCGTCAATGGAATCCACGCCCATCTTGATGCCTGCGTCACACTCCCGCAGCAGTTTGATGGTATCCTGTTCGATCATGGTATCAGCTCCTTTGCAAGATGGAGTCAGTATACCCAGATATGGCAGAATTACGCCGTTCCCATCAGCGGGAATCGCAGCACCACCTTGAAGAGGTCGCCGTCCACCGTCAGCGTCATGGTGCCGCCCTGCAGCTCTGTCAGGCTGCGGGCGATGGACAGTCCCAAGCCGCTGCCGCCGGCACTGCGGGCGGCGTCACCCCGGACGAAGCGTTCCATCAGCTCATCGGCAGAGAGGTTCAGCGCCTCACGGGAGGTATTGCGGAAGGTGATCACCGCCTGCCCGTCCTTCTCCTCCAGTGTCAGGTAAACCCGTGTACCGCTCTGACCGTATTTGCAGACATTGTTCATCAGGTTGTCAAAGACGCGCCACAGGCGGCGGCCGTCCGCCAGGATCCGCACCGGCTGCTCCGGCTGTTTGGTGATGAGCGTCAGCTGCTGTTCCGCCAGACGCTGTGCGTACTCCCCTGCCGCCTGCGTCAGCAATACCCCCGCCTCGCAGGGCGTCAGCTGCACCTCCAGATTCCCGGTGGAGAGCTTGGACGCCTCCACCAGATCCTCCAGCAGCCGCTTCAGCCGCTCCGACTGACGGTGCAGCACGGCGGCATAGTCGCGGATCTTCTCATTGTCACAGGGTTCCTGTTCGATGAGATCGGCATAGTTGATGATGGAGGTCAGCGGCGTCTTGATATCGTGGGAAACGTTGGTGATGAGCTCCGTTTTCATCCGCTCACTGCGCATCCGCTGCTCCACGGCGGCGGTCATGCCCTCACTGATGCGGTTGAGGTCTTCGCCGTGCTTCCGGAAATCGCCCCAGAGCCGTTTCGTGTCCACCTGATGCTCCAGCTCACCGGCTGCCAGCGCCTCTCCACCCTTCTGCAGCCTGCGCAGCATCAGGGCGATGACCATGATCGCCGCAAAGGCCACAGGCCGTGTTAAACACCAGAATAAAAAAATCGTCGCTGTCCGATCACTGGAGGCGATGACGATGGCCTCTACCAAAAAGACATTAAAAACGATCAGCGCCGTTCTCCGCACCAGCGGGATACCCCGCAGCAGCTCCCCGCAGCCGACGGCCACTTTTTTCGTCAGCCGCCAGATTTTTCTCAGAACCTCCCGGCAGAAATGCAGGCAGTACCATACCAGCGAGTTCTTCCACCACTGCCCCAGCCTGAACCGCAGCGCCATGCTCATACAGAAGCCAACCGTCACGATCCCCAGCAGCAGGCAGGAAACGATATAGGTCACCATCTGCTTCCAATCGGACTGGAAATACCTTGCCTCCTCACACCAGTGTGCCAGCAGCGCAACCACCGTCATCACCGCCAGTACCAGCACATCCAGCGGCACCCATGTGCCCCAGCCCGGCTGCGGCGCATCGCATCCGCCCCGGCGGCCGGAGGCACACATCAAAAAGGCGAAGCAAAGCACGGCCAGAAGCGCCGCACCGGCGATGATGACATAGATCCAGTAGCGCAGCAGATAGGCCAGCGTGATGCACTGGCTGGCCAGCCAGTACCAGTCCTGCCGCATGTCCTCCGCCGTCACATTCCGGAAGATGTGCTCACGGTACGTCTCCTCCGCTGTGATATAGATCCCTTCATCTGCCATCACCACCGCCGCAGCAATACCCAAAGTTGCCGCAGACGCCATAATGATCAGCACAATAAAGGCGATCACCTTTACAGATATTCTATGGCTCAAGGGTACCCGTTTCTTCTTTTCCGCCGGTGCTTCCGGCTCCACTGCTGCTTCTTCCACACGGGTCTCCAGCATTTCGCTCATGGGCGCACTCCTTTCTCCATCTTATAACCCTGTCCCCAGACCACCTTCAGATACCGGGGCTCCGCCGGATTGATCTCCAGCTTTTCCCGCAGATGGCGGATGTGGACAGCCACCGTGTTGTCGCTGCCGAAGGGCTCGTCCTTCCACACCTGACGGTAGATCTCCTTCGGGGAAAACACCCGTCCCGGCGACGTCATCAGCAGCTTCAGGATCTCATACTCCGTAGGCGTCAGCGCCACCGGCTCGCCGTCCAGACGCACCTGCTTGCCGGCGTCGTCCATTTCAATGCCGCCGATGACATAGCGTTCCTGCGCTGTCCGCTCCGTCCGGCTGCCCAGCAGCAGATACCGCCGCAGCTGAGAGCGCACTCTGGCCGTCACCTCCACAGGGTTGAAAGGTTTGGTGATGTAATCGTCCGCGCCGGCGTTGAGACCGAGGATCTTGTCCGTGTCCTCGCTTTTTGCCGTCAGCAGGATCACCGGCACGTTGCTGCGCTCTCGCAGCTTCACCATGGCGGCAATGCCGTCCAGCTCCGGCATCATCACATCCATCAAAACCAGATGGATGTCCTCACGCTCCAGCACCTCCAGCGCCTGCACGCCGGTATTGGCTTCATACAGGTTCAGATCCGGGCTGGCCAGATAAATTTTCAGAGCATTGACAATGTCCTGCTCATCGTCACAAATCAGAATGTTATACATAGCGTCCCTCCCCGATGCTCATCATACTCCAGCAACGCTTAACATGAAAGCAGGAAATTCCTTAAGGTTTTATGAAATTTGCAAAAAGCGACGCCCCACCGGCGGACACATTGTTGTCAGCGGTCTTCTTTGTGCAGGGTTGAAAATTGAAAAACATGGTGATATAATTATCGCCGGTATTGAGAAAGTACCCTCGCCCCAAACACAACATACTTTGTCTCAGGTAATGCCTTATTGTTTATGAAGGCTGCAAAAGCCGCTGCCTTCTGTCAACAGAAAGCAGCGGCTTTTCTTGTATGGTCACTCCTGATCCTGACGCACCTCTTCCGGCGGAAGATCCAGCTGTGTGGGATCGTGGAGCAGGTTATGGATGCAGCGCAGAACGGATGCGAAGTAGAAGCCGTCCACGATGCGCTCATCGGTGACATAGCAGGCGTCCACATACTTGCGGAACACCACCGTGCCGTCCCGCTGGGTCTCATAGGCGTGGCGCTTCTTGCCGAAGGCCACAAACACCGGCACATTTCCGAAATCATAGAGATGGTGGAAAATGGGCGGGATGCCCAGCGAGGCCATGGATGTGATGTACAGAGAGCCGTGGAAGGGGCTGAGCTTCGTCAGAGCGCGGGGCAGGCAGCCGAAATAGTCCAGCACCTCCAGCACCCACACCACGAATTTCAGCAGCAGACCGGGAATGAAGTTCAGCGCACCGGCCAGATTGTCAAAGCCGCTGTCCAGCGGCGCGTTCTTTACCTCCTGCACCCGGACGTTGAACTTGTGGTAAACATCCTCCGCCGTGTCCGCCGGAGCCAGCTCCACCTTGATGACCGTGTCGGGCGAGTCGGTACTCATCTCCTTCTTGATGGTCATGCTAACCTCCAGCTCCCCGCCGCGGGAATAGATCTTCTGGCCGGAGATGAACCGGTTCAGGCCGGGATAGCGGGCGCAGGCCCGTGCATAGGCCGCCAGCCACACATGGAGGATGCCAAAATTCTTCAGGCCCGCCTTGCGCTTGGCGGCGATGTATTTCTCCAGATTGGTGATCTCCACACTGTCCTGAATGAAATTCTGGGATGTGTTGCGGGTCTTCATCAGGTACGGAGACACCGCGAAAATGGGCGACAGCTTCCGCAGGCGGCGGCCGTCGCTGCGGTCACCAAACCGCTTCACATACTCCCCCTCCTCTGCCGGACGCACCTGCATGGCAAGGGATGCCAGCAGCAGCGCCGCCATGATCAGCAGCACGGAGGATTCTGCCAGCCAGCCGCCGGTAGGCCCGCTGATGCGGTGCTCAACGAGCACATGATACAAAAGCGGCAGGCCAAAGGCAAGCCAAAGCAGCTTCGGTGTGGGGATGTGTCCCGTCACCGTGGCAGTGTACAGCACGGCCACCAGCGCATACAGGCACAGGCACAGCACCGTGTGCAGAACGGTATCCAGCGTAAATGCCCGGACGGCAAAGTAGATGCAGCCCAGCCAAAGGGGCGCCGCCGTGCGGTACAGGCGGTCTTTTGCGGAGGTAAACAGCATCAGCGCGAACCACAGTGCTGCTGCGATAGGCAGGTAGACTTGGAGCCAGAGCGTCGGGCGGGAGATCGCGTCCTCCCTGCAAGCCCAGACGATACGCACCACTGCCGAACAGACTGCGCACAGCGCCGACAATACCACCAGCGCATTGGTGGCGGGGATCGAAATCACTCTCTTCCTTCTCATGGTCTCATCATATAGGGACGAGCCTCGTTTTGCAAGCACAGAGAACCGTAAGACGGCAAAACAGGCACCTGCGGAATATTTTCCGCATTTCTGCTGACAATACCACTTATTATGGGTGATATTTAAATTTACAAATAAATAAAAGGAGTAAATGTTATGGGCAAACGCATCGTAATCGCACTGGGCGGCAACGCACTGGGAAACACACTGACTGAGCAGAAGGCCGCCGTGCGGGAAACCGCAAAGGCCATCGCTGATCTGATTCAGGACGGCCACGAAGTGGTGGTCGCCCACGGCAACGGCCCCCAGGTTGGCATGATCAATCTGGCTATGAACGCAGACCCCAACAAGCCCTACATTCCTCTGGCTACCTGCACCGCCATGAGCCAGGGTTATATCGGCTTCGACCTGCAGAACGCTCTCAGCGCCGAGCTGCAGGACCGCGGCATCAGCAAGCCCGTGGCCACCGTCCTGACGCAGGTACAGGTGGACCTGAAGGACCCCGCCTTCCAGAATCCCACCAAGCCCATCGGCTCCTTTATGACCGAGGAGCAGGCTATGGAGCTGCAGAAGACCGGCGTTTCCGTCATGGAGGATGCCGGCAGAGGCTGGCGCCGCTGCGTGGCTTCTCCCAAGCCCATGGCCATCGTTGAGATCGACACCGTCCGCGCACTGCTCTCCGGCGGCTGCGTGCCCATCGCCTGCGGCGGCGGCGGTATCCCCGTCTATGCTGCCGAGAACGGCCGTCTGCTGGCTGCCGACGCCGTCATCGACAAGGACTTCGCCTCCGAGCTGCTGGCCGAAAACCTCAACGCCGACACACTCATCATCCTCACCGCAGTGGAGAAGGTGGCCATCAACTTCGGCAAGCCCGACCAGAAGTGGCTGGATCGCCTGACTCCCGCAGAGGCACGCCAGTATGCCGAGGAGGGCCATTTCGCCCCCGGCTCCATGCTGCCCAAGGTGCGCGCCGCCATGCAGTTTGCCGAGTCCGCTCCCGGCCGCACAGCGCTCATCACCCTGCTGGAGAAGGCCCGCGAAGGCATCGCCGGCACCACCGGCACTTCCGTTCAGCAGTAACGAAACACGCCAAAGCTACACGGGACATCCCTGAGGGATGTCCCGTGTTTTTCTGTTCATCTGCCCAGCATGGCCTCCACGGAGAAAATGACGCTGCTGATGTGGTATTCCAGCAGATAGAGCACATTCTCCAGTCCTGCGTCCTGCTGCCGCAGCAGCTGTGCCATCGGCAGAACATACGTCCGCGTCTCCTGAATATAGCTGCGCAGCTTCTCTCTGGAGAAGGCGTCCGCCATGGCGGAAACGTTGTTGCAGCGATCCAGCAGCTTCACCAGCATGGCCTCGCGGCTGATATGCATGGCGGCATAATATCGCACCTTGGCATCCTCCCAGCTTTCGCCCGCAGTCTGCGTAAAGGTCAGCAGCTTCACAGCATTTCGCACAGTCTCCCCCACCGGCAGCAGCTCCGGCGCCACGCCGCAGTCCTCGCAGACATCGTGGAGCAGCGCTGCCGCAAGCACAGAATCCTCCCGAATCCCCAGTGCGATGGCGTGGCACACCATATCCATGGGATGCACCACATAGGGCACTTCTCCGATGCCCTTCCGGTACTGTCCGCTGTGCATTTCGATGGCAAAGGACAATGCACTGCATGTCTGTTCCAGTCCGTTTTCCGCGGCAAAGGCTTCGATCTTTGCCCGCATGCGCTCCACATCGTCCGTGCGGCCGGCGTCATCCGCCTGCGGCATGGGGACCGCCCCTTCCAGCAGTGAGGACACGGAGATCTGCAGTGCAGCCGCCAGTTCCTCCAGCCGCTCCGCCTCCGGCACGGTCTTTCCCCGCTCCCACGCGCTCACCGCCTGAGAGGTAACCTTCATCTGTTCCGCCAGCTGCAGCTGGGTCAGTCCCAGCTCGCGGCGCCGGGCAGCAATGCGGCCGCCCATTTCCTCATAACCCACGCTTCGCACCTCATTTCTTTCCAGTTCAGCATACCACGAACCACGCGGAATGGAAAGCGGAAAATCACGCCACGCCGTTTTCCGGGATTTACACCCACGGCCGCAAATGGTATAATTTCCTTATCAAAGACACATTTCCCGGAAAACGAAAGGAGCGCACGACATGGAACTGACTTTCCTCGGACACGCCTGCTTCCTTCTGGATGACGGCACACATAAGGTACTCATCGATCCCCACCTCTCCGGCAATCCTCTCTCTGCCGCAAAGGCCGACGAGATCGAGGCCGACTTCATCTGCGTTACCCACGGACACGGCGACCATATCGGCGACTCGGTGGAGATCGCAAAGCGTACCGGCGCGAAGGTGTTCTGCACGGTGGATCTGGCCGGCGCCGTCTACAAGCCTGCCGGCGTCAAGGTCACGGGCGGCAATCTGGGCGGAACGGCTCCCATGCCCTTCGGCAGCGTCAAGATCTTCCCCGCCATCCACGGCAGCGGTGTTGCCGGCGGTCTTGCCTGCGGCTTCGTCATCGAAATGGGCGGCAAGAAAATTTATCACGCAGGCGACACGGCGCTGATGGCCGACATGGCGCTGCTGGAGGAGGAGAGCATTGACGTCGCCCTTCTCCCCATCGGCGACTTCTACACCATGGGTCCCAAGGACGCGCTGCGGGCAGTGAAGATGATCCGCCCCGGTCTGACCATCCCCATGCACTACAACACCTTCCCCGCCATCCGGCAGGATCCCCACGCTTTCGCCGCATCCGCGAATGAAATCGGCTTCGCCGCCAAGGTTCTGAACCCCGGCGACAGTATTTCCCTGTGACACAATCACTGTAAAGGAATACGCCATTCCAAAGGCCGCGTAAACGGCCTTTGGAATTTTTTTGTTTTTCAGTAAAAAAAGTCTTGACTGTTCACAAGGTACACACCTTATGCTATCATAAAATCAAGCAGGAAACCGACCCCAAGAAAGGAGCTTTGCCATGACCATACACGAAATGGAACGGAAGTCAGGATTGGAGCGCACCAACATTCGTTTTTACGAGCGGGAGGGGCTGCTGAATCCCCAGCGCCGGGAAAACGGCTACCGGGATTACAGCGAGGATGACCTGCAGCTTCTGCTGAAGATCAAGCTGCTGCGGCGCCTTGGCTTCTCACTGGAGGCCATCCGCTCTCTGAAGGACGGCGACACCGCACTGGACGAAGCGCTGGCCCGGCGGCTGGCGGCCATCGACGGTCAGCGCCGGGAGCTGGACGCCACGGAGCGGGTCTGTGCCGAGATGCGGCAGGACGGCGTCTCCTTCCCCACGCTGGACGCTCAGCGGTATCTCAACGCTTACGATCAAAGCCTGCGGCTGCCCTCCGGCATCCGCCCCACCGTGCCGGAAAGCGACCGGGTGGCGCCGGTGCGCTGCCCATGGCGGCGGTATTTCGCCCGCGCCATGGATATATCTCTGGTGACACTGGTGATCTGCCTGATTCTGGCTCTGGTATTCCGTGTGAATATCAATAATATGAACAGCCTTCTTGAATGGCTGCTGGGGCTTTTGAGCTGGCTTGTACTGGTGCCGCTGGAAGCGTTGTGTCTCTCACGCTGGGGTACCACGCCGGGAAAATGGCTCTTGGGCATCCGTCTGGAACACATCGACGGGCAGCTGCTGACCTTCGGGGAAGCGGCCTGGCGCGCCGGCAGGGTGTTTGCCAAGGGCGAAGGCTTCACCATTCCCTTCTACAATCTCTACCGCCTGTGGAAGTCCTACAAGGCCGTTTCCGACGGTGAGGACGTGGAGTGGGATGAGGATGTGACCATCCTCGTCAGCGAGCTTCGCTGGCATCATCCCGTCCGGTACATCGCCGCGGAAGCCGCGCATTTTATCGTGCTGACGGTTTTCGTTTTTCTGATCCCCATGATGCCCGTCAACCGCGGCGAGCTGACGGTGGCGGAATTTGTGGAAAACTTCAACTATCTGGCAAAATACCACGACCTTGACAGACAATATCTTCTGCAGGAAGACGGCACCTTTGTACGGGATACGCGCTATGATTACGGCTCAGAAGTACATATCCAGCGTTTTGAGGAGGCAGCTCTGCAGTTTGAAGAAGAAAACGGCGTCCTGACTTCCGTTGCCTATCGCAATGACTTGTCCTCCGCCGTTTGGGGATACTCCGACCCCCTGTGCCCCAACTTCTTCAAGCTCACGGTCATGTCCTGGCTCTGGGCTGACAGCGATATATTCTCAGCTCTTGCCAAAGCTTCCAAAATGGACGACATCGCTTCTGTCAGGCAGGGCGAATCCAAAACAGAAGACCTTCTGGGCTACCGTCTGACCTATTCTGTGGAAGACCACGGGGATACGCTGGATCCCGGCAGCGACTGGACGAATCGAAATCTCACCTACTCCTTCCGGATCGCACCCATCCCGTAATATACAAGGTCAGCCTCGCAGGAGGCTGACCTTTCCATTTGCGCACCGCCGCGCTTTCTGCTATACTATCCACAACGAATCATCCCTCAGGAGGTACTCCCATGCCGGCCAACACCCTTTCCCCTATGCCCAACTCCGCAGGCCCATATATCGACCTGCACACCCATACCAAGCGCTCCGACGGCAAGCTCACAGCCGAAGAGCTGCTGCAGCAGGCGATGGACACCGGTATCGGCGTGCTGGCGCTCACCGACCACAATGTGACCCCGCCGGATTTGGAGGCGCTGCAGGCGCAGTTCCCGGCCATCCGTCTGGTGCGGGGCACCGAGGTCAGCTGTCTCTACACCACCGCCGACGGCCGTGAGGTGGAGCTTCATGTGGTGGCGCTCTGCTTCGACCCGCAGCATCCCAAAATGCTGGATGTGCTGGGCCGCGGCCAGATGGACCGCCGCCCCTATGTCAACGCGCTGCTGGAAAAGCTGGCTATCTATGGCATCGACATCGGCACGTATGATACCCTCCGGGCCGCCAACCCCGACAGCCGCCACATCGGACGGATGCATCTGGCTAAGGCCATGGCAGAGCGGGGCTATGTCAAAAACATCGAAGAAGCCTTCGACGTCTATCTGGGCGCCTTCGGTCAGCGGCTGGCCTATGTGAAGAATCCTCTGCAGTATGCCTCGCTGGAGGAAACAGTGGACGCCATCCGCGCCGCAGGCGGCGTGCCGGTGCTGGCACATCTCTATTACTATCAGCTGCCCGATTCAGAAAACCTGCGGCTGGTGCGGCGGTTCAAGACACTGGCCGGCGACGCCGCCGCCATGGAGGTCGAATACGGCCGCTACCCCCGCCACATCCGGGACGCTCTGGCCGCCATCGCGGAGGAATACGGTCTGATGCCCTCCGCCGGCAGTGATTACCATGCGCAGGCTGCCTTTGAGACTCTGGATCACCGCATCCCACAGTCTTCCTGCGCCCGTCTGGCAGACTATATTGCCCTGCACTGCGGAAAATGAATACAGCATTTGCCATCCTGCCCAATTCGTGGTAGGATGGCATTATCATCTTTCAGGAGGAACACAATATGGCACTTCTCTACTGGCTGGAGAGTCTCCGGACACCGGCTCTGGACAGCTTCTTCTCCCTGATCACGCATCTGGGCAGCGAAACCGTGCTGCTGGCCGTGGCCATCATCATTTTCTGGTGCGTCAGCAAAAAAGACGGCTATTATCTGCTGAGTGTAGGTCTGCTGGGCACCATCATCAACCAGTTCCTGAAGCTGTTTTTCCGCATTCCCAGACCCTGGGTGCAGGACCCATCCTTCACCATCGTGGAGTCTGCCCGCGAGGGAGCCACCGGCTACTCCTTCCCCAGCGGCCACACCCAAAGCGTCATGGCGTCCTTCGGCTGCACGGCACGGTTTACCAAAAGCCTGCCGCTGCGCATCCTCTGCGTTGTTCTCGTCGCTCTGACCGCCGTTTCCCGGATGTATCTGGGCGTGCATACCCCTTGGGATGTGGGCGTTTCCCTGGTCATCGGCGCCCTGCTGGTCTGGAAGCTCTACCCCGCCTTTGCCAAAAGCGACGAAGACCTTCGCCCCATGCTGACGGTGTTTGTCACCATGGCCATGCTGTCGCTGGTGTTTGTGGGTTACATGTACATCTACCCCTGGCCAGAGGACATTGACCCCCACAATCTGGCGTCCGGTCTCAAGAACAGCTGGCAGATGCTTGGCTGCTGCTGGGGTCTGCTGGTGGCGTTCATTGTGGAAAAACGCAGCGTTGATTTTGACACCCGCGCACCGTGGTGGGCGCAGATTCTGAAGGCCGGTGTCGGCCTTGCGCTGGTGCTGGCACTGAAGGCCGGTCTGAAGCCCATTCTGAACCTCATTTTCTTCGGCCATGTGGCCGCCACCGCACCGCGCTACTTCCTCATCGTATTCTTCGCCGCCTGCGTGTGGCCCCGCACCTTCCCGTGGTTTGCCGCCGGCTGCCCGCTGAAAAAGAAGTAAGGAGCGCGACACCATGACGTGGCCTTGGGAAGCGGGCTGCAAAAAGTATGCCGACTGTTTTATCGGCACGCTCCAGCCGGAATACGCCGATCTGTTTCTGGAGGCTGCGACCTCCGCACTGGAAAATCCGCTGGGCTGCGCATAATCCATAACAAAAGGGCGATTCGCATTAGACCAGCTTCATAAAACAATTGACCCGACCTACGCTTTGCGCATAGGTCGGGTTTTGCTTATTGCTCCGTCACGGCTCCGCCGTGCCACCTCCCTCATCAGAGGGAGGCTTTGGTGCGGCACACAACAAGCGAAAAGCCCTTGCCTTATGCAGTCAGGGTGAAATACAGCAGCATGGCGCCGTAGACCACAGGCTGGTGGAGCAGATAAATGCTCATGGTGTGCCGCCCCAGCCACGACAGCGCCGGAACCGGGTTTTTCCGGAAAACATCCGGCACCGCGTCCCGTGCAAACAGCCGACCCAGAAAGCCGCCGGCCAGAAACAGGAATACCCACGGGAGCATGGGATAGTAGTCCGCCGAGGTGTGCCCCGTCCGGAATCCCAGCGCAAACAGCAGAAAGCTGTGGGGCACGCCGGTGACGGTACTGTACAGATTCCGGGTCAGGAAATACAGCAGAAACCCCGCTGCCGCGCCCGGCCACACCGGAAGCTTCTCCAGCAGACGGTGCGCCGCCGCGTACAGCAGCATACAGCAGCCGAAGAAGTGCAGGATGCCGAAGGTGATGAGCTGCCCCGGCATCACCACCGCCGTGACGACGGTGATCAGCAGTCCGCCCGCCAGCGTCCTGAGACCGCGGCGCCAATTGCTGCGGGTGAGGCTGCAGGAGATGCCCGCCAGCACCACCAGCACGCCCACGAAGCCGTCCCGGAAGTTGTCCATCCCGGCGGAGCGAAAAAAGGCGTATTCGCCGCCGAAGATCTCGCTGAGGTTGTACAGGACATGATACCACACCACCAGAATGATGCAGATGCCCCGCAGCATGTCCAGCAGATGATAGCGCTGCTTCATGCTCTTTCCGCCCTTTCCCGCAGAGGATTCCAGCTGCCCCGGAGATATACCGTAAGGAACATCACAAATAGCAGCATATTGTGGGCGATCATGCACGCCCATGCGGACACCAGACCCATGTGCAGCCAATGTACGCAGACAAAGGTGCCCAGGATCCGCACCAGCCACATGCCCACCAGATTATACACCAACGGCTGCGTGGTCTTGCCTACGCCGTACATCATGCCCTGCACGATGATATAGACGCCGTAGAACGGCTCGGAGACCGCCACCATACGCAGCACGGTGGTGCCCAGTGCGATGACCTCCGGACTGTCGGAGAAGATGCCCACCAGCGCCGGTGCCGCAAGGAACAGGCAGCCGCCGGAGAGGATCATGAGAAACACCTCGATGGGGATGAACATATCGCCCAGCGCCTTCATCCGCTTGGCATCCCGTGCGCCGTAGGCGTTGCCTGCCAGCGTGGACGCCGCCGTCTGCATGCCGTAGCCGGGGATGTAGAAAGCGCCTTCCACCGTGTTGGCGATGGTGTGGGCCGCCGTGGATACATCGCCCAGAGAATTGATCATGGAGGCAAAGACCACATAGCCCAGTGACGTGCAGAAACGCTGGAGCATATTGGGCAGCGCCACCCGGAAACAGGGCTTCAGAATCCCGAAATCCGGCAGCAGCCGCTGCCCTCTGGGGGATACCATGGGATGATGCCACAGAGCCACGGTGATGGCAATGCCGCCCACCAAAAAGGACACCGCCGTGGCCGCTGCCGCGCCCACCACGCCCCAGCCCGCGCCGGGGACGGTGATCTGCCGCCCGAACAGCATTGCCGTTCTGGTGGGATAGATCAGCAGGAAGTTCAGCACCACATTCACCAGATTCACCGCCACGCCGACTTTCAGCGGCGTTTTGGTATCGCCTGCGGCACGCAGCACCGTGCCGAACAGGATCATGGCCGTCCGGAACAGCATGGTGGTATACCGGACGAAAAAGTATTGCGTGCTCATTTCCCGGATGCTCTCATCCACCTGCATCCACACAGGGATGCGTCCGCTGAGCGCCATCGGGATCACGGTAAACAGCGTGCCGAAGGCCAGCGCCGTCACCACCGCCTGTGCCGCCGCCTGTCGCGCCTTGTCGGCGTCCCCTGCGCCGCAGGACTGCGCGATATAAGCCAGAAAGCCCACAGCCACGCCCTGCAGCGTAAAGCCGAAGAGCCAGCTGACGGTACTGGTGGAACCCACCGCGGCGGTGGCCTGTGTGCCCAGAGAGCCCACCATGGCCGTATCAATATAGTCCACCGCCGTCTGGAGCAGCTGCTCCAGCATGGTGGGCCATGCCAGTGTCAGGATCACGAAGATCATTTCTTTATCCAGTTTTCCCGAAATGCGCCTGTTCATGTGTTCTTTTCCTCACAGCTTCAGCGTGTCGAAAATGCCCCGCACCAGCCGCTTGCCCAGCTCGCGGCCGATGGTGTTGGCTGCGGAATTCACCGTTTTTTCCAGAGCGCTCTGGCGGCTCCGAGCTTATGGATATCATGCATATCCATAAGCGGACTCCCCCCTGCTCGCTTCTTGCACGATTTTAACACAAAAGGCGGTGTTCGTCCACTGTCTGCGGCTCAAAAAAAGAACTGCCGGCCCTCAGTTCGTGACCGATAAAGAAGTTTTGTAGACTCCGTGGGCAACCGCATGATACGCAAGTGTCATGCGGTTGTCTTTTTTCTGTATTTGCTGTACTCCGGGGACAGGTCGATCTCACCAATGAAGTTGTAATGCACGTCGATCTGCTGTACCCGGTGGCCGCTGGATTTATCCGGCGCGTGGACGATAATTTTCTCCACAAATTCATGCACCAGCGCGGGGGTAAGCTCCGTCGGCTCGGTGTATTTCTTCACGATTTTCAGAAAACTCTGAATATTGACCTCCTGCGCCTCGCCCTCCTCCACAATGGGGCGCAGTTCCTCCACGGACGCCTTTAGGTCGGCCTGCTCCTGTTCGTATCCCTCGGACAGCTTGGCAAAGCGTTCTTCCGTCAGCTTGCCTTTTACATAGTCCTCGTAAAGCCTCTGGATGATAGCGTCCAGCTCGTTGATCCGGCGCTCCTGCTTTTCCAGTTTCCTCTTGGCCTGCTCCTGTTCCGCGGATTTCACGGCCATCTTGTTCTCCATCACCCGCCGCACGAATTCGTCCTCGTCCTCCTGTGCGTAGGCGACTACCCGCTGGAGGTTTTGCAGTACAAGCTGCTCCAGCACCACCGCCCGGATATAGTGTGCGCTGCACTGTTTCCGTGTGCGGTAGGACGCGCAGGTATAGCACTCCTGCTCGTGCGTCCATGAGGTAGTCCGGCAATGGTAGAGTTTTGCCCCGCAGTCGGCGCAGAACGCCAGCCCGGAGAACATCCCCATTTTTCCCATCTTCGTGGGCCGTCTGCGCTGCCCACGCGCTTTCCGCACCATGTCCCATGTGTCCCTGTCGATGATGGCCTCATGGGTGTCCTCGAATACCACCCACTTCTCCGGGGGATTGGCAATGGTCTTTTTGCTCTTGTAGGACAGCTTGGTGGTCTTGAAATTGGTGGTGCGGCCCAGATAGGCGTCCTGGTCTAAAATGTTCGCTACGCTTTCGGAAGTCCAGCGGCAGGGGTCGTCCGGGTGATAGTTGCGCGTCCGGCCTGTCCGTAAAAACTCTACCGTCCCCGGCGTGGGGATCTCCCGTTCTTTCAGCATCCGGGCGATCTTGCCGGGGCCGTTGCCCTCCGCGAAAAGCTGGAAGATCAGCTCCACCACCGGGGCCGTCTCCTCGTCTTTCAGCAGTTTGCCGTCCCCGTCCCGTATGTAGCCATGGGGCGCGTTGGTGGACAGCCGCTTTCCAGACATCCCCTTGGCGTGGAATACGGCGCGTATTTTCTTGCTGGTGTCCTTGGCCATCCACTCGTTGATGATGTTCCGGAACGGGGTGAAATCGTTGTCCATGAAGTTGTCGCTGTCCACGCCGTCATTGACGGCGATAAAGCGCACGCCCATTTCCGGGAAACGGACCTCCGTGTATAGCCCCACCTCCAGATAGTTGCGGCCAAAGCGGGACATATCCTTGACGATCACGGTATGGATATGCCCCGCCTCTATGTCGGCAAGCATCTCCTGAAACCCGGGGCGGCGGAAGCTGGTGCCGGAGTACCCGTCATCCTTATACACCCTGTGCCGGGCAAAATCGTGGTCTTTCGCGTACTTGGTGAGTATCTCGATCTGATGGGCGATGCTGTCGCTGTCCCCCTCGTTTTCGTCGTCGCGGGAGAGGCGGACATACAGCGCCGCCCACTTTTCGGTTAAATCCTTTGACTGCCTGTTCATTTCAGCCTCCATTCCGGCAGCCACCATCTCTGCGCTTTGACACTTATATTGTATCAGATGTCAAGAAAAGCATCAAATTTTCGGCAGGTTAACCGTTTCTTCTTTTGGTCTCCCTGTCAAGCAGACGCTTTATCTTTTCAGAGACGGTGACGCCTGTGGGGGCGTAATGCCCATTCACGATATAGGTGGTATTGCCAATTTTTATCTCTGTCTCTATCCTTGGCTGTTTTGCGCGGGTGGTATCAGCCATTCGCTCACTCCTTTCCATTCAAATCGCGTCCCACGGTGGGACGCA
>CAZQJD010000015.1:0-19953 GCA_964593575.1 uncultured Oscillibacter sp.
TGGCTTTGCTATCTACTTAACAAATTGTAAATTTGATAGATTTAGTATGAAGCCTTGAAGAAATACCAATGATCCATAATCTTGGATGTTTCGCCGTGATTATCTCCTTCGGCGTTCCATGTCCAACAATCATTCCCGCTCTGTATGAGTTCCGTGTCTGTATTCTGAAACGCAAGCGGAACATCATCCGAAGAGTAGTAGCATCCGTAGTAAGTTTTCCGGGGAATTCTTCCGTAAGATACGTTCACAATTTCAAACATTGGATGGGAACCATCCCAATGGTTTATTGCTTCGTAACCAAGAAATACAGCATCATCAGCAGGTACGCCTTGGCGTGAGGCTAAACCTTCTTCAAACAATTCGTGGTATATATTCACAAAAAGTGCAACTCGCAATTTTGGTATGGAATAAATGCTTATGATGGACAAAAGCAGCACGCACGCAAGCACAATAATGCCAGCCTTGATCTTCTTTTTCATTTGGACTATCCCCCTTTGCAAACATTTATTTACTTGTATAGACGCAAAAATGTCTAAAAAGTTACATCATATCTACAATTTTTTGCTAAGAATACAAGTTGACTTTGTATAACTCTAACGGAGAAATGATTGAAACCATATCTATTCCTGCAAATGATTGGATAGGCTTTGACGGCTATTTCCACTCCATTACAAGCGGAGAACTTGACAGAGTCTATATTGCAGGATTGTTTGAGTAAGACCAACTACAATTTGTTGAACTGAATAGCACATATTCTCCGATAGGAGCAAGGTTGAAATATGCCTTGCTCCTTTTCGTTTGCCTATGGGCATTCATAGAAAATGAATAAAAAGGTCAGTTATACACACCAATACTTATCTCGGACAGAGACTTAATTAAAAATCAGTATTAGTATAAAGTGTTGTGTTATCACATATAAAAGCACCTGCAAACGGCGGTGCTTTCATATGTAATAAGATCACTCCACAGTAAATACATCGCTGTGGGTGGTGTATCTGCCGAAGCCATTTTCGGCTACCAGTGTCACCACGTACTTGCCGGGAGCCAGCTTGTAATCAATAGCTGCGCTTTCAGCAGCCATTTCTTTCGGCGTGAGCTTTCTGCTGAACCGGTAGAACAGATCGTGGGTATTGATCTGCACATAGTAGACCTTGTCTTCAGGGATCACGGCATGGAAGTTGACACAGATGGGTTCGCCCACGGCAAAGGTGTTCTTTTTCAGTGTGGTCGTGATCTCGGTGACGCAGAACTCCACGCTCTGGCTGACTGCGCCGTTCTTGCAGCAGACTGCGGTATAATGACCGGAGACAGAGGGGAGCCAGATCGCGCTGCTGCCGGAGATGGGAAGGTTGGTTACAGAGCCGTGGGCACCGGTGATCCTCATGGTTTCCCAGCCTTCTTCAAAGATGGAAAATTCCACGCTTTCGCCCAGCTTATAGTTGGCTTTGTTGCCGTAATCCGCCATGAAAACGGTGTTGCGCGGCGGAATCTCCAACCAGGGGTCATCCTCCAAATGGACGTAGGGACTGGGCGTGTATGTGACGTTGTGGATGCCGGCGTAGCGATAAACCTTATAGCCGCCGTTCAGCCAATAGCCGCGGAACTGCTCCGGAGTGAAGGAGGTGCAGCGGCAGCAGGGAGGAACGCTCTCGGAAACGCTGATGCTGTGAATCCTTCCGTTCAGATCCCGCAGGATCGCCGTGATCACGGCGATGTGTCCGTCGCTCAGCACCAGGTCGCACAGCTGCAGGTTTTCCAGTTCCGTGGTATCCACCGGAGAGACACCTTCCTGTGTGGGCCAGCCGACGCAGGCCACAGGATACGGCATCTGGCAGACATAGCTGGCAAAGGCGGAGCAGACGATACCGTAGTAGCTGAACATGGAGCGGCCCAGACCGTGCTGCGGACGGGTATAGAGAACGCTGTTAGGGTTATCCAGCGCGGTCATATAGGTCTCCAGAGAGACATTGGAGCCGACAAACTTGCTGTGCAGACGTACGGAGGAGTAGATCACGCCGCGCTGTGGGAAGTATGCAGGCATCCATGCGTCAATGCGCTTCTTATCGGTAGGGGTATTGAAAATATAGCCGGAGGGAATCATGCGAATGGGGACCCAGGAGAGCTCCACCATCTGTTTCGCGCGTTTCAGAGCGTTTTCCACACCATGAGAACTGGGCTTGTCAGGATATAGCTGCATTGTATTTTCCTCCCTGTATTTTTCGGGCTTGCCTTACAGATACAGACATCGTTCCTTGGCGATGCCGTTTTCCAGATAGATTCTGGGGATGCGGCGGGATACGGCGCACATCAGTTCATAGGGGATGGTACCGGCCATAGCTGCCAGATCGTTGACGGACTGGCTGTCGCCGAAAATTTCCACCGTATCGCCGGTCTGTACCTGATCCAGTGCTGTCAGATCCACGATGCACATATCCATGCAGATGCGGCCCAGTACGGGTGCAGGCCCCTGCACTGTCATCACGGACATACGGTTGGAAAGGCAGCGGAACAGACCGTCGGCATAACCGATGGGCAGCACGCCGGTGCGAGTGGGAACGGTAGTGCGGAAGGTACGGCCATAGCTGACAGAGGTGTCGGCGGCAACGCGGCGGGTGCTGTATACGGTGGTTTTCAGCCGCATGACAGGCTTCAGGCCCAGCTGTGCCGCCAGATCGCCGGCGCCGTACAAAACCAGCCCGGGTCTCACCATGTCCAGAGCCATTTCGGGATACATGGCCGTGGCGCCGCTGTTGGCACAGTGGCGAATGGCAAAATGACAGTGCTGTTCTGCCAGAGCGTCCATAGCGCTGGTGAACAGAGCAAACTGTTCTCGGGTATATGCCTCACTGTCTGCATCCGGTTCATCGGAAACAGACATATGGGTGAAGATGCCCTCAGCCTCCAGATTCGGCAGCGCACAGGAGCGGGCGATGGCATCAACGCTGCCGCGGAAAAAGTCGCCGCGAAGAGAGAAGCCAAGACGGGTCATGCCGGTATCCACCTTGATATGGACCTTCAGTGTTTTGCCGCAATCAGCAGCGTATCGGCTGTATTCCATGGCATCTGCTTCGGAGGAGACAGACTGGGTAACACCGTAACGGATCAGCTGAACGGTCATCTCCGGAGGCGTATAGCCAAGGATCAGGATGGGCAGGGAAATGCCGGCATCGCGCAGCTCACGTACTTCGTCCAGACAGGCGACGGCCAGATAATCAGCGCCCAATTCCTCCAGTTTTCGTGCGACCTGAACGGCGCCGCAGCCATATGCGTTGGCTTTGACAACGCCGAGAAAACGGGCGGAATCTCCTGCGCAGCGGCGCAGGATGCGATAATTGTGGGCGATGCGATCCAGATCGATCTCCGCCCATGTTCTTTGCAGAAATTCTTCTGCCATGCTTAGGACATCCCTTCCGTATAAATTTGTTATTCATGTGCAGCAGCACACAAGTTAAATATAATTTAATCTCCGGAGGATGTCAAGTAGCGTGTCGCTTGTCCTGAAAAATTGTTGTAAAAAAGCGGCTGCCCTTGAGATCAGGCAGCCGCGGTAAGACGGATCAGGATACGGAATCGAACTGGGACTCATACAGGCGGCGGTAGAAGCCACCTGCCGACATCAGGGACTCATGGGTGCCCTGCTCCACCACCTGACCGCCGTCCAGGACCAGAATGTGGTCTGCCGAGCGGATGGTAGAGAGACGGTGGGCAATGACGAAGCAGGTCTTGCCCTTCATCAGGTTGCGCATGGCGGCCTGGATCTGCTGTTCAGTGCGGGTGTCCACGTTGGAGGTGGCTTCGTCCAGAATCAGCATATGAGCGTCCAGCAGCATGGCGCGGGCAATGGTCAGCAGCTGTTTCTGCCCCTTGGAGATAGAGGAGCCGTTGTCAGAGAGAACGGTATCATAGCCCTTAGGGAGGCGGGAGATGTAGGAATGGATATGGGCTGCCTTGGCAGCGCGAACCACATCCTCCATGGTGGCATCGGGCTTTCCGTATGCAATGTTGTCAAAGATGGTGCCGTGGAAGAGCCACGTGTCCTGCAGTACCATGGTATACGCCTTTC
Source organism: uncultured Oscillibacter sp. (assembly GCA_964593575.1). Taxonomy (GTDB): domain Bacteria; phylum Bacillota; class Clostridia; order Oscillospirales; family Oscillospiraceae; genus Oscillibacter. The sequence goes on from CAZQJD010000015.1 coordinate 4,064, forward strand.
GCAGGGAGGAGCGGGTCAGCTGACGGATATCGTGACCATCCACATAAATGGTACCGCCCTGCACATCATAGAACCGCATCAGCAGATTGATGATGGTGGTTTTGCCTGCGCCGGTGGGGCCGACAATAGCCGTCAGGCTGCCGGGCTTGGCATGGAGATTCAGAGCCTTAATGATGGGCTGGCCTTCCACATAGGAGAAGTCCACATTTTCAAGACGAACGTCACCGTGGACATTGTTGAGGACAACGGCATCTTCCGCGTCGGCGGACTCAGCCTCGGCGTCGATGAGCATGAACACACGCTCGGCGGCGGCGAAGGCGCTCTGCAGCTCCGCAATGATGTTGGCCAGCTCGTTGATGGGACCGGAGAACTTGCGGGAATACTGGACAAAGCTGCTGAGGTCGCCCAGCAGGATCTCGCCCCGGAGGAACAGCACGGAACCGAACAGGCATACCAGCGCCATAGAGGTGCTGTTGATGAACATGACGGCAGGGCCGGTGATGGTGCCGTAAGCCTCAGCAGTGGTGTAAGCGTCCACAGCGGCGTTATTCTTGTGGTCGAACTGCGTCAGGACGTCTTCTTCACGCCCGTAGGCCCGGATGCTTTTCTGGCCGGAGAGCATTTCCTCCACAAAGCCGTTGAGCTCGCCCAGCTTGGCGCTGCGGCGGCGGAAGAGGGGGCGTACCTTCTTGGTAATCCAGCGGGTAAAGAGGATGGTCATGGGGATGGTGACGCAGAAGATCAATGTTAGCTTCGGTGCGATAGAGAGCATCATACCAAAGGAAACCACCACGGTGACGATGCTCTGGAGGAACTGCAGAACATCCGAGGAAAGAGACTGGTTCACAGTGTCCACGTCGTAGGTGATGATGCTGATGATGTCTCCGGTCTGATACTTGTCGAAGAAGCTTACCGGCAGGGTGGTCAGGTTTTCAAAGATGTCGTGGCGCATCTGTTTGGAGATGGACCGGGACATACGGATGACTACCACGTTGAGAAGATAGGTCAATGCGGAGGAGGCTACATAGAAGATACCCATCAGAGCCGCGCAGCGGAAGACAATGTCAAAATCCACGTTGCCGGGACCGACGATGGCGTTGATGGCCTGACCGGAGAGCTTGGGGCCGTACAAAGCCAGCAGGCTGGAGGTCAGGGACAGGCACAGTGCCAGGAGGAGAAGTCCGCGGTTGCGGCCCATATACTTCCACAGCCGCAGCAGCAGTGCTCGGGTGTTCAGCTTTTTGTGCTCAAACTTGCGGCGGTCGCCGTTCATCTCATCCCGGGCCATGCGGCGCATCATGCCGCCGCCGCCGCCACCGATCAGGTTGGGATTGTTTGCCATCAGACCGCCTCCTTTCCTTCGCCCATCTGGGTCTCAGCAATGATCCGGTACTCCGCGCAGGAGGTCATCAGTTCATTGTGGCTGCCGGCACCGATGACCTGGCTGTCGGAGATCACCAGGATCAGATCGGCGTGACGCAGGGAACTGATGCGCTGGGCTACCACAACGGTGGTAGTATCACGGTAGTTTTTCCGCAGTGCCTGACGCAGGCGGGAGTCTGTCTGATAATCCAGCGCGGAGGAGGCATCGTCCAGAATCAGGATCTCGGGATTGGCTGCCAGCGCGCGGGCAATGAGCAGCCGTTGTTTCTGGCCGCCGGAAAGGTTGTTGCCGCGGATGACCACTTCCGCATCCATGCCGCCTTCCTTTTCGGCGATAAATTCTGCCTGGGCGTCTTCTGCGGCACGGGCAAGGTCTTTGTCAGTGAGATCACGGAAGAAGCGGATATTGCCAGCGATGGTGCCTTCCGTTACGAAATCGTTTTGAAACACCACGCCGAATTTTTTCCGGAAGGTGTCGTAGGGGATGGTACGGATATCCTGCCCGTCGATGAGGACGGTGCCGGAATCCGGGTCATACAGCCGCAGCAGCAGATTGAGAATGGTGGATTTGCCGGAACCGGTGGGGCCGAGGATGCCCAGGGTTTGGCCGTGCTCCAGACGGAAGCTGAGATCATCAATGTTTTTGCCGATGCCGGTGTAGGAGAAGCTGACGTTTCGGAACTCAATGTGGGGTGCGTTGGGCTCAGCTTCCGCGGCGGGCTGGATCGCCAGATCCTCCGGCAGATCCATGACCTCGGAGATGCGTTTGGCACTGGCAGCACCCTTGAACCACATGACGAACATGCGGGTGATGGCCAGTGTGGAGTTGAGGATCATGGTGAAATACTGCAGGAATGCCACGATGACACCGTTTTCAATGGCGCCGCTGTTGACGCGGAAAGCACCAATGAGCACCACCAGCGTCAGGCCCAGATTCAGTGTCAGGGAAGTGCTGGGATTGGTGATGGCGGTAATGACACCCGCCTTCTGATCCACGGCGGTGTACTCACCGTTGACGGTGTGGAAACGCTGCTTTTCGTATTCCGTCTTGCTGAGTGCCTTGATGACCCGTATGCCTGTGATGTTTTCCTGTACGGTGCGCACTACGCGGTCCAGAATCGTCTGCTGCTTGGTGTACAGCGGCATACTGGCTTTGGTAACAAGGAATACCACGGTGGCGATGACAGGCAGCATGCCCAGCAGCACCAATGCCAGCGGTCTGTCCATGCTCAGCGTCATGGCGATGCCGCCGATAAACAGACTGGGCGCGCGGACGCCCAGTCGCTGGGTGCGGGTCAGCAGCTGGTTGACATTATAGGTGTCGGAGGTGAGACGTGACTGAGCGGATGCTACTGTCAGCTCGTCCACCTGACGGGATGACAGGCTCTGCAGCTTCTCGAACAGATCGTGGCGGATGGACCGGGTGATCTTGCCGGAGCTGATGGCGCTCATGCGGTTGGCCAGTACGTTGCAGCCAAAGGCGAATGCCGCGCACAGCAGCATCATGCCGCCCACCGTATAGATGCCCTGCAGATCGCCTGCGGGAACCTTATCATCCAGCATGATCTCCATGAGGTAGGGAATGGTCAGCTCTGCCATAGCGGCCACAAGCTTGATGGCCACCGTCAGGAAGATATATCCCCAGTATGGGTGTATGTACTGCTCAAGCTTTTTCAAGACTGTAACCTCCTTTGAGCCCTGCGAAGAGGAATCTGTTCGGAAAGGAACATACGCATGTATATTTTGCCACAATTTGAAAGGAGTGTAAAGCGTTTTTGGGAAAACATAAACGAATTGCACGGATCCGCAAACGATGTTTTCATTGCTTTCTGCGGAAAACTGTTATATATGTTATATATCTTATAATGATATTTCATTGTTCTCTATCAGGGACAAGAAAAACACACCCTGCATGGATCTGCTGATGGAAAGAGAGTGTTTATGAACCGAAAATTTAAATTGTCCACCGCGTTGGATATTGATGACCTGCTGATGGAATGCATTCCCTATGCGATCCGTCTTGCCAATGAAAAATATCAGTTTGATCCTCCACTTACCATTTATGAGGTGGATCGCTGGGGAAAGCTGGGGACCCGGGCGGATGTGATCTTTGAGTTCTTTCAGGACCCGGCGTTTTATAAAAATCAGCCGGTGATTCAGGGCGCAAAGGAATTTGTGCGCAGGCTTTCCCAGATGACGGAAGTGTTTGTGTCCACGTCGGTGTATCCGGAGTTTATGAGCCTCCGTGCACAGCGTATTCTGGAGGAGTTCCCGGAGATCCCGCAGGATCATATCTACATGGGGTCCCGTAAAGACAAGATCGATGTAGATATCCTGTTTGACGACGGTATGCACAATGTATTTGAGTCCAAGGCGGCCTACCCGATCCTGATGCGCAGGCCCTGGAACGATCAGGCCACCGGGATTCTGGCGGTGAATACCTATGACGAATTCCTGAAGCTGGTGGAGATCATTGCTGACGGTTATCAGAGTAGGCCGGAGCGGTACAGTCTGAGGCAGCCCGGCGTGGTGGTACTGGTAGGCCCCACCGGCAGCGGGAAGACCGAGATCGCCCGGACGCTGCTGCAGCGGACAGACAGCTTTGAAAAGCTGAAGAGCTATACCACCAGCGGCGCTGCCGGTCAGCAGGATGATGGCTGGTATCACTATGTTTCGGAGAATGAATTCCGACGCATGTATGAAAACGGAGAGCTGTTTGAATCCACCACCTACGCCCACCATTTTTACGGCTCCCGGAAATCGGATGTGGAGGAGATCCTGGCAAAGGGACGCCACGTCCTGACGGTCATGGATATCTGCGGCGCCATGGCGCTGAAGACACATTTCCCCAATGTGATCACCATTTATGCCAAGCGGGATAAGAAGGATCTTCTGACCTCTATCGTGGAGCGTGATATATCTACGGAGGACAAGGTCAACCGGCTTCTGGCCATTGAAGGAGAGAAGCGGAACGCGGAGATCTGTGACTATGTTGTGAAGGTGGATTCCTATGAGCAGGCGGCGCGGGAGATCTGCCAGAGCCTGCGTATGGAAATGCGGACAGGGGAGAGGGGAACGCTGTAACGGAATGGCCCCGCAGGTCCATTCCCTGCTTTCTGGCGGAACGCTGATGCTTATGGAGCTCGATGCCGTGACTTTTGCTGCTCTGCTCAAATTTCGGCACAACAGCAGTTGCTTCGCCAAGGCAGCGGTGCCAGCGGATCAGCGGAAGAAGCGTTTACGTCGTCGTCATTTGCCATCAGGCTCCTCATAGCCAGCCCTTGTTGTGTTCCTTGTAGTTCTTCACATGAGCGTCGGCATCCCGCAGCAGGGCGTCGATCTCCTCACGGCCATAAAGGGTGGCGCCGCTGGCAGAGGCGTGGCCGCCGCCGCGGTACTTTTCTGCGATACTGTTGATGTGGACGAAGCGGGAGCGCAGACGTGCCCGAATGGTGTTCTGCTCGTCGCCGGTTTCGATAAAGACGATCCAGCAGATGCAGCCCCGGATGGAGTCCAGATTGCCGATGACGGCGCTGGCCTGCTCCAGAGAAAGGCTGAATTCCTTCTGCATGTCACGATCCACAAAAATATAGGCTACCCCGTTTTCTGTGATCTGCAGTTTCTGATAGATGTGGGCCTTGAATTTCAGATACTCGAAGGCCTCCAGATACAGCTGGGCATACAGCGTCTCGGTGTCCACGCCCACATCCAGCAGAATGGCCGCGTGGCGCAGAGTGTCGCCATTCACATTACTGTAGCGGAAACGGCCGGAGTCTGTCACCATGCCGGTGTACAGATAGGCGGCGGCCTCGGAGTCGATTTTCAGCTGGTCCCGGAAGGCGCTGTAGAACTTCACCACCATCTCACAGGCGGAGGATATTTTCTCATCCACCCAGATATAGTTGCCGTAGTTCTCCAGAGGAATGTGGTGATCGATCTTCACCAGCTCCTTGCACAGGGCGTGCTTTTTGTTGGAGATACGGTTTTCTGAGGCGGTATCCAGCACGATGCCCAGAGCGTCGGCGTACAGCTCGTCTGCCACCGGGGCATCTTCAGGCCCCAGAAACTCCAGATACTGGGCGGTGTCCTCATCGATGAGATAGACCTCCTTCTCCGGCCATGTCAGCTGGATGATGCGCTTGAGGCCTTTGGTGGCACCCACGCAGTCGCCGTCGTTGCGGATATGGCGGAAGAGCATGATGCGGTCATATTCTTTGATTTTCTTCAGAATCGTGGTCATGATTTCTAAATTTTTCATAATGCTTCTCCTATCAGCTCGTCCGGATCGTTCAGTATAGATGCAGCGACTTCCCGGTCGGGAGGGGCTGCGCCGCAGACCTCGGCATGATCGCAGTCATACTGAACACGCACAAACAAGATGCTCTGTTTTGCTGAGCTTTAACAAATCAATTTAATAAGCTAATATACCATAAGCTATGGGGCAAGTAAAGATTTTTGCGGTTCCCATGGATTCCCATGGATCGTTCCCGTGGATAAATCGATGATCGTGGATAGCAGCGATTTGATGTTACAACGCTGCGCGGGCTGCCTGTCAGGAGCGTCAATGCGCAGGGGAGTACCATTCAGGGAACACAGGACCCGGTGAGAGGAGGGCTGAAGAAGATTGAAGTGTGATAAAGACAGCGGCACGGATACAGCCCTCAGCTGTGTCCGTGCCGCATGAAATTCCCTGTGTCAATCTATGAAGTCCGTTTCAATGGAAATGACTGTAAGGTACTTTCCTTTTACAGAAAAACGTACGTTATATCCGGCAAAACGGAGGCCGTATACCCGTTCCGGATCGTTCTGATAGTGAGGACGAGGGTCGTTGGCCAGCACGCCCAGCAGAGCCTGCTGCCGCTCCGGAGAAAGTGACGCAAGCAGCTCCGGTGCACATTGGACTTCCAGCTGCGTATCGGCCTCGCCGCCGGTCCAGCCGCCAATGGCGTCGGGACGGCAGTCGGCGTAAGGGAGGTAGGGCTTGATGTCGTAGATGGGTGTTCCGTCCAGCAGGTCTGCGCCTGCCACCCGGATCACCGGCCCGCGATCCTTGGTTTGCTCCACCCCCACAAGACGGACGCAGGAGAGGCCGATGGGATTGGGACGAAAGGGGGAACGTGTGGCGAAGACACCCATGCGTGTGTTTCCGCCCAAACGGGGAGGCCGAACGGTGGGACTCCAGGTTTCCCGGACTGCCTGAGAGAATTCCCAGATCAGCCAGAGATGCGAGAAGCCTTCCATCCCCCGGAGCGCGTCGGCACTGCGGTAGGCAGGTTCAAAGACGATTTCTGCCTGCAGCGCTTCCACCAGTCCGCTCTGGCGGGGAATGCCGAATTTTTCGGGGAAATCACTGTGGATTCGGGCGATGATCTGAAGCGTGCGTTCCATGGTACAGTCCCTTTCCTCTGAAAACTATTTTGTTCATCATATCGCCACAGTCGGAGGATGTCAAGCAAGGGGAAGTGGTCTGCGGAAAAGGCTCGCGCGGTGAAAAAGGTTTGGAAGGATTCGCGTGGGCGATGTTGGGGCTTGTGTGGGTGCAAGAACCGTGTTATCCTGAAAATGCCGGAAAAAATCGGAACTTTTCCTGCCGATTTACGTCTAACGTGATAAAGAAGCTGCCTGTGAAAGAAAGCGGAAACGAAAAAGGAGGAATTGGCGTGAAAAAATGGATGTTATTTCTATTGGCACTGCTCTGTATGATGTCTCTGTCAGCTTGCCGTAAGGATGATGTGGTCACCACTCTGGAGGCCGCAAAGCCGGTCATTTACCTCTATCCGGAAGCAGAAACGCAGATAACGGTAAAGCTGGACTTCAACGGGCGTCTGACGTCTACCTATCCTGCCTATGAGAACGGTTGGACGGTGACGGCACGGCCTGACGGAACTCTGACAGATACTGCGGGGCGTGAGTATTACTGCCTGTTCTGGGAGGGAGAGACGGCGTTGGAGTATGATCTTACAACCGGCTTCTGCGTGCCCGGAGAGAAAACGGCGGCGTTTTTGGAGGCTTCCTTGCAAAAGCTGGGGCTCACAGACAAGGAGGCCAATGAATTCATCATCTACTGGCTGCCCCGAATGGAGGGGAACGCGTATAACCTGATCTCTTTTCAGCAGGAGCTCTATACCGATAACGCGGTGCTGACCATAGATCCTGTGCCGGACAGCCTGCTGCGGGTGTTTATGGTCTGGAAGGGGCTGGACGCTCCGGTGGATGTGGCGGCTCAGGAATTGAGCGGATCCGTGCGCACCGGATTTGCCGCAGTGGAGTGGGGCGGCGCGGAAGTGCCGGGTTGAGAAACCGAAGGGGGCGTTGCCAAATGCAACGCCCCCTCAATTGTTTGTAAACATCAGGCTCTTTCCAGCCAGCGCAGATCGTAGGGCTCAAATGCCACTTTGCGATAGGTGTCCACATCCATCATCACGCCGGTCCAATCGGAATGAATATCGCCATTCTGCTTGATGAGGATATCGTAGAGGATGTCATAGGTAACGCCGTCTGCCGGATCGAATTCGGTGACGGTGGAGTAGGGCAGGGTCTTGTGATAGGTCAGCTCCATGCCCTTGTAGTCGAAATGGAAGCCGCAGCGCATTCGGCAGCCGTCCAGTCCGGTGTAGCGGGCGATCTTCCGCAGGTCTGCCAGGATCCGGTCGTTCTCCTGATCGTAGAGATTGTCCGGTGTGGTGGCGGTATAGTCGAAGCGGAACTGGATATTGGCGCCGGGAATGGAAAGGAATCGCTCCAGATAGGGAACGATCTGCTGAGCGGGATAGTTTTTGTACAGCACGCAGTTGATGCGGAAGGGGACCTCCAGCCGGGCCAGCAGCGTGTCGTTGGATTCCACTACGTAGCGCTGCATGTGGCGGGAAACATTGATGCAGGTGATCTTCCCGCGGTTGCGCCGGGTGAATTCCACAATGTCCTCATCGGACTGGTGCTGGGATACCGGGAGGGTGGTGTTGATATACACCTTGTGGGTGGCAGGGATGCAGTCCAGCATCCGCTGCAGAGAATTCAGGTTGGAAAAGGGCTCGCCGCCGGTGAATACGAAGTCGCATTCCGGAGTGATGGAGTCCATGACGGCGATGCTTTCGCAGATTCTGTCTGCGGAAAAGCCCGTCAGATCAGCATATTCACCTTTATTGATGCAGAAAGGGCAGTGGTTGCCGCAGTCGTAGGGGACGAAAATAGTCACTGTGGCACCGCCCTGTCGGGTTTTGTAGGGATGTTTCATATGTGCTCGGCCTTTCCGGGGTGATGGATCGCATTGGCTGCGAATACTGATACAACCATTTATTGTAATGGATATTTCTGCGGGGGTCAAGAGAAAAAGCGGGATTCTCTGAGAAAAGGATTCTCTGAGAAAATAGAAGGCCTGTACCGGGGTGGCACAGGCCTTCTGCAGCGGAATCAGGATCAGACCTCGGCGATGAGCTCCACTTCCACCAGCACATTCTTGGGCAGAGTCTTGACTGCCACGCAGGAGCGCGCGGGCTTCTCAGTGAAGTAGCGGCCGTAGATCTCGTTGAAAGCGGCGAAATCGCCCATATCAGCCAGGAAGCAGGTGGTCTTCACCACGTTGGCAAAGCCGGTACCTGCAGCCTCCAGCAGAGCGCTGAGATTCTGCATGACCTGCTCGGTCTGGGCAGCGATGTCTTCGCCCACCACGGTGCCGGTGGCGGGATCCAGGGGCACCTGGCCGGAGGTGAAGAAAAAGCCGTTGGAAATGTAGCCCTGAGAATAGGGGCCGATAGCGGCGGGAGCCTTGTCGGTATCAATACGCTTCATGTTGTTTCTCCTTTTGGGCAGCCGGAAATCCGGTTGAATATGATACTAATAAGATACCGTTAAAGAACACAAAAGTAAAGAGCCATTTTTCCAAAAAAATTACAGACACAGAGTGGGGAGTTGTGTTATACTGTGAGCTGGAAAAATTTTCGGTTTTTTTTGCAAAAGGCTTCTGTTTTCTCACTGGCCGGCACATACTATCCAGAAAGGGCGCTGCGGCAGGCGGCACCGGATGGGGGAGTATGCATGGATGAGAGGTCATTTCCACCAGGGCGGGGGAATGGGGTGCTGCGGGGCGCCTATTTAATGCTGCGCCGTTATCTGGGACACGGTGTGGCTGTTCAGGGCGCGGCGCTGGCCTTCTATCTGTTGTTCACCATGTTTCCGCTGATGGTGTTTCTCAGCTCGCTGTTGGGGCTGCTGCATCTGGAGAAGACGGAGCTGCTGCAGGGACTGGCGCAGTTTCTGCCGGCGGAAGTTCTGGATTTTGTCATGACATATCTGGACTATGCGGCGAATCATTCCAGCGTGCGGCTGCTGCTGTTCGGACTGTTTTTCTCACTGTATTTTCCCGCACGGGCCACAAACAGCCTGATGAGGGCGGTGCGTACCGCATATCATCTGGGACCGCCGCTGGCACCGGCGCGGCACCTGTTCCGCACGCTGCTGTATACCATGATGCTCATTGTTACCATGGTGGTGACACTGACACTGATGACGGCGGGAAGGCGGCTGCTGGAGTATGCCGCAGATGAACTGGGCTTGCCGCGGGAGCTGGCGTTATTGTGGCAATGGCTGCGCTTTCCGGTCACGGCGCTGGTGATGTATTTCGCCCTGTTTCTCCTGTACGCCATGGCACAGGATGGTCATCAGCCTATGCGTAACCTGTGGCCGGGGGTTTTGGCTGCGCTGCTGGGCTGGATGGTGCTGTCGGCGTTGTATTCCGCTTATGTGGACTATGTTGCAGCCTATTCACTGCTGTATGGATCGGTGGGAACGGCAGTGGTTCTGCTGATGTGGCTGTACCTGACGGCTGTGACGCTGATTTTAGGTGCGGAGCTGAACGGGACGCTCATTGCACTGCGCCGGGAACGGGACGGCGTGTTGGAACTTCGATTTCCGGAGAAAGGCTCCGGTCAACAACAGGCGGCGCAAGGCCGCAGGAAAGGATAATTGGATATGCAGGAAAAAATGAGAGAGTATGCCCGCCTTCTGGTGCGGGTGGGGCTGAATGTGCAGAAGGGGCAGACGCTGGTGATCTCATCACCGGTGGAATGCGCCTGGTTTGCCAGAATGTGCGCGGAGGAGGCTTACGAGATACCCTGCCGCGAGGTAGTGATGAACTGGACGGACGATGCCATGGCACGGATGAAGTACCTCCGCGCCGATGAGTCCGTTTTTGACAGCGTTCCCCTGTGGCGCCGGCATTTCTACAATGACTATGCGCTGGAGGGAGCAGCCTATCTGGCCATCTCCGCCAGTGATCCGGAAAATCTCAAGGGTGTGGACACGGGGCGTGTGGTACGGGCGCAGCAGGCCTCCGGCCGTACTCTGAAGGATTTCGACCGTCTGCAGATGTGCGGCGGCTTCCCTTGGTGCATCGCGTCCATTCCTATTCCCAGTTGGGCAAAGCGTGTGTTCCCGGAGCTGCCGGAAGCAGAGGCCGTGGAGCGGCTGTGGGACGCCATCCTGCAGTCTGTCCGCGTCACCGGTGACGGCCGTGCCGTGGAGAAGTGGCAGGAGCATATCGCCACGCTTTCCGCCCGTCTGGAGAAGATGAACGCCTATAACTTCAAATCCCTCCACTATACCAACGCGCTGGGCACCGATCTGACGGTGGAGCTGCCGGAAGGCCATGTCTGGGAGGCAGGCAACGATGTGACCCTGTCCGGCCAGACCTTTATTGCCAACATCCCCACGGAGGAACTGTTTACCGCGCCCCTCAAGACCGGCGTCAACGGCGTGGTGTATTCCTCCATGCCGCTGGTGGACAGCGGCAACATCATCGACGGCTTCCGCTTTACGGTGAAGGACGGCAAGATCGTGGAGGCTGCGGCAAAGCAGGGCGAGGAGTATCTGAAGGCCGCCATCAGCGTGGATGAGGGCGCGTCCTACTTCGGCGAAGTGGCGCTGGTGCCCTATGACAGCCCCATCTCCAACCAGAAGATCCTGTTCTACAACACCCTGTTTGACGAGAATGCGGCCTGCCACATCGCCTTCGGCGAGGCGTATCCCTGCCTGAAGGGCGGACATCAGATGAGTAAGGAAGAGCTGAAAAAGCACGGCCTGAATGACTCCATCACCCATGTGGACTTCATGATCGGCACAAAGGATCTCTCCATTGTGGGCACCACCCATGACGGACGGGAGATCCCCGTGTTTGTGGAGGGCAACTTTGCCTTCTGAGACCAACGACAGGAGACGAAAGAAATGGCATATCCTCTCAGGAAAACAGATGATGATGTACTGATCGCCGAGGGTGCTGTGGTGGTCGGCGACGTGACGCTGGGAAAAGGGGTCAATGTATGGTATCACGCGGTTATTCGCGGAGATCAGGGCGCCATTACCATTGGAGACAATACCAATGTGCAGGAGTGCGCGGTGATCCATGAGCTGACCAACATCGGTAAAGACTGTACCATCGGTCACGGCGCCATCGTTCACGGGTGCACCGTGGGCGACAACACCCTCATTGGCATGGGCGCTATTGTACTCACCGGCGCCCGCATCGGACGGGACTGTATCATCGGCGCAGGCTCGCTGGTGACCGGCAGAATGGATATCCCCGATGGCTCCATGGTGCTGGGAAATCCGGGTAAAGTCATCCGTCCACTGGCAGAGGCGGAGATCCAGCTCATCCGCGACTCTATGGAAGAGTATCTGGAAATGGCACGGTGGTATCGTCAGGGCGGACAGGAGAAATGCTGATATGGAATGGACACGGAAAAATGTGCTGCTGGTGGTGCTGGCAGGTGTGGCGGCCTATGTGGGTCTGCAGAATCTGGGTGTGCTGGCAGCCTCTCTGGACTGGCTGATGGATATGCTGTTCCCCTTTGTGCTGGGCGGCGCCATCGCCTTTGTGCTGAATGTTCCCATGCGGGCCATTGAGCGGGATCTCTTTCCCAAGACAAAAGGCATGGCGAAATTCCGCCGGCCTCTGGCCTACATCCTGACGCTGGTGTTTGTCATCGGCGTGCTGACGCTGGCGGGCCTTGTCATCGTGCCCGGCATCACCGACGCGTTTACGCTTCTGCGTGACCAGATCCCCGCCGCCATGAACCGGGTGCAGGCACTGCTGGAATCTCTGGGCGATTGGCTGCCGTGGCTGGGCGAGGTGATCGCGGAGCTGAACATCGACTGGGCGCAGCTGTCCCAGAAGGCGCTGGTTCTGCTGAAGGATCTCAGTGGTCGGCTGCTGTCCTCCGGCAGCGACATCGTGGGCGATGTGGTCAGCGGTGTCGCCACCTTTGTCATCGCCTTCATCTTCAGCATTTACATCCTGCTCCAGAAGGAGAAGCTGGCCCGTCAGGGTCGTCAGTGCCTGTATGCGCTGCTGCCCCGGAAGGCTGCGGAGCGGGCGGTCGGCGTGTTTACGCTGGCAGAGCAGACCTTTTCCGGCTTCCTCTCGGGACAGTGTCTGGAGGCGGTGATCCTGGGCGGCATCTTCGTGCTGGTGCTGAGCATCCTGCGGATGCCGTATGTGCTGCTCATCGGCGTGCTGATCTCCCTGACGGCGCTGATCCCGGTGATGGGCGCGTTTATCGGCTGCGTCATCGGCGCGGTGCTCATCGCCATCAGCGACCCCGTGCAGGCGCTGCTCTTTGTGGCAGTGTTTCTGGTGGTGCAGCAGCTGGAGAACAATCTGATTTATCCCCATGTGGTGGGTTCATCTGTGGGGCTGCCCTCCATCTGGGTGCTGGCGGCAGTCACTGTGGGTGGCAGCCTCATGGGTGTTGCCGGTATGCTGGCTTTTATCCCGCTGTGCTCCGTGGCCTATGCGCTGTTCCGGGATTTTGTTAAACGGCGGCTGAAAGAGCGAGGGATCGGGCCCGAGGTATGGGACCGGCGTGCGCCTGCCGCTGCTGTGAAGGAAATGCCGAAGACGGCACCGGCAAAGAAAAAGCAAAAGAAGAAAAAGTGAGCGGATCAGGCGCCGTCAGCGGCGCCTGATTTTTCTGTTTCCGGCAGAGAAAGAGGAGAAAGACAGATGCCCTCGCGGAACGGGATGGAAAAGACAGGGATCCCTTCCGCTGCTGGGGCAATGGCATACATCTGCCAGAAAAAGCGGAAGCTGTCCGGTGTTATGTAGAAATTGCTGCGGTTCCATGTGCGCTTCATGGCCTGCGGCCAGTTGTCCGCGTAGCGGGAAATGCCGGCCTCCTCCTGACGGCGGATCTCCTCGGCTGCCGTGCGCAGCAGCAGGCGGCGCAGCGGCGTGTGCCGCGGGAAAAAGGCCGTGGCCGGCAGGGGATACCCGGTTTGCAGATCCCATGTGTCGCCCCGGCGCAGCACCAGCGGCTTGCCGCCGGTGAATTCGTGACTGTCGGTGAAGAGGCTCAGAATACCGCCTTCGTTACAGGTGATCTGATAGGTGAGCCGGGCCGTGTATTGGGGCAGGGGAGTGCTGTCAGCCAGTGACTGGCGGCAGTCGGCAGCGGCTTTGGGTGCCAGCCAGTTTTCACAGTAACGCAGATAGCAGCGGCTTTGCTGTTGATAAAACCGCTCTATACGCTGCTGAATGCGGCCAGCGGGCGACACTGGGCAAGGGAGAGAAATATCCGCCCGGAGCACAGAGAGCCCGTCTGTTGTCCATTCCCGCTGGGCGGAAAAGGTCTCGACTTCCAGTTGCTGGATACAGTTTTTCATTGAGGACACCTCCGTTAAGGCAATAGACCTCTGATTTGTGTACGGATTCGAGTCCTGTTGCCTTTTATGTCAGTCTATGCCGGAAAAAAGAAATGGTACCGGAGGAAAAATGAGAAAAGTACAAAAGGGTCTTTACTTTCGCGAAGTAAAATGGTAGTATACAACTATATTCGTGCTTTACTGCGTGAAATAAACAGGAAGAGGTGCAACATGGTCAAGATCGGCAAAAAGGAAAAGAACGGTGAACTCTATAAGGCGATCCTTCTTTTGAAGGATGAGCAGGAGTGTTATGACTTTTTTCAGGACCTCTGCACGGTGTCTGAACTGAGATCCATGGAGCAGCGCTTTGAAGTGGCGTCCCTGCTGGAAGAGGGCATGATCTATAACGATATTCTGGAGCGCACCGGCGCGTCCAGCGCTACCATCAGCCGTGTCAACCGGTCTCTGAGCTACGGCACCGGCGCCTATGCCACCATTTTCGAGCGCCGCAAGCAGATGGAGAAGGAAGAGAAATGAGCAGCTATGAGGCGCTGGCCGGCGCTTATGACGGTCTGATGCAGGATGGCCTTTACCGCAAGCGGGCAGACTATCTGCAGCGGCAGTTCCGGCGGAGCGCCATCCCGGTGCGCACTGTGCTGGATCTGGCCTGCGGGACCGGCACCATTGCCTGCATGCTGGCGGAACAAGGCTACATCGTCACGGCGACCGACGGCTCCGAGGAAATGCTGACGGAGGCGGCGCGGAAAGCGGCTGACCTGGAAGTGGATCAGCCGCCGTTTTTTCTGCACCAGAGCATGCCGCGTCTGCGTCTGGCAGAGCCGGTGGACGCAGTGGTATCCACGCTGGATTCGCTGAACTATCTCACCCGCCCCGCCGATGTGCAGGAGACCTTCCGCCGTGTGGCGAAGTATCTCAAACCCGGCGGACTGTTCATTTTCGATGTGAACTCCCCGTACAAGCTGCGCCGCATGGACGGCCAGATGTACACCGATGAGACGGAAGACAGCTTCTGTGTCTGGCGCACCACGTTTTCCGAGAAAACCAAGGTCTGCACCTATTGGGTAGACCTCTTTCAGCGTGTCCGGGGCGACGCGTGGCACCGCAGCTATGAGGAACACCGGGAGCGTGCGTGGGAAGAGGCGGAGCTGCGTGAGTGGCTGGCAGCAGCCGGATTCTCCCGTGTCAGGGTCACCGGCGATCTGAAGATGTCACTCCCCAAGCCGGAGGAAGACCGGTGGATATTCCACTGCGTGCGGGACAAATGATCCCCATGGACGGCAAAGAAAAAAGGAGAATTATGATATGGCAGATCAGTTGGTAAGAGCCATTACGACCGATGGTATGGTCAAGGCCACGGCGGTTTCCACACGGGAGCTGACGGAGCGTGCCCGGCAGATCCACCGCACTTTGCCGGTGGCTACGGCGGCACTGGGCCGCACACTGGCGGCGGCCTCCATGCTGGGCAACGCCCTGAAGGGCGAGGGCGCCAGCGTCACCCTGCAGATCCGCGGCGGCGGCCCGCTGGGCAACGTGCTGGTGGTGTCGGATAATGAAGGCAACGTCCGGGGCACGGTGGACAATCCTGCGCTGGACATCCCTCTGCGCCCCGACGGAAAGCTGGATGTGGGTACGGCGGTGGGCACCGACGGCACGCTGACGGTGATCCGCGACCTGAACATGAAGGAGCCCTATGTAGGCAGCGTGCAGCTGCTCTCCGGTGAGATCGCCGACGATCTGGCCTCCTACTTTGTGGAATCCGAGCAAATCCCTTCCGCCTGCGGTCTTGGCGTGCTGGTGGATCGTGACCAGAGCGTCCGCTGCGCCGGCGGCTATCTGATCCAGCTGCTGCCCGG
>CAZQJD010000015.1:19963-20488 GCA_964593575.1 uncultured Oscillibacter sp.
AATATCCCTTCAACATCCGCATGACGGTCACGCCAAAACGCTTTGCCCGGCGCCGATGAGGATACCATTATCAAGGTGGAGGGCGGTGTGCTGGCGGCAGGCGCTGTCACCGGTATGCTGGATCAGAACCCGGATCCGGAAGCCATGCTGCGGATGATCCTGTCCGATTTTGAGGTGGAAATTCTGGAGAAGAGCCCCATTGAGTACCGCTGCGACTGCAGCCGGGAACGAATGGAGCGCGCCCTCATCAGCCTTGGCCCGGACGAGCTGCAGAGCCTCATCGAGGAGCAGGGCGATGCGGAGCTGAGCTGCCGTTTCTGCGATCAGAAGCAGTATTTTACCAAAGAACAGCTGCTTGGGCTGTTGGAAAATATGCGAAAGTAACAAAAGAAAAAATATTTGAAAAAGTGGTTGACAAAACGGCAAAGGTTTAGTAAAATAACTTTCGCCGTCTGATGAGAGCGGCAGCTTGGGAGCATAGCTCAGCTGGTTAGAGCACCTGCCTTACAAGCAGGGGGTCACTGG
>CAZQJD010000016.1:0-20283 GCA_964593575.1 uncultured Oscillibacter sp.
ACGCGCTTCGCGCTATAAAAAAGCTTTTAAAGCTTTTTAACAAGTTTTAGTATAATACAACCTCCAGATATGCAAAAAGATCCGTCCGGAGCCGCGGCTCCGGACGGATCTTTTTGCATATTTTTACAGTTCCGTCTTCCACAGGCCATGGAGGTTGCACCAGGCGTAGACTGCCACGGGCTTCTCACTCTCAGCCAGAGCGAAGACCACCTCCGGCTTCTCGCCGGGGAGCAGCTTCTTCAGCTGGCTGCCCTTCTCAGTCTCCAGAGCCAGCCACTCGATGAAGTGCTCTTCCACCATGGGATGCTCCACGCTGCCCACCACAGCGGTGACCAGACCACCTTCCACCTTGACCTCGGGCAGATGCTTCTCCACGGAAGCCTCCACGCTGCCGGGGATGATCTCCTTCATCTTCTGACCGCAGCAGAAAACAGGAACGCCGCTGTTCTTGGCGTGGGTAATGATATTGCCGCAATGCTCACAGATATAGAATTTCATGGAAGTATCCTCCTGAATCATTGATTTTGTGCTTTCAGCATACAGCCATTTCTCCCGATTTTCAGTTGCAAAAGTCACTATTTAGAAAAATATTCGAATATTATAATATCTGGTCTTTGTAATATGCCACCAGCATGTCCACCACTGTGCCGTAGGACTGGATTCCCTTTTCCTCGCCGTAGCTTTTCAGCAGGCCGTCGTACATGGTATTGGACACCTGCTGCACCACGGTGTCTTCAAACTGATCCCAATATTCGTTGTTGTCAATGAGATCCAGCTTTGCGCCGACAGGCAGGGTGTCGTACACTTCCTCCCATGCTGCACGGTCCGCGCGGTAGAGAGCATTGCCCAGATACACATAGCCCAGCAGCCAGCCGGAATAGTTGGTCGCAATATTGTCCGCCGTGGTGGACGCCACAATGGCAATGAAATTACATTCCTGCTCCGAAGAAAATCCTCTCTGGTGCGCCAGCTCATGGGCGGCGGTGGCCGGCAGAAACGCCGCCGGACTGTCCACATTCACATTGGCCTCGCCGGTATAGGGGCAGAAAATGCCGGTGAAATCCAGTCGGCTCAGAATACGGGAAAAATACACTGCCTTGGGAGCTTTGTCATCAAAAGCCAGAACGGGGAATATCCTTTCCACGTTGTCGTAGGTGTGGGCGCTGTCTTCCAGGATCTCCTGCCGAGACGCGGCAAACACGCCGTTTTCATCACGGGGGACAGCATCTGCCGTCTCCTGCAGACCCGCCACGAACAGCTCTGTCACCGCCCGCAGATCCTCCAACGCCACATCTTGCGCATAGACGCCGGACTTTTCCTGAAAGCCGTCGATATAGAAGGAGAACCCCCACAGCCAGCAGAAAGCAGTATAAATGGTAACGCCGGAACAGACCGCACCCAGCAGGGCGCTGTAGAGCCGGCCAAGCCGGCGGCCTTTGGCACGAACAACCGCCACCGCTGACCAAATGACGTACACCACGGCAGCCGCCACCAGCAGCACCACCAGCAGTTCCGCCACAGAGACAGGCACCAGATAGGACACCGCCGCCAGTCCATGGCGCACCACCGCCATCACTTCCGATACAGCCGTCATGAATCCCCGCTGATTTTGCAGCAGGAAAAAGGCCGCCAGCAGCACGGCATTGGTCAGCAGCCAGAGATGCAGCCGTTTATATCGCAGGAAAAAGTCTTTCAAGGGGATACTCCTTTCTGAAAAGGCCTGCCCGTGAGGGCAGGCCTTGGGAACACAGGGAACACAAGGGAATCATTCGGCCGCTTCCAGCAGCTCACGGGTATAGTCACACTGAGGGTTGTCAAAGACCTCCCGCACGGGGCCCTGCTCCACGATGCAGCCATCCTTCATCACCAGCACCCGGTCGCACAGCTGCCACACCACGTTGAGATCGTGGGAGATGAAGAGGTAGCTGAGATCCAGGCTGTCACGCAGATCACGCAGCAGCTTCAGGATCTGGGCCTGAATGGTCACATCCAAAGCGCTGACCGGCTCGTCGGCAATGATGAACCGGGGACGCTGGATCAGGGACACGGCGATGCTGACACGCTGGCGCTGACCGCCGGACAGCTCTGCCGGCTTCGCCGTCAGACACTCCGGGGGCAGCTCCACCTTATCCAGAATATCCCGCACCCGGCGCTTACGCTCCGGCGCGTCGTACTTGCCGTAGATCCGCAGAGGTTCTTCCAGAATCCAGCCTACGGTATAGGCGGGGTTCAGAGAGCTGTAGGGATCCTGAAAGATCATCTGGGGCCGCTTGGTGTAATGGATCACCTGCCCCTTATCCGGCTGCACCATACCCAGAATGGTACGGGCCAGGGTGGATTTGCCGGAGCCGGACTCACCCACCAGCGCCACGATCTCCCGGTGGTAAATGTCGAAGCTGACATTGTGTAGAACGACCTGCTCCACCTTTTTCTGCAGCAGGCCGCCGGTACGGTAGCCGCTGGTGACATTCTGCACGGAGAGAACCAGATCCTGTCGATCCATCACATGTCCTCCCTTCTGTCACGCCGGGGAATGGCGGCAATGAGATGCTGGGTATACGGATGCTGCGGATTTGTATAGACCTCCTGGGTCATGCCCTCCTCCACCAGCACACCCCGCTGCATCACCGCTACACGGCCGCAGAGCTTGCGCACCACGTTGAGATTGTGAGAGATAAACAGCATGGAGGTGCCATGGCTCTCATTGAGGCGCTTCAGCAGCTTCAGGATCTGCGCCTGAATGGTCACATCCAGCGCCGTCGTCGGCTCGTCCAGCAGCAACAGCTTGGGACGGCACACGATGGCCGCGGCGATCATGGCACGCTGGAGCATACCACCGGAGAGCTCAAAGGGATATTTGTGGTATACCTCCTCCGGATTGTCCAGTTCCACCTCGTTCAGTGCATTGACGGCGCACCAGTAGCGATCCTCCCTGCTGAGGTCGGTATGGAGCAGCAGTGTTTCGCTGACCTGCTCGCCCACCTTCATCAGCGGATTCATGGCCGTCATGGGCTCCTGAAACACCACGCCAATGGACTTACCCTGTACGGTACGCAGCAGGTCGCGCTTGGCGTGGAGCAATTCCACACCATCCAGCAGCACTTCGCCGGAGTAATCACAGGAGCGGCGGGGCAGCAGTCCCGCCACGCTCATGGCGGTGACGGTCTTGCCGGAGCCGGACTCGCCCACCAGACCGAGAATTTCTCCGTCGTGAATGGTGAGGTTGACGCCGGACACCGCTTCCCGGTCACGGTTGTGGAATTTTACATGGAGGTCATGAATTTCAAGCATAGCGTCCTCCTTCCCCGCGCTGGAGTCCTTCGCCCATCAGACCCACGCCGAAGATCAGCAGCACGATGGTGCCGCCGGCGCAGAGGGCGTACCAGGGGGCGGAATACAGCATGCTCTGGGCGTCCGACAGGATATAGCCCAGAGAACCCATGCTGCCGATGCCCAGATAGCTCATGGAGGCCTCCGCCAGTACGGCATTGTTGAAGCCGATGGTAAGAGCCGGCAGCAGCACCTGCAGGATGTTGGGGAGGATGTGTATGGTCAGGATGCGCACCTTCCCGGTGCCCATGAGCCGGGCGCTTTTGATGTAATTGGCGTCCCGGACGGATGCGTAGGCCGAGCGGGTCACGCGGGCAAAGCTGGGCGTAAACACGATGCTCAGCGCCAGGATCACATTCTGGGTGCCGCCGCCCAGTACGCTGACGAATACCAAGCCCAGCAGGATACTGGGAAAAGCAGTCAGGGCGTCGTTGAACCGCATAAGGATGGCGTCCACACGTCCGCCGAAATAGCCAGTCAGGGCGCCGATGACTGTGCCTGCCGCGCAGCTGAAGATCACCGTCGCCAGCGCAATGCCCAGCGTCGTTCCCGCGCCCCGGATGACGCGGCTGAAAATATCACGTCCGAAATTGTCCGTGCCCATCCAGTGAGCGGCCGATGGCACCTGCAGCTTTTCGGCAGGCGACATAGCCTCTGGATCATAGGGCGTCCAGAACTGGCCAATGACGATCAGCACCAGCAGCACCGCCGTCAGAACGACACCGGCCTTGAAATAGCCGCTCATATGCTTCATTCCCCGTCACCTCCCAGACGCAGTCTCGGATCGATGCGCTGGCTCACCAGATCGCCCAGCGTACCTGCCAGCACCACCCAGAAGGCCAGGATCACGATGATGCTCTGCACCACCGGCCAGTCACGGCCGGAAATGCCGCCCAGCAGCAGCCGTCCCAAACCCGGAACGCCGAACACCTGCTCCACCACGATGCTGCCGGCCACCACCTCCGCCATGGTCTGAGCCAGAAAGGCCACCACAGGTGCCAAAGCGTTGCGCAGCACATGGCGCCACAGCACGTTGGAGCGGTCGTTGCCCCGGGAGATGGCGGTGCGCACATAATCGCTGTTCATTTCAAAGATAATGGTGCTGCGCAGCATCCGCACCGTCATGGCAACACGGGGCAGCGCAATGGCCACCGCCGGAAACAGCAGGTGCCACAGAAAACGCCCCGGCTCCGCCGGTGTGGGGAATGTGCCGCCGGGCTGGAACCAGCGCAGCAGGATGCCGAAGACCCAGCTGATCAGGATGCCGGAGAAAAAGGGCGGTATGGACATGAAGAGCTGGTTTAAAGTGGTGCGCACAGCATCGATGCTGCGCCACACACGGCCCTTGCGGCCCTCCCAGCGGACAGACCACATACCCAGAGGAATGGATGCCGCCACGATCAGCAAAAAGCTCATGAGGCTCAGCGTCAGGGTGGCAGGGATCTTCTGCCCCACCAGACTGCTCACCGGCATTTTATAGCTGAAGGATATGCCCAGATCGCCGGTGAAGAAGCCGGCCAGCCAGCTGAAATAACGTGTCATAAAGGGGCGGTTCAGCCCCAGCTCCTCCCGCAGCGCTTCCAGCCGTTCCGGTGTGGCGTTGGTGCCCAGCAGGGCAACCGCCGCGTCACCGGAAACCAGTTCAAAGGCCAAAAACGCCAGGAAGGAGACGATGAGCATGGTCATCAGCAGGGTCAAAGCCTTTCTGACAGCATAACGCATGGTCATCCTCTCCTTTCCGACAGGCGGGACAGCCGTCCCGCTGTTTGATTTGTTTTAATCGACGTAACGGACGGTGGACATATCCATCACATACATGGGATAGAACTCATAGCCCGTCAGGTTCTCCCGGATGGCCACCAGATTGGCCAGATCCTGGATATAAATATTGGCGGCAGTCTCCGTCAGCTGGCGCTGCATCTGCTTGTACAGCTCGGTGCGCCTGACGTCGTCACGCTCCTCCAGCACCTCGGCAAACAGCTGGTCATAGACGGGGTTGTTATAGTTGACAAAGTTCCCGGAGTATGTGGAGGTAAACCGCTCCAGCAGGGCGCGGGCTGTCATGTTGCTGGCATCCACACCCACCACGGTGGACTGGAACTGCCGGCCCACATACACATCGCTGAGCCAGGATTCCCAGGTGATGAGCTGGATCTCCGCCGTGACGCCGATGGCCTTGAACTGCTCCTTCAGCACCTCAGCCGTGTCGATATGGGGCTGATGGTTAGAGGGCACTTTCATGGTAAAGGTGAAGCCGTTGGAATAGCCAGCCTGGGTCAGCAGTTCCTTGGCCTTGTCGATGTTCTGGGTATAGTGATCTGTCAGCTCCTCCATGAAGTACTTTCCGAAGTTGGGATACATGCTGGAGCCGATAGGCGTGCCGTGGCCGTCAGCCATCAGGTCCAGCACCGTCTGCTTATCCACAGCGTAGCACAGTGCCTGACGCACACGCTCGTCATCAAAAGGCTTCTCGGCATTGTTGAGATACAGCGCCTGCACCAGATTCATGGTGCCCTCCACCACATGGTAGCCCTTGCCCTGAATCTGGGCGACCTGTGTAGTGGTGAGGTTGGCGCAGATATCCACAGCACCGCTCTGGAGCGCCAGCACCAGCGCATCGCCGTTCTCGATGATGCGGACAGTCACTTTATTCAGGTATGCGGGAGTCCCCCAATATTCCTCAAACTTTTCCAGCACCACGGACTCCTGAGGGGTACGGGAAACGAAACGGAAGGGGCCGGTACCAATGGGTGCCGTCTCCTGCTGCTCATAGCCCTCGGGAATAATAGCAGCGGTAAGATAGGACAGGAAATCGCCGTCTGCCGCCGTCAGGGTGATGGCAACGGTCTTCTCGTCCTTCTTCTCCACCGACCGGATAATAGAAAACGCCTCCACCAGAAGCTCTCCACCTCTGATGCCGGCGCAGCGTTCAATGGAATATACCACATCATCCGCAGTCACCGTTTCTCCGTTGTGGAACTTGACACCCTCTCGCAGAGTGAATGTATACACGGTTCCGTCCTCACTGATGGTATGGGATGCGGCAACTGCAGGAATAAGCTCTCCGTCAGACGAAGGCTTAACAAGACCCTCGAAGACATTGAACAAGACCTCCTTGGTTCCTGCCGCCACCATGCGGTGAGGGTCAAGACTATCGTCCAGGTCCTGAGCGATAGCGACGACAACGCTGCCGTCCTTCGCTCCGGCAGAGCCGGAAGTCCCGGGATCCGCAGTGCCTCCGCAGCCGCAAAGTACAGTTCCCAGCAGGGCCATGGACAGCAGGAATGCCAGAATACGCTTTTTCATCGTGTTTCTCCTTTGTAGCCGCCGCAAAGGGTCGGCTCGTTGTTGTTTGGCTCTGTTTGCTATGTTCCATATTCAATTGTCAGGAATATTGCCCCGGCAGAAGTCAGAAGAGTTTTCTGCTCCCGTAACTTGTTATTTTACAGGAACACGTCTGAAATTACAAGTATCTGCGGCAAAATACCCAAAGGCGCAGACAAAGGGAACCGCCGTCAGACGATCCCCTTTGCGTAATATATGCCCTTTGCGTAATATACGGATATTACGGATCCTCCGGCATAAAATCCGGCGTGTCGGCCGACGCTTTGGTACGGGACGGCACGCCGTCCTGATAGGACTGGGTGTCCACAGGGTAGCCCCGCTTCTTCAAGCGCTGGCGCACAAGGAAGTTGACCAAAGAGTACAGGCACGCAAACACCGGCACACCGAAAAACATGCCGATCACGCCGAAGAAGCTGCCGCCCACCAGAATAGCGGTGATGACCCACATGCTGGAAAGGCCGGTCTTGTCCCCCAGAATAGCGGGGCCGATGATGTTTCCATCCACCTGCTGCAGCGCCAGCACAAAGATGGCAAAATACAGCGCCTGAAGAGGAGATACCAGCAGGATCAGGAAGATGCTGGGGATGGCTCCCAGGAAGGGGCCGAAGAACGGAATGACGTTGGTGACGCCCACGATCACAGAGATCAGCGGCGTGTAGGGGAACTGCAGGATCCGGCAGCCGACAAAGCAGATGATACCGATGATGAGAGAATCCAGCAGCTTGCCGCGGACAAAGCCGGAAAAGACCTCATCCACCCGGTGCAGGCCCCGAAAAAACCACAGCGTCTTGCGGGGAGACAGGATCCCGCACACCATTTTCCGCCCGTGGGCAGCGCTGCGCTCCTTTGTGGCCAGCAGATAGATAGACACGATCACTCCCACCAGCAGATCCATGACAAAGAATATCACCGTCAGCACACCGCCGGAGACCACGCCTACGATCTGCTGTGCCTTGGGCATCAGCGTGTTGGTTACCCAGGTCAGCAGGTCGTTGTAATAATCCTGCATCAGCCCGCCTACCCATTTCTCCATTTCCGGATTCAGGTGGAACAGTTCCTGCACCCATCCAACAATGATATTGTAGTAATTCTCCACATTGCCGATCAGCTGCAGCACACTGCGGTACAGCTCCGGCAACAGAAAGCTCATCAGGAGATACACAGCGAAACCGATGATGATCCATGTCAGGAGCAAGCTCACTGCGCGGGGTATGGCGGCACAGGGCAGGCCCTCCTCACGGGCTTTCTGCACCTGCTTCGGAAACAGGCGCTGCTCAAAAAAGTCAATGGCCGGTGCCAGCAGATAGGCAATCATCGCGCCCAGCAAAACCGGCTGCAGCGCACCCAGCAGCTGGTTCGCCATTCCCAGAAGCCAGCGGCTTCCGAACAGCGTGTCATAAAACAGCAGGATCGCTGCCGTTGTCAGGAAGACCGTTACGCCGGTTTTCACATAGATGCTTGCTTTCCTCACACAGTCGCCCCTTTCAAACCGCTCTTGGACCGCAATTTACTGTCCGAAAGTATTTTACCATGCATACAGGGATAATTGCAATCCTCGTTTTGCCGTGCTACAATATTCTCCGGGAGGATCCTCCCGTTCTTATCATATTTTTGATACACACGCGCCCCACTCGTATGCCGTCGGACTTTCAGGAGGTCTCTGCCATGAAAAAGCTGCTTTTGATCGTCAACCCCGCCGCTGGAAAGACCCGTTCCCACGGCCCGCTGTTCGACGCTGTTTCCGTGCTCTGCAAAGCCGGCTATCTCATACACGTTTACAACACTACCGGGCGAGGCGATGCCATTCGCGCCGCCGCCACGCAGGGCGGCGACTACGATGTGGTGGTATGCTGCGGCGGCGACGGCACACTGAATGAAACGGTGTCCGGCCTTCTGCAGATAAAAGATCCGCCGCCGCTGGGCTATATCCCCAGAGGCAGCACCAACGACTTTGCCGCGACGCTGGGACTCTCCTCCAATCCCGTACAGGCAGCCGAGGTCATCGTTACCCACCAGCCTCAGATGCTGGACATCGGCTTCTGGAACCAGCGTCCCTTTGTATATGTGGCATCTTTCGGTGCTTTTACCCGCAGCTCCTACGCCGCTCCCCAGTCCAACAAAAACGCCTTTGGCCATCTGGCCTATATTTTGGAGGGCATGAAGGATCTCAATACACTGCGGCCCTATAAAATGTCATTGGCAGCCGACGGCGAAGCGCTGGACGGCGAATATCTGTTCGGCGCCATCTGCAACTCCACGTCCATCGGCGGTCTGATGAAGCTGGACCCGTCCCGGGTGGTGCTGGATGACGGCCGGTTCGAAATGCTGCTGGTACCCAATCCCAAAACACCTATGGATCTGCAGAATCTTCTTCTGGCTCTGCTGAACCAGCAATATGACGCCCAGGGGCTGATTTTCCGACATGTTTCCTCCGTGACTGTGAAGCCCTCCGAGGACCTGCCCTGGTCGCTGGACGGCGAATATGGCCCCAGCTCCCAGCGGGTGGAGATCGTCAATCACCGGGCTGCCCTGAGGTTCCTGCTGTGACGGGGGCCCAGAAGCTACGCCGCATATGGACCGGGTATACGCCGGGGCTTCTCAGCGCCAGGGCGCGGTATGCCGTCCTCTGTCCCATACTGGAATGTCCGGATGGGCTTCATGCGCTGCTGGAGGTCCGTGCCTCCGGACTGAAACAGGGCGGCGAGGTGTGTTTTCCCGGCGGCAGGGCCGAACCGGAAGAGACCTACGAGGCCTGCGCCCTGCGGGAAACCTTTGAAGAGCTGGCCATTCCGCCTCAGGAGATCGAGATCATCGGAAAGACCGATTTTCTCTGCCAGCCGGGCCGCTCCCTGATCCAGCCGGTGCTGGGACTGGTATCACTTGCCGGCTACGCTGCCATGCGGCCATCTCCCGCCGAGGTAGCCGAGGTCTTCACCGTGCCCTTAGAATTTCTGCTCAGTACGGAGCCGGAGCGGTACACCTATCAGCTGAAAGCGCAGATCCCGGATGACTTCCCCTATGACGCTGTGGGCATTCCCCAAAACTACCGCTGGAGCGGCGGCGAGGCGGAGGTGCCTGTCTGGCACTATCAGGGCCACGTCATCTGGGGCATGACCGGACGCATCCTGCTGGACATCGTACGCCGGCTTTCCTGAAAATGTAACAAAATGCCGAAACTGCGTCGTGCAGCTTCGGCATTTTCTTAGTCTGTCGGATATACCATCAGCAGGCATGGGGCATTGCCCGACTCTGTCTCACCGCCGCCGGGAGCAACAGCCGCATCAGGAAGTTTCGCCAGCACAGCATGGAACTCCGCAGCGGTCAGTTCATAGGCCACACCGCCGTTTCGTTCCGCGCCCACGTAACCGGAAAGCAGCTCTTCCATCTGGCTGCGGGTCAGCTTTACCGCTGCCGTCCGGACATATTCGGGGGCCTGCTCCGCCGCCTTCTCGGCATTGTCGGCAGCGGCAGTGGACAAATCCTGGTCTGTGACAAGCGAGCCGGCCGCCGCATCCGCCTTGGCATCCCACACAGCGGGCGCCGTCGGCGCCTGCGCCTTGTTGGCCGTGCTGGCCATGGACATCTCCACCGCGGCATCCTTGGCCTCCATGCCGCCGGTGAGCCGTTCCGACAGTGGGCCAAGAGCAATTACGATGGCCATGCAGGCCGCCATCTGCAGCAGCGTTCGCTGCCAGAGCTTCATCCGCTTTTTCCGGGGCGCGGCCTCTGCACGAATCACAGCCATGACGCTCTCCGCGAAGCCATCGGGGACTTCCTCTTCTTCCGCATCCGGAAACGCTTCCTTCATCTGCAGGATCTGTGCCACATACAGCCGGCAGGCCTCACACTCTGCCAGATGCTTCCGGACCCGCGCCGTCTCTTCGCCGGTGCAGAAGCCGTCCACGTACATATCCAACAGGGCCGCGTATTCTTCACATATTTTCATCTGCAGCCCTCCTCTCCTGTATCTTTGGACGTTGAGGATCCAGAAAAGTTCCCGCTTTCCTGCAAAAATTTGCGCAGCTGCTTCCGCCCGCGGTTGATCCGGGATTTTACCGTTCCCAGATCCAGATCCAGAATATCGGCGATCTCGTCATAGCTGCGCTGGTGGATCTCCCGCAGCAGCAACACGGACCGGTATTCCGGCTGCAGGGCACGCAGGCCCGCATCAATGGCCGCTTTCAGTTCCGCCCGTTCCGCCTCCGCATGGGGATCGCCGGTGGATGCCGCCACCGGCAGCTCCACCTCCTCATCGTCCAGCGACGGCCCCGCCGCGCTCTGGTGGCGCTGCTCCTTCCGCAGCAGATCCATACAGGCGTTGCTGGTGAGCCGATAAAGCCAAGTGGCAAAGCTGGACTCACCGCGGAAAAACGGCAGCCCCTGCCACGCCGCCAGAAACGCCTCCTGGGCAGCCTCCTGGGCATCATCCATATTGGCACAGAGCCGGCGCGTCAGCGCAAAGACCTTCTTCTCATATAAATGGACCAATGCCTCAAAGGCATCCTGATCACCCTGCTTCGCCGCCGTGAGCAGCTGCTGTTCTGACAGATTCGGAGGTTTCATCGCAAATCCCTCTTAATACCTTTCGTCACTTCGTATACGTCCTGCAATGTGTTCATCCGGACGATCTGCTCCTTATAGTACCCTGCGTGGGAAACGCCCTTGAGATACCAGCAGTAATGCCGCCGGGCCTCCAGCACCGCCGTGCGTTCACCCCGCAGCTGCGCCGCCAGCTCGATCTGACGCACCGCCACATCGCACCGCTCAGACAAAGGCGGCAGTGGCGGCACCTCCCGTCCTTCCAGCGCTGCCGTGGCCCGCTGAAACAGCCACGGATTTCCAAAGCAGCCACGGCCGATCATGGCCATGTCCGCACCGGTATGGTGCAGGATCCTGGCAGCGTCCTCCGGCTCAAAAATGTCACCGTTGGCGATCACCGGTACGGAAACCGTCTCTTTCACCTGACGGATGCAGTTCCAGTCAGCCTTGCCGCCGTACAGCTGGGCACGGGTACGGCCATGGACGGCGATGGCACTGACACCCGCCTGCTCCAGCACACGGGACAGCTCCACACAGTTGCAGCTGCCCATATCCCAGCCGCGGCGGATCTTGGCGGTCACCGGCACAGGCACAGCCTTCACCACTGCTTCCACGATACGCCCCGCCTTATCAGGGTCCTTCATCAGGGCCGAACCATCCCCGTTGTTGACGATCTTCGGCATGGGGCAGCCCATATTGATGTCCAGAATGTCCGCCCCGGAAAGCTCCAGCGCCCGTGCAGCAGCCTCCGCCATACACTCCGGCTCAGAGCCAAAGATCTGCACCGCAAAGGGATGCTCCCCGTCGAAAGGCTTCAGCAGTGTTTCCGTCTTTTTGTCCCGATAGCACAGCGCCTTGGAGGAGATCAGCTCTGTCACCGTATATCCCGCGCCCAGCTCCGAACAGATCTGCCGGAAAGCAGGGTCGGTCACGCCTGCCATGGGTGCGAGAGCCAGTCTGGAATCGATATTCACCGTTCCGATCCGCATCGGGAAGCACCACCTTTTCTGCCGGACATACCAGCGTAATCATCCAGTATAATTTATAGCACAGTCTGCGCAAAAAGAAAAGACGTTGTCGTCCATGCAGATAAAAGAACCGGCGCTTAGCACCGGCTCTCTGGTCCTTACTCCAGGACGATCAGGGCGATCATCTCCACAGGCTCGTCAGAGCGATTCTCAATGCCGTGACCGGCGCCGTTTCCGGTCACGCCCACATCACCGGCATGGAACAGCACCTCGGTGCCGTTGTCATTGAATACCGCTTCGCCCTTGAGGATATAATAGAACTCCGTCTCATGCTCATGGATATGGTAGCCGATGGAGCAGCCGGGCTGGATGGTAACGTGGTTAAACAGGCTGGCGCTCTTGTACATTTCCTCCGGTACGCCCAGCATCTTGAACTGGATGGTACCCTTTCCGCCAAAGGCAACCTTTTCGCCGCGGGCGCAGTTTTCAGACAGCTTATACATAGTTTTCCTTCTCCTTTTGCGGCCGGCAGTGCTTGCGCCCGCCGGAACCCGGTGATACAATTTCAGCAAAGGTATTGATGTATTCATTGTACCAACCGCTCCGCGCAATGTCTACCCCCCACACGCAGTAAAAAAGAGGTTTTTATGCGAAAGCTTTTTGCTGTTTCCGTGATATTTCTGCTGATTCTGGCACTGACAGCATGCAGCGGCTCCCCCGCTCCTGCCCCTCCATCTTCTCCAAACGGCGAGGATATTCCCAACGGAAGTCATCCGCCTGTCCAGCCGGATACATCCGTCACCACCTCGTCACCCAATCCCCTTCACATCCCGGAGCTGGCAGTAGAGCTGCCCCGCTCGCTGGACGCGGCTTCTGCCCGGAAGGCGATGGAGCGTCTCCCCGCAGCATTGAAGAAATACAATGTCCAGGTGGACACTGTGTCCATCTCCTTTGGCCCCACCTACTCCGCTACGGTCGCCGCGCTGCAGCAGGCCAGCGTACAGCTGGCCTTTCTCCCGGCGGAGGACTATGTAACTCTTGGCGGTGCAAATGTGATCCTGGCAGACACCTGCCCTGACGAAAACGGCAGCATTCTCTTTCCCGGTGTATACACACAGATCTGCACCGCTCCCTCCGCCTATGGGATCAAGCTGGCTGAGCTTGCCGCATCCCGTTCCACGCTTTTGTCGTGGGAAGAACTGGATCAGGCCCGCTGGGGCGTACTGGACGACAGTTCCCTCTCCGGCCACCGCTGCCTGCGGCTTTGGCTGGAGGACAACTATGAGGATAACAACATTTCCGATCTCCGGCAGGTAACGATATATGACAGTTGGGGCGACCTGCTGCGCGCCGCGGCCGCGGAGGAGATCGATCTC
Organism: uncultured Oscillibacter sp.; assembly: GCA_964593575.1. Classification (GTDB taxonomy): domain Bacteria; phylum Bacillota; class Clostridia; order Oscillospirales; family Oscillospiraceae; genus Oscillibacter. Next base: position 13,559 of record CAZQJD010000016.1, read on the forward strand.
TTCCCCCTGCCGCCGGACACGGCAGCGAACTACGCTTCCCGCTGGAACAGTGATTTTGGTCGACCTGCTCCCTTTGACCAGGAAGTGATTCCGGTGGGTATATCCGACGGCATCTGTACCTGGGTGGCTGCCGCCGCACCCGAGGACGCCGTCGTCAACAACGCCCGGTTCATCCAGGCGCTGGCCGCAGCCATCAACAGTCTGTTTGACTCCCCAGCGAAACAAGCCTCCGCCATCGGCGCAGAACACTACGCACCGGCTTCTGACCGGAACCTCAACCCCCTTCGCCGCCTGATCCTCAGCGAATCATAACAACAGGCTGTCGAAAAAGACCGTTTGGACTTTTTTGACAGCCTGAATAATGCCAGATTTTTGTGCTGCGCAGCAGCACAAAAATCCTCGCTTCGCTCACCTCAACCCTTGCGTTGCAAGGGATCTCGGGGCATTTGATCCAATTCGAGGCGGGCTCCGCCCCCTCGAGCTCCCCCCCTGCTTTTGCAGATTCCACGCGCAGTTTTGAGCTGTTCGACAAGCTGCAGGCCCTTCCGCGCAGATACGCGGAAGGGCCTGCTCATATACATCATTCATTCTCCGCCATGCGGTAACCTACGCCCACCTCGGTAAAGATGTGCTTGGGCTCCGCCGGATTGATCTCGATCTTCCGGCGAATATTGGCCATGTTCACACGCAGGATCTGGTTGTTCTTGCCTGCACCAGGCCCCCACAGCTCCCGCATGATATAGTCATAGGTAAGCACCTTGCCCGCATGCTTGCCCAGCAAGGCCACGATCCGGAATTCGCCGAGGGTGAGCTTGGCATTTTCACCATTGACCAGCACCTGATGCTTGTCATAATCGATCACCAGATCGCCCACGGTATAGGTGCCCTGCCGCGCCACCTCACTGTTTCCGGAGGCCGTGCGGGTATGACGGATGGCAGTGCGCACCCGGGCCAGCAGTTCCCCCGCACCAAAGGGCTTAGTCAGATAATCGTCGGCGCCGGCATCCAGAGCATCCACCTTGTCCCTCTCGTGGGAACGGGCGGAAACCACGATCACCGGCATACCGGACCAACCGCGCAGCACCCGCAGGATCTCCATGCCGTCCATATCCGGCAGGCCCAGATCCAGGATCACCAGATCGGGACACGCGGAGGAAAGCAGCATCATGGCCTCTTTCCCCGACCACGCCTGGATCACCTCGTACTCCTGTTTTCGCAAAACGGAGCAGATCAGTCGGGAAATGCTCTTTTCATCTTCGATCACCAGGATCTTTTCACGAATCACCAAAACGCTCCTCCTTATCCAGCGGCAGAGAAAACACCAGTTCCGCACCGCCCTCCGGCAGATTTTTCGCCTTGATCGCACCGCCGTGGGCACGTACGATCGCTGTGCATACCATCAGCCCCAGACCCATGTTCCGCTTTCCATCCTGCTGGCTGTCGCCGCTGGGTTGGAAAGAACCATTGAAAAGATCCGGCAGCTTTTTTTCAGGAATGCCCTGGCCGTTGTCTCTGATGGAGAACCATGCCAGCTCGCCTTCCTTGTAAACACGCATGCAGACCTCTGTGGTCGTCTCTCCGTGTACGACCGCATTTTCCAGCAGGTTGGCCAGCACCTGCTCAATGAGGATCGGATCCATGGGCACCAGCAGGAATTCCTCCGGTGCCTCCACCAAGATCGCCACATCCGGGAACCGCTTGCGGAATATCTGGGCCGCAGAGGCCAGGATCTCCTCCGCAGCCTCCAGCTCCTTTTGGATCTGTGTACGCTCCGAGCCCATGCGGGTGACAGAAAGCATGTTCTCCACCACCCGGATCAGCCACTGGGCATCCATTCTGGCGTCCAGCAGCAATTGTCGTTCCTCTTCCGGCAGGGTGTCATTGTTATCCAGCACCGCAGACGTCGATCCGATGATGGACGTTAACGGTGTTCGGATATCGTGGGACACTGCCCGCAGAAGATTAGCCCGCATCTTCTCCTTCTCACCCTCCGCCCGCAAACGTTCCTGCCCCCGCAGTTGATTGGTAAGAGCGCAGGTGCTGATGGACACCAGCAGCATGGTGATAAACGTCAGCGGATAGCCGGCCAGCGTAAAGTTCAGAGCCAGATAGGGATACGTAAAGGCATAGTTGACACCGATCACGCTGATCAGGGAAGCAGCCACACCGAAGAGATAACCCGTCGTCAGTCGGGAGATCACCATCACTGCCATCACAAAGATCATGGCGGCAAAATCGCCGCGGTCATCCAGCTGCCGCAGCACCACGCACAGCATCATGGCACACGCCAGTATCAGCACGGTCACGGAAAAATCCCGCCAGGAAAACACCACCCAGTCCTTCAGTTTTTGTCTCAGCTTTTGGCGCATCCCGACACCTCTCCTCCGCCGCCAACAAATCATTCTTCTTCCATTTTATTAGTATAACAGCTTTTTGTGTTAATAGCATGTTAAAAGTTATATTCTGTGCTCTGTCCCGATTTCGGTCTCACATGGATCTCTGCGGAAGCAACGAGCAAATGCCGCAAAAAGGTTCCGCAGCGGAATGATTTCACTCTGCTGCAGACCGTTATAACATATTCCCCACAAAAAGTGCCAGCCGCGCGAAGCTGCGGGCGCCGATACCGAGGACACGTTCATCAATATCAAAATAATTGTTGTGATGGGGCGCCGTCAGAGGCATGGCAAAGATCATCTCCGTTGCCTGGCCGCCGTTCGCCTGCACCTGCCGCATCATGGTGGTCACATCCTCTCCACCGCCAAAATCAACATCAGCCACCACCTGCTCGACTCCGTCCATCCGCGAAAGGACTTCCGCTGTCCGCGCAACCAATCCAGCATCACAGGCGGCATTCCCTGCCGCGCCCATGAATGCCACCTCACACGTGCAGCCATACATATCCGCCGCTGCATCAAATTTTCTGTGCCGCGGTCACTTGTGTGAAATGACCGCGGCACCAAAAACGAACTTTTCACTTCGGCAGACGATCTCATTCGACAGGCCGTTTTTCAACGAAAAGCTTCCTTTGTAAACTGAAGCCCTGCTTCGCCTGCCATGTGCTGATACAGCACCTGACCAAACTTGCTGGTGTACACGGATTCATAGCAGCTGCGGTCAGCAATGACCTCCCGGCAGGCCTGCATCTCCTGCAGGATATAATTCTTACCCATAGGCACCACAGCATGTCCGGCGAAAAGCCGGTCGAATTTTCCATAATGCCGTCTCTGCAGGCTCTCCAGACTTTCGAGGAATGCATCCACGGTGTTCTGCTCCGGATACCATTTGTTGGTACCTGCGATGACGGTATTCTCACTGTGGAGAGCACCGGTAAACAGGATCCGATTATGATGATCCAAAAAGCTGAGGCCGCCGGCAGCATGTCCAGCCGTATAGACAGCCTCCACCAGATGTCCGCCGCCCAAATCGAATATAGTCCCATCCTCGCAGGGGAACAATGCGTAAGTCTGGTAGGGGATCAGATCCTCCCTGCCGAAATCCGCCCGGAGTCCCCGGCCGCTTTCATCCAGAAATCGGTCCCATATATCCGGCTTCATAAACCGCTCGGTAATATACGGCACTGCGTATGTATGGCACCAGACATGTTCGAACTGATAGTTTCCCATCACATGATCCCAGTGCTCATGCGTGTTCACTACATACAACTCCTTGTCTCCCACCAGATGGGTCACCAGAGCCTTCAGATCGCCGATACCGCCGCCGGTATCTACCAGCAGAGCCTTTTCCGGCCCATCAATGAGATGCAGCCACATACCGCCGCCGCCATTGATGTTCTCTTCATACAGGCTGTAGACCCCCTCTGCAAACCGGTAGACCCGGTGGAAAGGATCGATCTCCGGATAGGTCTTTTCCAGGTGAGAAATGCTCTCAAACCAGGTTTTTATTTTTTCCGTGCTGTAAAACCGCTTCATCATACTCCGGTTCTCCTATCTTCGGATCAACGCAGAGGATAGAGGGGCGTTCCGCCCTGCGCCACGCTGATAACAGACTGGGCGCAGATGATACCGCCGTTGTAATTGGTCTCAAAGGTAGACGCCGAGACATGGGGAGCCAGCACATTGTTCTGCAGGGTAAACAGCGGGTTATTCTCCGTGACGGGCTCGCTCTCGTAAACATCCTGTCCCGCGCCGCCGAGCTTGCCACTGGCCAGCGCATCGTACAGCGCCGTTTCATCCACCAGCGAGCCCCGGGCGGTATTGACGATGTATGCGCCGTCCTTCATCTTCCCGATGCTCTCAGCGTTGATCATATGGTGGGTCTCCTTGGTAGCCGGCAGATGGAGGGACACCACATCTGCCCGCGCCAGCAGCTCGTCCAGCGGCACCGGCGTCACCTTCCGCTCCGCGGCGGCCTCGGCGTTCATATAAGGATCATAGGCCAACAGCTCCACGCCGAACCCGGATAGCAGCTCCGCCAGACGGCGGCCGATCCGTCCGAAGCCCACAATGCCCACGGTCTTGCCGGAAAGCTCCCGCATAGGGAACCGGGTCCACTTACCCTCACGCACCACGGTATCATACCGGGGCAGATTCTTCAGGGCCGCCAGGATCAGGGTAAGAGCGAACTCCGCCACAGCGTTGTGGTTGGTGATGACACCCACTTGAACGCCCATCTCCCGCAGCGCAGCCAGATCAAAATTGTCCGTTCCCACGCCAAACCGGATGATGACCTTCAAATTCTTACAAACAGAAAGCATGTCCGCGTCGTAGGACTCTGTTCCCGCGATAATGGCGAAGGCGTCTTCTATCATAGCCTTCTGCTCCTCCCGGGGCAGGCGGACGCCCTTCTGATTACAAACCAGCTCAAAGTCGGCTTTTGTCAGCATTTCCCGGGCCTCGTCACAGACCAGAGAAGCCTGATGCCGGAACGGCAGTGCAACGATCGGTTTCATATGCAACCTCACTCTTTCATCAATGATTACACGTTATAACAAATATTCTGTCTGACGACGCAGCCACGCGCAGGCCAGCTCGATCCAGCCTTCACAATCCGGACACAGCCGCGCGATCTCCGCCCCTTCCGTCACCTTATTGGCCAGGGACAGTCCGTGTATACCGGTGGAATAGATATGCAGCTCCAGCGGCACCCCCGCCTTATGCAGCGCATTGGCAAACAGGAGAGAGTTTTCCACCGGAACCAATTCGTCTGTATAGGTATGCCAGAGGAATGTGGGCGGAACATCCGCCGTCACCTGTTTTTCCAGCGAGACCTTCTCCAGCAGTGCCTCCTCAGGTGCTTCACCCAGCAGCCGCTCAAAAGAGGGTCTGTGGGCAAATTCCCCGCTGGTGATCACCGGATATCCCAGAATCAGCGCATTGGGACGAAGTTCCTCCGGCTTGCAGCCAATGGCTTCCGTCAGGAACGCTTCCTTCCAGAAGACACCCAGGCTGGCCGCCAGGTGTCCGCCGGCGGAATAGCCGCTGACAGCGATCTTTTGGGGATCGATGTGGTTCTCGGCAGCATGGGTACGGATCCAGGCCATTGCCTCACCCAGCGCATACAATGCCTGCGGGAATCTCGCCGGCGCCACCGGATACGTCAGCACCGCCGTATGGAAACCTTTGGCGGCAAATGCCATGGCAAGGGGTTCCGCCTCCCGCTCGCTGACCATGCGATAGCCGCCGCCGGGACAGATCAGGACCAGTGGACGGATCTGACTGTTTTTCAGTCTGGGGCGGGCATCCAGAAAGTAGGTCTCCAGATACGCGCCTTCGACCTTCAGTGGAATCTTTTCACACTTCATGTTGATCCTCTCTTTTCAGGGCGGCTGCAGTCCGCCTCAATCCAGCATGGACAGGATGGCATTTTGCTTCAGAAGCTCTGCGCGCAGAGCGGAAACATCCACCTCCGCAGCCGTCTGCTGCTCATCCAGTGCCATGGACGCGGCAATACCTGCCGCCTGTCCCATCGCCATACAGCAGGACATGACACGGACAGAGCCGATCACATACTCATCCACAGAGATGCACCGGCCGGCAAACAGCAGGTTGCTGATTTCCCGGCTGACCAGTGCGCCGTAGGGCACGCCGAAAGGCTTATCCACCTTGCGGAACAGCGTCGCATTCTCTCCGTCATGATGGATGTCGATCTTGTAGCCGGACAGGCAGACGGTATCTTCCGGCACAGCGCCGGTCAGGGCGTCTTCATAAGTAACATACCGCAGTCCGGCAAACCGGCGCGTCTCACGAACACCCAGATTCGGCGCGATAGAAGAAATGTAGCAGTTCTCAAAGCCGGGCACGTATTCGCGGAACACTTCGATCAGCTTCTGCAGCTGCAGGTGCCCTTCCATCTCCGCTCTTGTCAGATCCAGAATATCGGTGGCATCCACATGGAGCAGGCGCGTCGTGTTGACATACATCTGTCCGGGATGCAGGCCATTGATGACGATCATATTGCCGCGATCCACAGGGCATTTGCCCTCCCGCTTCAGCCGCTCAAACAGCTGTGTCATACCCACGAACACATAATTGGGATCCGCCTGAAAATAAGCCGCGTCATATCCGGGCTTTGTATCGATGGTGGCGCACATGGCCTTCATCTCTTCCGGATGCTCGGCGATATATGCAAACAGCTTCCGATCATCCACGCCTTCAATGGTACACATGACCGTAGGCGGCATAAGCTCATGACCTTCTCCGCGGCCTTTTTCGTACTCTCTGTCCGAGATAAATATTGGTGAGAAAAAATTATACATTTTTAAAGAT
>CAZQJD010000017.1:0-19584 GCA_964593575.1 uncultured Oscillibacter sp.
GGCGGTGACGGAGGCGGCCTTGTCCACGGTGGCAGGATCGATCTTGCGCAGCTCGGTGGCCGCGGCGGCGATGGTCATGCTCATGTTGGTGCCGGTGTCGCCGTCGGGGACGGGGAATACGTTCAGGTCGTTGATGGGCTGCTTTTCCAGGGTGATGCAGGCGGCGCCGTGCAGTACCATACCCTTAAAGAGCGCGCCGGTGATTTGTTTGTTCATCGGTGGTTGTCCTCCCTTACAGGGTCATGGAATCCACGCAGACATTCACGGTCTTGACCGTGACGCCGGTGTTCTTGGTAACGACATAGCGTACCTCGCTCATGATGGAGCGGCAGACGGCGGGGATGTTCACGCCGTTCTCCACGATGATGTGGAGCTCAATGGAGATGGAGTTGTCGTCGTTGTAGGTGATGCTGACACCCTTGCTCATGGCCTCTCGGCGGAGCAGGTGTACAAGTCCGTCGGTCATGGAACGGAAGGCCATGCCCTTGACGCCATAGCAGTTGGTGGCGGCGATGCCGGTAATATTGGAAAATACGGCGCCGCTGACGGAGATATCGCCCTGATCAGACTTGAATTCAATCATGATAATATCCTTTCTGTTGCGGTATCGTGTAGGCGGGGAGACCCGCCGCGGATGACAGCGTATATACGCTGAAAAAAGTGCGCATAAGTGCATTATCTGATTCATTATATACGCATTCGGAGCAAAGTACAAGTAAAACTTTATAAATGAATGGGAAAACCTTTCGGGAAAAGCGGCTTTTCTATTGAAAAACAGGAGTTTGTGCCGTACAATGAACAAAACAGACGAAGAAGCAGCCTGGCTGTATCATGAGGAATTTACCACTACCCATGCCGTTCTGTTCGTTTTTGTGTGGAGCGGACTGGCGCTGTATCTCGCTGCCGGCTGGCCGGCAGGACGGGAGCGGAGAAAGGAGAACATTGTATGCGAGTGATCGCGGGAACGGCCCGTGGCCGCCGCCTGAAGGAGCTGGAGGGAATGGATACCCGCCCTACCACGGATAAGGTCAAGGAAAGTATGTTCAACATCCTGCAGTTCGATCTGGAGGGCCGGCGTGTGCTGGATCTGTTTGCCGGAACCGGTCAGCTGGGCATCGAGGCGCTGTCCAGAGGCGCGGAGCACGCTGTGTTTGTGGAACGGCGCGGGGATGCGGCACGTCTCATTCGGGAGAATCTGAAGGCCACGGAGTTTACCGGGCAGGCACGGGTGGTGCAGGGCGATGCTATGGAATTTCTTTCCAGCCTGCGGGAGCGGTTTGATATCATCCTGCTGGACCCCCCCTATGAGGCGGGGCTGCTGGAACCTGCGCTGGAACGCATTGCGGGGTTTGACATTCTCACTCCGCATGGTATAATTGTAGCAGAACATCCCTTGGGCCGCCCGATGCCGGAGCTGCCTGCGCCCTATATGCTTTACAGGACGTACCGCTATGGCAAGATCGCACTGACGGTCTGGCACCGTGCCGGGGATGAGAGAGACGAGGAAAGCACATGAGAACTGCCGTTTGCTCGGGCAGCTTTGACCCGATCACCTTGGGGCATTTAGATATTATCCGCCGCGCTGCCGCCTGCTTTGACCGGGTGTATGTATGCGTGGTGCCCAATGCGGAGAAGACCAACCAGATGTTTACACCGGAACAGAAGCTGCAGATGGTGCGTGCCGCGGTGGAGGACCTCCCCAATGTGCAGGCAGAGCTGTGGCCCGGCTTGCTGGCGGAGTTTGCCCAGCGTCACGGAGCCACAGTCATTGTCCGCGGCGTGAGGAACGCATCGGATCTGGATGTTGAGTATCAGCTGGCGCAGATCAACAAGGGTCTGTGTGGTCAGCCGGACACGATTTTCCTGCCGGCGGCGCTGGAGTATCAGCATTTCAGCTCCTCCATGGCCCGTGAGATGATCCGCTATCATCAACCGCTGGAAAAATATTTGCCTGCGGCGATCCTGCCGTTGGTGCGGGAAATAAGAAAGGAAGAGAAATAATATGGCCAACAATGATGTTACCCGTCTGATCGACATGCTCTATGAACGCGTAGAAGACGCAAAAGCTCCCGCACTGAAGCCCACCATGTGTCAGCTGGAACGGGATGAGATCCTGGATCTGCTGGACGAGCTGAAGGCACAGCTGCCCGTGGAGATCAAGCGTGCCAAGGAACTGCTGGCCGCCCGTGACAAGTTCGTAGAGGAGACCAAGCGCGATGCCGAGCGGATCATCCGTCAGGCAGAGCTGGAGGCCAAGACCAAGGTCTCCGAGAGCGAGGTGCTGGCCGCCGCCAAGGAGAAAGCCAACAGCATGGTGCTCCACGCCGAGGAGCGCTGCCGCCAGATGTATCAGATCACCAACGAGTACACCGAGGACGCGCTGGCACGCACCGAGGAGGCCGTCCGCATGGCTCTGGACGAGCTGCAGCAGTCCCGTATGAATTTCCGCGCCGCATCCACTGCCAAGATGCAGGATGCCCGGGAAAAAATGAGCAAGGCCGGAACGGAAGGAAATTCGGCGAACTGACGATTTTTTAAAAGAAATTTCGTTAAAAATGACGAAAAACGCATTTACATAATTCCTTTAAAAGCTATATTTTGCGCCCGAATGCCAACCGACACAATATGTTGTGTCGGTTGGCTTTTTGTTTTTATGGAAACCAAGATCCGGAGGGGGAACACCTGTTCCAAAAGCGGTGATTTCAAGGAAAATAGTGGTTTTTCGGCCGCTTTTCGGGCCTTCCCGTCGCAAAAAAAGCCTTGCATTTCCAGCTGTTTTTGCATATACTGAAAGCACGATTGTGGGGGAAAGTGGCTTAAAATTCCACGAAGTGGGGCAAAGTGTCATTTTTGCCTGCGAACTGACCCGGAAGGAGGTGCGGACCGTGGCAAAACTGCTGGGCAAAGCAAACAACAGCATCGATTCCAAGGGCCGCATCGTCATTCCCGCGGCTATGCGCGAGGAACTGGGTGACGTGTTTTATCTGACCATCGGCGCGGTAGGCCGCCTGACCATTTACCCTGAAAGTAAGTGGGAGCAGATATCTGAGGACTGTGAGGAACTGACCTACAGTGAGATGGAGGAGCTGACCATGCTGTTTGCCCATGCCGTCAAGTGCGAGCCGGACGGCCAGGGCCGCATCGTGATCCCTGCCGTGCTGCGCAGCTATGCCAATCTCCAGAAGAATGCTGTCATCGTGGGCATGAATTCCTTCGCGGAGATCTGGGACGAGGGTGCCTGGGCGGAGAGAGAGGCTGCCATGCTGGCCAGAACCAACATCGGTACGGCGATGGATGCCCTGACCCGTGCCCGCCGGGCACGCAAGGGGTAAGCCATGGAATATACCCATAAGCCTGTATTGCTGGACGAGTGCATCGACGCACTGAATATCCGGCCTGACGGTATCTATGTGGACGGTACGCTGGGACGTGCCGGTCATTCCCGGGAGATCGCCCGGCGGCTGACCACCGGAAGACTGATCTGTATTGACCGTGACCAGGCCGCCATCGATGCGGCAGGTGAGCGGCTGGCACCCTGGATGGACCGGGTGACGCTGATCCACGGAAACTTTGCCGATCTGGGCGAGCTGCTCAGGACCATGGAGATCTCCGGCGCGGACGGTATGCTCTTTGATCTGGGCGTGTCCTCTCCTCAACTGGACGATCCCGTCCGCGGCTTCTCCTATATGCACGACGCGCCTTTGGATATGCGGATGGACGCCACAGCGCCCCTGACAGCCCGTGAGGTGGTGAACCTGTGGAGCTATGAGGAGCTGCGCCGCATTCTGTACGACTACGGCGAGGAACGGTATGCACCGGCTATCGCCAAGCATATCGTCAGGAGCCGGGAGACCACTCCCATCGAAACCACGCTGCAGCTGGTGGATATCATCAAGGCCGCCATGCCGCCCGCGGCTCTGCGTGAGAAGCAGCACCCCGCCAAGCGCAGCTTTCAGGCCATCCGCATTGCCGTCAACGGCGAGCTGGATGCCCTGCCCCCCATGCTGGAATCGGCCACGGACCTGCTGGATCCCGGCGGCCGCCTGGCAGTGATCACCTTCCACTCCCTGGAAGACCGGATCGTAAAGAAGACCATGCAATCTCTGGCCACCGGCTGTACCTGCCCGCCGTCATTCCCGGTATGCGTGTGCGGCAAGAAGCCCAGAGTCAGGCTCATCACCCGTAAGCCCATCATTTCCGGAGAAGCGGAATTGAAGGAGAATCCCCGGGCACGCAGCGCCAAGCTGCGGGTGGCGGAGAAGTGTGGGCGGGATGCCTGAATCATGCTTATGAACAAATGAGAGCATCCGCTGAGCGCCGCCGGCGCCGCAGATGAAAGGAAGGACTAAGGCAATGGCAACAGCAGCAAAACGGGAATTCTCACATCAATATCATAACAGCCTGGTCTATGGAAATCTGGCGTATGACCTCAAGCGGGAAGAGCTGGAGCATCATCTTCGCCATGCCGGTGAAGAGCGGCACGAGGAAACCACCGCCCGCCCTGCAGTCAAAAGAGTGGCCACGGACAAGCCTCTGGTGCGGGAAGCGCAGCGAGTGTCCATTCTGTCTGTGATGGGCTTTACGGCAGTGGCTGTTATGGCGGTCATGGTGCTGATGAGCTATGTCACGCTGACGCAGCTGTCCTCCGACGTGGTGAGCCTGAAGCAGGAGCTGGCTGCTCTGGAGACGGACAACGTGACACTGACGGCAGAGTACCAGCAGATGTATGACCTCGCCGCAGTGAAGGAAGTGGCCATGGCCAACGGTATGGCCAAGCCGGTCAGCGGTCAGGTGTACTACATGGATCTGTCCAGCGGCGACAGCGCGGTGGTATACCAAACAGAAAGTCCCAATGTCCTCAGCCGTTTGCTGACCTCCCTGCATCACGGCGTTTACGCAGTGGTGGAATATTTCAACTGAGGATCACCATACAATCATTTCAAGTAGGGGGTAAGGAGGGAACTTCTTACTCCCGCTTTGACATTATATTGCTCGGGCGCTATGCCGCGGCATCAGAGCTGCGGCGCCACGGTTTTTTCAGAAAGGAACTTGCATGGCAACACGGCGAAGAAAAAGTGATGCGGCGCGGCGTGCCAATCAGACCATCCGGACCAGAACGCTTCTGATGATGGCCTTGTTTGGCATTGTCACCTTTGGCCTGCTGTTCTGGCAGCTCTATCAGCTGCAGATCGTGCGGCATGAGGATCTGCAGCAGAAGGGTGTCAGCCAGTGGACCCGCAGTGCGGTGGTCAACGCCTTCCGGGGTACGATCTTTGACCGCAACAACAATGTGCTGGCCATTTCTGCCACGGCGGAGACCATCTGCATCTCGCCCAAGGATATTCAGGAATTCATGGATGCCCAGGACGAGAAGATCCGCAATGAGAAGCTGGACCCGGCTGACAAGATCACCAAAGAGTATATTGCCAGAGGGCTTGCCCGTATTCTGGAATTGGATGCCAGCAATATCCTGGAGAAAATGGAAAAGACCAGCTGGGAATATGTGGAGCTGAAAAAGAAGGCCGAGCGCGCTGCGTCGGATGAAGTGCGCCGCTTCATGAACGGCACCATTGACGCAGACGGAAATGAGATCATGGAGGTCAACGCCAAGGGCGAGATCGTTCCAACCACAAGTCCCACCAAGATCCGGGGCATCTTTCTGGTGGCCGACGCCAAGCGTTACTATCCCTACAGCAATCTGGCGGCGCAGGTCATCGGCTTTGTCAATGCCAACGGTGGCGCCTACGGACTGGAGTCCTCCTACGAGAGCACGCTGGAGGGCACGGCCGGTTATACCATTACCGCCAAGAATAACAACGGTGAGGATCTGCTCTACCAGTATGAGCAGTATTACGATGCGGAAAACGGCGGCGATCTGGTGCTGACTCTGGACAGCAACATCCAGTACTATCTGGAGGAAGGTCTGGAGTCTATGGTGGATAAGTTCAATGCCGCCAACGGAGCTGCCGGCATCGTGATGAATGTCAACACCGGCGCCATTCTGGGCATGGCCTCCGATCCCAGCTATGACCTGAACAACTACAGCATGGTTTACAGCGATGAACTGGCGGCTACGCTGGAAGGACTGGAGCCCGGCAGTGACGAATACCTTCGTGCGCTGGGAGCGGCGCAGCTGAAGCAGTGGCGCAATAAGTGCATCAACGATACCTACGAGCCCGGCTCTACCTTCAAGCCCATTACGCTGGCTGCGGCGCTGGAGGAGGGCGTCATCAGCAAGAGCACCACCTTCAACTGCAGCGGCTCCGTGATGGTTCCCGGCTGGCATAAGGCCTTCGGCTGTTCCCGCCGCGCCGGCCACGGTCTGCAGACGCTGGAGGTGGCGGTGGGCAATTCCTGCAACCCGGCCTTTATCGACATTGGCCTGCGGGTGGGAACGGAGACCTACTACCAGTATCTGCAGGCTTTCGGCCTCATGGAGACCACCGGTATCGAGCTGAACGGCGAAGCCAACGGCCTCTTTACAGATGAGAAGACCTTCAATTCCAATGTGGTCTCTCTGGCTTCCTATTCCTTTGGTCAGACCTTTAACGTGACTCCCCTGCAGCTGATCCGGGCACAGGCGGCCACCATCAACGGCGGCTATCTTTATGAGCCGTACCTGGTAGAGCAGGTGCTGGACGGCAACGGCAACGTGGTCTATCAGCACGAGGTCAACGCCCTGCGGCAGGTCATCAGCGAGGAGACCTCCGCCACCGTCCGGGAATGTCTGGAATACGTGGTGGCGGAAGGCACCGGAAAGAACGGCCAGGTCGCCGGCTACCGCATCGGCGGCAAGACCGGCACCGCCGACAAAACCGGCAGTAAGACGGAGGAAAATGAACAGGGCGACATCGTGGTTTCCTTCATGTGCTTTGCGCCGGCGGATGATCCGGAGATCATCATGCTGCTGACGCTGGATACCCCTGACCGAAATACCGGTACCTACCCCTCTGGCGGCAACATGGTGGCACCCACTGCCAGCGCTGTGATGAGTGAGATCCTGCCGTACCTGGGATATGCGCCCGATTACAGCGCCGAGGAAATGGCTGCTGCGGACACCACCGTTCCCAACTGTGTGGGTCTGACCCAAAAAGAAGCGGTTGCCAAGCTGGAAAAGAGCGGCTTTGCCTATAAGATCGTGGGTGAAGGAGAGAAGGTCACCGACCAGACCCCGGCGGGCAATGCCATCGTGCCCAATAACGCCACGGTGATCCTGTATCTGGGCGCGGAGAAGTCACAGGAGCCCTGCAAGGTGCCTATCGTGGTGGGCCTGACTGCCGCCAAGGCCAATCAGGCGCTGACCAACGCGGGACTTATCATGCGTGTCACCGGCGTTACCGATGCCGGTTCCGGCAATGTGTATGCCATGTCTCAGGATGTGGCGGCCGGTGATCTGGTGCCTGCCGGCACCGTGGTCACAGTGCGGTTCAGCGACAACTCTGCTCTGGACTGACGTATACTTTACGGCTGCGCCTGTTTATACTCAAGCAGCAGCCCCAATCCATGAAGAAAGAGGCGAAAGCCATGAAGCTATGTGAACTTCTGCGTGAGATCCCTGTTTTGGACGTCCACGCCCCTGCGGATCTGGAGATCACGGGGGTCAGCTACGATTCCCGCCTGACTCAGCCGGGCGATCTGTTTGTAGCTATCACCGGCTATGCCCAGGACGGCCACCGGTATATCCCATCCGCTGTGGAAAAGGGCGCGGTGTGCGTGGTTTGCGAGCGTCCGCCGGAGGGTGATGTCCCCTATGTGCAGGTAGCGCATTCCCGCCGCGCGCTGGCATTGCTGGGTGTCAACTGGTTTGACCATCCGGCGGAAAAGCTCACCATGACCGCCGTCACCGGCACCAATGGAAAGACCTCCACCACCTATCTTCTGAAGGCTGTGCTGGAGCAGGTACTGGGCGCCAAGGTGGGCCTCATCGGCACCAACCAGAATATGATCGGCGATGTGGTGCTGGATACGGAGCGCACCACGCCGGAATGCTTTGAACTGCACAAGCTCTTTCGGCAGATGCTGGACGCCGGCTGCAGTCATGTGGTGATGGAGACCTCCTCCCACGCGCTGTTTGAGGGCCGCACTCACGGCATCACCTTTGATGTGGCGGTGTTCACCAACCTTACCCAGGATCATCTGGATTTCCATGAGACTATGGAGAACTACTGCGACGCAAAGGCCATCCTCTTCCGGAACAGCCGGAAGGCGGTTTGCAATGCCGACGATCCCTGGACGCCCCGCCTGCTGAAGGATGCGGCGTGCGATACGCTGTTCTATTCCGTCAACGCAGCTTCCGATCTGAAGGCGGAGGATGTGGAACTGGCGGCTGACCACGTGGCCTTTACCGCAGTGACGAAAGATCGGCGTGTCCCTGTCCGTGTAGGTATTCCCGGCGGATTCATGGTATATAATACCCTGGATGTACTGGGTGCGGCTGTGCAGCTGGGCGTGTCTCTGGAGCAGGCTGCGGGAATTCTGAGAAGTGTGCCTCATGTGAAGGGCAGAGTGGAAGTGGTCCCCACTCCGGGCAAGGACTATACCATTCTCATCGACTATGCGCACAGTCCCGACGGACTGGAAAATGTGCTGAAAAGTGTCCGCGGCTTTGCCAGGGGCCGCACCGTGGCGGTGTTTGGCTGCGGCGGTGACCGTGACCGCACCAAGCGTCCCCAGATGGGCCGCATTGCGGCGGAGTTGGCGGATTTCGTCATCGTCACGTCGGATAATCCCCGGACAGAGGAGCCTCTTGCCATTATCCAGGAGATCCTGACGGGCATGGAGGGTACTGACGCGCCCTATATGGTGGTGGAAAATCGCATCGAGGCCATCCATTACGCCATGGACCATGCACAGCCGGGCGATGTGGTCGTCCTGTGCGGCAAGGGCCACGAGACCTACCAGATCATCGGCCACGAAAAGCGGCATCTGGATGAGCGTGAGGTCGTGGCGGAGCATCTGACGGCAGAGTAAGGCTGCCGTATCCGGGAGCAACTATACGGAAGTCCGGCACAGCCGGTGAAAACGAGGGAGAATCATGAATATTTCCAACTGTATTGCCCTGGGAGCGGGATTTCTGCTGACGCTGGTCATCGGACATTTCCTGATCCCGGAGCTGAGAAAATGGAAGGCGGGACAGATGATCCGTGAGGACGGTCCCACGTGGCACGCAGGCAAGGCGGGCACTCCTGCTATGGGCGGCCTGATGTTCATTCTGTCCACCGGCGTTCTGATGATCGTCCTTGGCTGGGATCAGATCCTGCGGGGAGAGTTTGCCCACCTGTATGTATATCTCTTCGCACTGGTGTTCGGCATCATTGGTTTTGTAGATGACTACACGAAGATCCGCCGCCACCAGAATGAGGGACTGACAGCCAAACAGAAATTCCTGCTGCAGCTGGCGGCAGCAGTGGCGTTCCTGAGCCTGATGCGCTATGAGGGTATGCTGACCAATCAGGTGTATCTGCCGTTTTTCAACATCGGCTTCACCATGAACTGGATCGTATATCTGATCTTCGCGGCCTTTGTCATTGTGGGCTGTGTCAACGCGGTGAATCTGACCGATGGTGTGGATGGACTTGCCGGCAGTGTGACGCTGGTGGTAATGCTGTTCTTCTCCATGACGTCTGCCCTGTGGCAGATGACACCGCTGGGGCTGTTTCCGTCCGCTATGGCCGGCGGACTGGCGGCCTTCCTGGTGTATAATCTGCATCCGGCTAAGGTGTTCATGGGTGATACCGGCAGCCTGTTTTTGGGCGGCGCCGTGGCGGCACTGGCCTTTGCCCAGGATATGCCTTTGGTGCTGATCCCTGTGGGCGTCATTTACATCGCGGAAACGCTGTCGGTTATCATTCAGGTGCTGTATTTCAAGGCCACCCACGGCAAGCGCTTCTTTAAAATGGCGCCGCTGCACCATCATTTGGAGCTGTGCGGCTGGAGTGAAAACAAGCTGGTGCTGGTTTGCTCCGGCGTAACGCTAATGTGCTGCGCCCTGGCCTATCTGGGCGTCAGCGGCCGATAAAATCAAAAAACGATCTTTTGGGGAGGGAGGAAAGCGTATGACATGGGCGGAGCTGCAGGCGCAGAGACAGCGGCGGGCGGAAAAGCAGCGGCGCGAGGAAGAACTGCGTGAAATTGCCAAGGGCCCCATTGATCTGCCGTTTTTGCTGCTGGTGTGTCTGTTGACGGGTATCGGTCTTGTCATGCTGTTTTCCGCCAGCTTTCCCAGAGCGTATTACGACGGACTGAGTCCCACCTACTATCTGACCCGTCAGGGCGTATTTGCCGTCATGGGCTTCTGCGCCATGCTGTTTATCTCCAAGATCAACTACCGGCGCTTCCGGGCGTTTTCCAAGCTTCTGCTGCTGGCAGCCATCGTGCTGCTGGCCATGCTGATGATCCCCGGCGTGGGTCTGACCCGTAACAACGCCACCCGCTGGCTGGGTGTGGGTGAGCTGCTGACCTTCCAGCCGTCGGAAATCGCCAAATTTGCGGTGGTGCTGTACTTTTCTGACACCATTTCGCAAAAAAAAGACAAAATGCGCACCATTCGTTATGGCATCCTGCCCTATGTGCTGGTGCTTGGTGTCATTGCAGCGCTGATGATGTGGCAGCCGCACCTGAGCGGAACCATTCTGATCCTGGGCGTAGGCGCCATTCTGATGTTTGCCGGCGGTATCCGCTGGATCTGGGTCATCGTCATCGGCGGCGGCGCGGCGGTGGCTGCGTACCTCCTGATCACCGGCGTGATCCCATACGGTCAGGACCGTATCGCCATGTGGTTCGACCCGTGGATCGATTCTCAGGACAAAGGCTACCAGATGGTACAGTCGCTGATCGCCATCGGCTCCGGCGGCCTGCTGGGTACGGGACTGGGCAAAAGCCGCCAGAAGTTCCTGTATCTGCCGGAGGAGCATAACGATATGATCTTCTCCATCGTCTGTGAGGAGCTGGGACTGGTGGGCGCGTGCATCATCCTGCTGCTGTTTGCGGCGCTGATCATCCGCGGCTACTGGATCGCCCTCCATGCCCGCGACCGGTTCGGAAGCCTTCTGGTGGTAGGCTGCATCTCGCTGATCGCCATGCAGGTGTTCCTGAATGTGGGCGTGGTGACGGGGCTTTTGCCGGCCACCGGCATTTCGCTGCCCTTCTTCAGCTACGGCGGCACGGCGCTGCTCATCCAGATGGCGGAGATGGGCGTGATCCTCAGCGTTTCCAGACAGATGAAACCACCGAAAAACGGATAACCGGTATCCTGTGGAAAAGGCGGTTTGTATATGACAAAGAAAAAACTTCAGCGGGTGCTGTTTACCTGCGGCGGCACGGCGGGTCATGTGAATCCCGCCATTGCGCTGGCGCAGCTGCTGTACCGGCGTGATGCCGATACACAGTTTTTGTTCGTAGGTGCCGACCGGGGACTGGAAAAGGATCTGATCCCCAAGGCCGGATACAATTTCAAAATGGTGCATATCTCCAGCTTCCACCGTTCCCTGAAACCAAAGGAGATCCGTCACAACCTGATCTCCGTGTACAACCTGACCCGCGCTCCCCGTGAGGCCAGAGCCATCCTGCGGGAGTTTCAGCCGGACATCGTGGTGGGCACCGGCGGCTATGCCAGCTACCCCATGATCAAGGCAGCGGCAAAAGCGGGGATCCCCACGGCGATCCATGAATCCAACATGGTGCCGGGGCTGACCACAAAAATGCTGGAGCCCTACGCCCAGCGGATCATGGTGGGCTTTGAGACCTGCCGGCAGCATTACAAGCACCCGGAACGGGTGGTGGTCACCGGGACGCCGGTGCGGGGCGACTTTTTTGATCTGACAAAGCAGCAGGCCCGTGAAAAACTGGGCCTGAAGGATGATCGGCCTCTGATCGTTTCCTTCTGGGGCTCGCTGGGTGCATCCGGCATGAACGCCCGGATGGCCGATTTTCTGGCACTGGAGGCGGAGAAGGAACCCTTTTATCATATCCACTCCGCCGGCAGCTACGGATATCCAAAGCTGCTGGAAGCGCTGAAGGAGCGGGGCGTGGAGCTTGCCGGCCATCCGGCCCTGCAGGTGCGGGAATACATCTATGATATGGCGGCGGCCATGCGGGCAGCGGATCTGGTGATCTGCCGTGCAGGAGCCTCCACCATCAGTGAGCTGACGGCGCTGGGCGTTCCGGCCCTCATTGTGCCGTCGCCCTATGTGACCAACAACCATCAGGAGAAAAACGCCCGTGTGCTGGAAGCCGCCGGCGGCGCAGAGGTGCTGCGGGAGGAGGAATCCAGCGGACAGGAGCTGTTCCGTCGCAGCTATACCATCCTGCGGGATGAAGCACGGCGTGCCAAGATGGCGAAGTCCATGGGCGCGCTGGGTATCCCGGACGCGGCGGACAGAATTTGTCAGACCATTCTGGAGCTGACGGGTGTGGAATAAGCGGAGCACTGTGATCACAGAGAGATACAGGGGGATACACAGATGAAAGTTTTTATCAGCGCGGATATTGAAGGAACCACTTTGGGGACCGTCTGGAGTGAGACCCGTAAGGGCGAACACGGCTATGACCGTCTTTCTGCCCAGATGACCGCAGAGGTAAAGGCCGCCTGCGAGGGTGCTATTGCCGCCGGTGCGGATTACATTCTGGTGAATGACGCCCACGGCCCTGCCATTAATATTGATGCTGCACAGCTGCCGGAATGTGTGGAGGTGATCCGCGGCTGGAGCGGACATTATCTGTGCATGGCTGACGGTGTGGATGAAAGCTTCGATGCGGCCATGTTTGTGGGCTATCATGCGGCTGCCGGCAGAAGCGGAAACCCCCTGTCCCATACCTTTACGCTGCGCCCTGACCGGGTCCGGCTCAACGGTCAGGTTGGCTCTGAGTTCCTGCTGTACAGCTGGGCCTGCGCCATGTATGGTGTTCCCACCGTGCTCCTCAGCGGCGACAGGATGCTGACGGAGGACAGTCGTTCACTGCATCCCGGTCTGCATACCGTGGCGGTGAAGGATGGCTTCGGCGGCATGACCCGGTGTATCCATCCCAAGACTGCCTGTGATCAGATCCGCCGGAAAGCGGAGGAGAGCCTGAAGCAGGACCTCGCCAAGGCAAAGATCACGCTTCCGGAGCATTTTGTATTTGAAGTAAGCTATAAGGAGCATGCAGATGCGGTGCGCCGTTCCTTCTATCCGGGTTTCCGGCTGGTGGATGACCGCACCATCATCATGGAGACTGACGAATATACGGATGTGCTGCGGGCGGTACAGTTCGTGCTGTAAGAAAATTCCATGATGCGGGAACCTCCCAGATTGCAATCTGTGCGGCACGGTGCTGAAACTATTCTGGAGAAAGTAACTGTACATCAGAAAGGAAGACAGAGATGAAATACGTGAATCAGCTGGACTATCCCGATTGGCTCTATGTGACAAAGACTGATCTGGAGGAAGCCTTCCGCGAGAAAGGCAGAACCACCACCGTGGCGTCCTCTGCCTGCGGCCTGTGCTCTGCTGTTATGGTGGCGGACCGCCTGCTGGTGGATCATGATTTTGATCTGAAGGCGGCCATCAAGCTGTCCTACGAGGTGAAGGCAAACTATAGCCACGGCACCAGCTACAAGCGGTTCGCTCCCGCCTTTGCCGAAAAAATGGGCTTTGAGTGGGAAGGCACCAACGATCCCGAGCGTCTGCGCTACTGCCTGCGTACCGGCGGCGCCGCTGTCATCCATGTGGGCGGCGACCGGGAAGGACACATCGGCGTGTTCAGCCACGGTGGTCATTATGTGGCTGCGATCTCTGAGGATCGTGACGGCCGCATCGTGATTCTGGATCCTTCCTACAAGGAAGGCAAGTATGAAGAGGAAGGCCGCAAGGGTCTGGTGGAACTCAAGAACGGTGTCATTGCCATCTGTGATATGCAGGTGCTCGTTGATGATACCGCCAACCGTGAGCCGCATTATCATCTGTTCTGGAGAAAGTAAGAAACAAGTTTGAAAAAGACCGCTCCTATGGCGCGGTCTTTTCCGGCAGATATTTCATACGAAAACCTGTTAAAAAGCTTTCAACGCTTTTTATGGCGCGAAGCGCGTCAAGCTTTTGCTCGAGAACCGGTATCAGTGCCTGAAAGCAGTCACCTGCCCGATCCTCCTTCGCATACCATGGAGTGGTAGATTCTGTATGCGGAGGGGAGAAAATGAGCTGTTTTGCTGTAACAGGCGGAAAAAAGCTTTCCGGCGAAGTGACGATACAGGGCGCAAAAAACAGTGTGTTGCCGATCCTGGCGGCCACCTTGCTCAGCGGGGGACAGTGTATTCTGGAGAACTGTCCCTGTCTGCGGGATGTGATGGCTTCCATCCAGATCCTGCAGAGTCTGGGCTGCCGTACCTGGTGGCAGGAAAATGCACTGGTGGTGGACACGGAGTACATATCGGACGCGGTGATCCCGGACACGTTGATGCGTGAGATGCGCTCATCCGCCATTTTTCTGGGTGCCATGCTGGCCCGCTGCGGAGAGGCGGAACTGAGCTATCCCGGCGGGTGCGAGCTGGGGCCGCGGCCCATTGACCTGCATCTTGGTGGGCTGCGCCGGCTGGGGACGGACATAGAGGAGACAGGCGGGCGGCTCCGGTGTACCAGTCAGGGGCTGCGGGGCTGCGATATCAGCCTGAGCCTGCCCTCTGTGGGAGCTACGGAAAACCTGATGCTGGCGGCCTGCGGCGCAGAGGGAACAACGCGGATACTCAATGCGGCCCGGGAGCCGGAGATCGTGGAGCTTCAGGCATTTTTGCGTCTGTGCGGAGCTGAGGTTTCCGGCGCGGGAAGCGACTGTGTGGTGGTCCGGGGCGGAAAGCCGCTGCACGGCTGTACCTACCGCATCCGGGCAGATCGGATCGTCACGGCAACCTATCTGTGCGGTGCAGCTGCCGCCGGCGGCGAAGTCTTTTTACGGCAGGCCAGAGCAGATGATCTGACCGCCGTGGTGGCGGCGCTGCGGGAAGCCGGCTGTGAGATACGGAATGATGCTGCGGGAATATTCTGCGGCAGAACGGGAAAGCTGCGTGCTGTCTCAACGGTACGGACGGCGCCCTATCCGGGCTTTCCCACAGATGCCCAGTCTGTGCTGATGGCGGCCCTCCTCTGCGGGGAAGGCATCACCGTGTTTGAGGAAAACATATTTGAAAACCGCTACCGCCATGTATCTGAGCTGTGCCGCATGGGCGGAGACATCCGGGTGCTGGGCAAGGTGGCGGTAGTGAATGGCGTCCGGCGCCTCCACGGCGCCGCGGTGGAATCCACCGATCTGCGGGGCGGCGCTGCCCTTTGCGTGGCCGGATTGGCGGCGGAGGGATGCACCCAGGTGGGCGGCATCCATCATATCCAGAGAGGATACGCGGACCTGCCCGGCGATCTCCGGGCCTTGGGTGCGGACATCGTATGGAAAAACGAATGAGCTGATATTGGAAAGAGGGTGACAGAATGGCCAGAAAACGGGGTTACAAACGCCGGCGCAGGGGGAGATTTTCGTTCCTGTATAAGCTGCTGGCTGTTCTGGCTGCTTGTGCTGTAGTGGTAACGGCACTGACGCTGTTCTTCCGGGTGGAGGGCATTCAGGTCAGCGGAACGGTCCGCTACACGGAGGACGATGTCCGAGAAGCCTGCGGCGTGGAGCTGGGCAGCAATATGTATCTGCTGAATAAATTTGAGGTACAGCGCCGGCTTCGGGAAGCATTACCGTATATTGAAGACGTGCGGATCCGCCGTGTGCTGCCGGATCAGCTGGTGATCACGGTAACAGAATGCGGTCATGTTTATGCTGTAAAGCAGGAGGATGTCGCCTGGGTATTCAGCAGCAGCGGCAGGATCGTGGATCGGCTGGAAAGCCACGAGGCGCGGTATCTTCCTCAGGTGGACGGCTGCCAGCTGCTGGCGCCGTCTTTGGGTACGAAGCTCCAGATGGCCTTTGAGGAGGAACGGGATACCCGGCAGGAAAGCCTGCTGGATTTGCTGAAAGCGGCAGAGGCCGCCGGTGAGGTGGGCAGGATATCCGGGTATCATCTGGAGGATCCGGAAAGACTGACTATGGATTACATGGGACGCTTTGAGGTGCGGATGCCTTACGGAGCAGATTATGCCTATATGCTGACATATCTGGAAATGGTCATGGAGCAGCTGAGCAGCAATGAGAGCGGCATCATTGATCTGACTGTGCCGGGCGAGGCCCATGTGATCACCGATTAAACAGAGAGTATTGGCCCTGCTGTCAGATACCCCTGACTGCAGGGCTTCTCTTTATGCGGAAACCTGTTGAAAAGCTTTCGAAGCTTTTTATAGGGCGAAGCGCGTCAAGCATTTGGTTGAGAATCAGTAGCAGACGTAATTTTTCTTGTTTTTTGCAGAAATGCTCCGGGTGATACTTGACCTTGGGACAAAAGTATTTTACAATAGAAAAAATACAGTATGTAGAAGCATTTTACGGGAACCTTTCCCGCAGCTACAATTTATAGTAGGAGGAACTACGATGGCATTTGGGATGGAAACCGGTCCCGATACCGTGGTGAGCATTAAGGTCATCGGTGTTGGCGGCGGCGGCAATAATGTAGTGAATCGCATGGTCAGATCCGGCACGCAGGGTGTGGATTTTGTCGCAGTAAATACGGACAAGCAGGCGCTGAATGTCTCCAGCGCTACCTATAAGATCCAGATCGGTGAGAAGCTGACCCATGGTCAGGGCGCAGGATCTGATCCTGAGGTGGGCCGCAAGAGCGCGGAGGAAAGCCGCAATCAGATCGCCAAGGCACTGGAGGATACCGACATGGTGTTCATCACTGCCGGTATGGGCGGCGGCACCGGTACCGGCGGTGCGCCCATCGTGGCGGAGATCGCCAAGGAAATGGGTCTGCTGACAGTTGCAGTGGTCACAAAGCCCTTTGGCTTCGAGGGTCGTCGCCGTATGCTGCAGGCTGAAAAGGGTATTGATGAGCTGAAGGATAAGGTGGACTCCCTGGTCATCATCCCCAATGAGCGTCTGAAGCACGCCACCGATCAGAAGATCACCTTTGCAAACGCATTTGAGATCGCAGATGATGTGCTGCGTCAGGCGGTGCAGTCAATTTCCGACCTGATCCGGGATACCGGCTTCATCAATCTGGACTTTGCCGATGTCAGCGCCATCATGAAGAATGCCGGTATGGCACACATGGGTGTTGGCCGTGCCGCAGGCAAGGGCAAGGCGGAAGAGGCTGCCCGTATGGCCATTTCCAGCCCCCTGCTGGAGACCTCCATCGCAGGCGCCCGCGGCGTCCTGATCAATGTCACCGGCTCCATGGATATCGGTCTGGAGGAAGTGGAGCAGGCCGCCTCTCTGGTGCAGCAGGCTGTCCATCCCGACGCCCTCACCATCTTCGGCGCCACCTTCGATGACACCATGGACGACGAGATCCGTGTCACCGTCATTGCTACCGGCTTCGATGCCGCAGAGCTGCAGATGCTGCAGGCCGAGGCTCCCAAGGTCGTGGAGGAGACTGCTGCTCCCGCTGCCCCTGCCGCCGCTTCTATACCCGCTCCGCTGGATGTGGCGGATGACCCCAAGGAGACTCTGGAAGATCCTTTTGAGGACATTTTCAAGATTTTCCAGAGACGGGATTGATTTCCGCTTTTGTCAAATCACGCCGAACTCCGCAGACAATGTCTGCGGAGTTCGTTTGTTTTCGGACATTTGCAAAATCTCTCTGGGATTTGCGGTACAAATTGCAAAGCAGCGGCGTCGAAAAAACGCAGATAATAGACCTGCCGGTTGCATTGCCGGTATGTTTTGGAAAGGAGGGATTTCATGCATGAAAATGATAAAAAAGGGATATCCCGCCTGCGGCGGAGCCTTGCTGCCTTTTGTGGGGCGCTGCTGTTGTTCAGCGGAAGCGCGATGGCGGCAGAAGCGCCGGGACAGGGAACTACCAGAATGCTTGTTCCTGTGGGGCACACGGTCGGCATCAAGCTGTACGCCCGGGGCGTTCTGGTGGTAGGTCTGCCGGAAGGCACCACACCTGCCCGGAGGTGCGGACTGGAGACCGGCGATGTGATCCTGCAGTGCTGCGGAACGGCGGTGACATCCACGGAACAGTTTCAGTCCATGCTGCAGTCCTCCGGCGGCGGAAGCATGGAGCTGCAGATCCGGAGAAACAACGATTGCAGAACCCTGTCGGTCACACCGGAGGAAAATGAGTCCGGTATCTACGCCATCGGAGCGTGGATCCGTGACAGTATGGCCGGCATCGGCACCATCACCTATTATGACCCGGAAAACGGAACATTCGGCGCGCTGGGACATGGGATCAACGATGTGGATACCGCCCAGTTGATGCCCTTTTCTTCGGGGACCATTCTGCCGTCCACGGTGAAGACTGTGAAAAAGGGGGCATGCGGTTCTGCGGGGCAGCTGAAAGGCGATTTTGAGCTGACTTCTGAGCTGGGGACCTTGTACGCCAACACGGAATGCGGCATATTCGGTCACGCGGAAGCGCTTTCCGATCTGGGGGAAGCGCTGCCGGCAGCGGAAAGCAGTGATATTCACACAGGCCCGGCTGTGATCCGCTGCAATGTGGAGGGTGACTTTGTCCGGGACTACCGAGTGGAGATCACAAAGCTGTTTCGCGATTCGTCCGACCCCAGAGATATGTTGCTGGAAGTAACGGATCCGGAGCTGCTGGCGCTCACCGGCGGTATCGTGCAGGGTATGTCTGGCAGCCCTATTATTCAGAATGGCCGAATTGTGGGAGCAGTCACACACGTGCTGGTAAATGACCCGACGAGAGGTTACGGTATCTTCATTGAGAACATGCTGGAAGCCGCGGGTGGAGCCAATGGATGAGCGAACATTACAGGCGCTATCAAAGGCTCTGACTCTTCTGATATTCCGAAACAGCATCATTGAGGATCTGCATACAGACGGTACCTGTCTGGACGATGCTGACATGACCAAACTGAATCGAGATATCAACAACCGATTTTATACCCTGTTAACGCTGTGGTTCTACGGAACAGACGAAGAAACGAGGCGGTTGGAGCACACATTAAATTTTCTGGCAAAGAATTACGGAAATGATTGGGAACAGGCTGAACGAGTCGACCTTTTGATGTGGCGATACGACTTCATGCAATAGGTTAACCGAAAACCAAGAAAGCACTCACTTTTGATAAGTGGGTGCTTTCCTTTTGAAAAAACGAGGCCAGAAAAAGGCCATAATAAAGATTTGAGGAGGGTAATGCTATGCCGGAGTTTATTCCGCTTACCATGCTGAAAGATACGATTGGTATCGTAGAATTCTGTCAGGACTGCGGGGAGCCTGTCTTTGTGACTCGCAACGGAATCCCGGAGATGGTGATTATGGATAGTGAGTTTTTCAATATACATCTCCGGTATCGTACGGAGGATGGCAGGCTGGATATTAAGCGAGAGTACGCAAGAATTCCAAAAACCATTATGATCAAAGAATTGAAGAATACTGGTGAGGTGTCGGCAATATGCAACGAAATAGACGAGCCAGACAGCATTATCCGAAATGGGTATGAGGTTTTGGTGATCATTGGCGTTGAGGGATACAAGAAAAGACAT
>CAZQJD010000018.1:0-9404 GCA_964593575.1 uncultured Oscillibacter sp.
CCATGAAAAAACTTGCTTCTCTGCTGTGCGCTCTGACCATGACGCTGCTGATCTGCAGCTGCGGCAGCGACGCGCAGCAAACCGAACTGACCACCGTCCGGGTCAACGAGGTGGCCCATTCCGTCTTTTACGCGCCGCAGTATGTGGCCATGAAGGAGGGCTTCTTCGAGGAAGAAGGCATCTCCATCGAACTGACCAACGGCGGCGGCGCCGACAAGGTGATGACCGCCGTGCTGACGGATCAGGCCGACATCGGTCTGGCCGGGCCGGAGGCCTGCATCTATGTCTACAATCAGGGCAAGGAGGACTATCCCAAGGTCTTCGCCCAGCTGACCAAGCGGGACGGCTCCTTCCTGGTGGGCCGCACCGATGGCGACTTTTCCTGGAATGATCTGCGGGGCAAGACCATCATCGGCGGCCGCGCCGGCGGCGTGCCGGAGATGACGCTGGAATACGTCATGCGTCTCAACGGCGTGGAGCCCCATGTGGATGCCGAGGTAGACACCTCCGTGCAGTTCAACATGATGGCCGGCGCCTTCACCGGCGGCAACGGCGACTATGTGACACTGTTTGAGCCCACCGCCACCGAGGTGGAGCAGGCCGGCCAGGGCTACATCCTCACTTCCATCGGTCAGGAGAGCGGCGAGATCCCCTTCACCGCCTACTTCGCCTCCCAGACCTACATGAAGGAAAACAGCGGTCTGATCCAGCGTTTTACCAATGCCATTGCCAAGGGTCAGAAGTGGGTACAGGAGCACTCTCCCCAGGAGATCGCCGCCTCCATCGCCCATCAGTTCCCGGACACCGATGTGGATGTGCTGGCCACCGTGGCCCAGCGCTACAAGGAGATCGACGCCTGGAACGCCACCCCCGTCATGGAGCAGGAGGCTCTGGAGCGGCTGGAGACCGTCATGGAGCAGGCCGGCGAACTGAAGCGATCTGAATGGGTGGTCTTCGAAGAGCTGGTGGATAACCGCTACGCCGAAGCCGCCAAATGACAAAAAACTTCCCGAAATCCTGCAAGGGATTCCGGGAAGTTCTCATATATCCACAGCTTATTTCGCGGCTTCCTTCTTCCGCAGGGCCATCAGGCCGGGCAGCAGAGAGACGAAGGAACCGCACAGGATCAGAATGATGCCAAGGATCATGTTGCCGGGGATCTGCTCCTTCAGGATCAGGAATGCCAGCACGGGTGCCAGTGCAGGCTTGAAGAAGAACACCAGACTGGTCTGCTGGGCAGAGGTCTTCTCCATGGCGGTAAAGTAGGAGGCAAAGCCGCCGCCGGTAACACCCAGGAATATATACAGCACAATGGGCAGGGACTTCAACGTGTAGCCGGTGAAGAAGGGGATCTCGGCAAACAGCTCCAGTCCCGCATTGGTCAGGGCAGCCGCCACCGCGGGGATATGGGTCAGGGCAGCCAGCGCCATCAGCTCCGCCGCGCCGAAGAAGAAGCCGAAGCAGGTGGTCACCACACCGCCGAAGCGGGCGCTCTGCTTCTTGCCCAGCACGCCGTACAGGGAGAACAGCAGCGTTGCGCCCAGCACGCATGCGATACCCACGGCATCCAGCTCCATGTGGAGGGGATCAATGATGCAGATGATACCGACGATGTCCAGCAGCAGACCCGCGATCTGATGCTTGGAGATGGCCTCCTTCAGGATCAGGAAGGCAAACAGCGTCACGAAGATGGGGTTGCTGGAAAACAGCACGCTGACCACGGAGGCGTTCACCCGGGTGACCGCCATCTGATACAGGGACATGCTGGCGGCAATGCCGGTGAGGCCCAGCAGCGCGAAGGTACGCAGCGCCGCGGCATCCAGCCTGGCGCCGCGCTTTTTCAGCATTCGGATGGCCAGCGGCAGCAGAACGATACCACCCGCCAGGAATCGGGAGAAGGTCATCTGAATGGGATTGAACTGGCCTGCCACAAATTTCAGTGCCACCTCCATACTGGAGAACAGCAGCGTCGCCAGTGCGATAAAGAGATATCCGGATTTCATAAACATAGCTTCCTTTCTTCCGTCGATCATGCGCTCAGCATACGCCGTCAGGTCGATCACAACGATGGACGCGCTGATGCGCAGGGATGCGCTGCCAAAGCGAATGGCAAAAGTCTCGAAAGACACGAGTTCCCTCCGCGGAGCATCCGCGGAAGATTATACCACTCTCCATTTCGTCTTGCAACCGCCCCTGGAAAAAACCCGAAGCCTTGGCAGACTTCGGGTTCGTAAAATCATCAGGGCAGCTTTACCACACCAATGCCCCGCTCATCAACGGTGATCTCCGTTCCATAGGGTGCGGAGATCTCGGTCAGGCGCTCGATGATGCCGCGATCCGGGCAGAACCGGGGATTGCCCAGGCGGTAGCGCGGCTCGCCGAAGCCCAGCTCAATGGGGAACAGCTCCAGATGGGTCAGCCGGCCGTCCTCCATCTCGAAATAGGGGATCACCGACTCCATCATCTTGTGATCCGTCAGCAGGCCCACGGTGTAGTTCCGGGAGCGCTTGCGGTAGATCTCGCACAGGGGATCGTCGGAGGTGAGGCCGTACTTTTCATACATATCCTCCGGCGCGAAGGTAACGCTCTCGTTGTGGAGCATGAAGTCACCCAGAGAGTAGAAAATAGGCCGGTCGTTGTAGATCTCCAGAGGACGCAGCAGATGCGGGCCGTGGCCCAGCACCGCGTGAGCGCCCATGTCGATGCAGCGGTGCGCAAACTCCACCAGAAACTCCGCGGGATTCTCCTTGGAATTGCCGCTGGTCTGGTGTGCGTGGATACTCACCAGAATGTAATCCGCCTGACTCTTGGCCTCATGGATGGCCTGCTCCAGACGGGCCATATCCTTTTTGTGGAGTTCCGTATGGTAATGGGCCTTGCCGCCGCAGAAGAATTTCATATTCCGGCCCAGCTCCACGGTGTCGTCCTTCTTCAGGGAGGTATAGCCCTCCGCACGGGAGATCCTGATGGAATCGTTGATGCCGCTGGTGTCGGCGATCTCCTGCAGGACACGGAACTGCTCCGGCGTGACCTCCATCCTCTCCTGCAGACGCAGGCCGTTGACGCCGGGGCGGCCGATGATGCGGCGGGACTGCTTGCCGGCCATGGCCGCGTCGTTGACCATGGAAGCCGTCATGGAGATCAGCGCCACTCTGGCGTTGGGGGTGTCCAGATAGGCGGGAGCCGCCGCCTCATCCAGATTCATGCCCACACCGGCATGGACAAAGCTTGTCCCCTTCAGGGCGTCCAGTGTGGAGATCAGGCCGCCGTAACCCCAGTCGAAGGTGTGGTTGTTGGCGAAGGACATCATGTTGAAGCCGTACTCGGCGGCGATGTCCAGCGTCCGGGGATCGGAGTTGTGGAAGGAGCCGCCGTTGAACTGGTTGCCCCAGATTCCGTCCCGGTAGATGATGGACTCAAAGTTGAAGAAGCGGGCATCGCCCTTGCGGATGTAATCACTGACAGCACGGAAGCCCTCATACTCGGTGGAGATCACCCGCTGGATCAGCATATCGCCGGCGGCGGTGAATTTGACTTTCGGCAGTTTCATACACTTCCCGTTCCTTTCCTGTTACTGACTGCGGCGCACCACACCGAAATAGTGGAGGATGTTCAGATCCTTCGTCTGGTCGGTGCCGTGGGTACCCTTGTGGATGTTGCCCTTGCTGCCGTACTTCACCTCACCGGGCGGTACATCGTGGGCGCCGTGGTCGGGCGAGAAGGCGATGAGGGTGTTGTGCTGCTTCCATCTGCGCTTCACCGTGGATACCAGCGTGTCAAAGAAAACACCTTGACGGTACAGCGCTTCCAGCGTATCCGGGTTCTCTGTGCCGGCGCGATGGGTCAGCGTATCATACATAAAGGTGTAGACGCAGATCACATCGTGCTCATCCTGCAGGATCAGCTCCTGTGCCTTCACAACAGCCGCTTCCTCCGTGGCAACATGGTAGAAATCGATGTCCCGCTCCAGAAATACCCTTGCCAGAGAGCAGTTGGGGGTGACGATCATGGCCACCTTCTTCCCGGCACGCAGCACCGCGTCAAAGAAGGTGTCGATCTTGATGACGGGCTTGGTATAGGACTGAATGCCATGGACGGCAGGCTCCGCGCCGGTATACATGGTGCCGAAGCAAACCGGCGTCACGGAGGGCATCACCGTCTTGAAGGGGATGGTCAGCTGGGTGTGCTTCAGCACCGGCTCAAAGGCATCGGGATACGCCTGATACAGCCACATGCCCACCGCGTCGGGATTGTGGATCAGCACCCGGTCAAAGCCGTCCTTGCACAGATCGGACAGAATTTCGCAGGCCCAGTCCAGCGGCGGCTCCGCACAGGCGGGCGCCTCAATGCCCATGAGCTTGCAGACGGTAGCGGCATAGTGCGTCAGGGAAAACTTGTTATATGCTTTCATGGTTCCATCTCCTTACTTCATAGCCTCGTACATCACGAGGCCCGCTTCGTTGATGATCTTGGTGGTCACATCCACACTGCTGCTCTGCGTACACATGACCATTACATAATACCGGCCGTCCGGCAGGTAGAAAATACCCGCATCGTGTGCAATACCGGGCGCTGTCAGGGTTCCGCCCTTGCTGGCCACCACCACCTTGCCCTCCGGCGGCAGCTCCAGCTTTTCCGCATAGGGCTCCACACGTTCAGCGCAGGGCAGCAGCGTTTTCAGACGGGCAAGACGCTGGCCTGCCATGATCTGCACCATCTTCCGGCTGGCCTTTTCGCTGACGCAGGTGCCCGCGGCCAAGCTCTCCAGCATACGGCCCAGATCACCGGCGGTGGTGGCGTTCACCGGCATCCCCTCGGGAACCTGCGGCTCGGGCATATAGCCCTTGAAGAACATCTTCCGCCACATCCATGTATTCGTGTAACCGTTGTCGATACAGTACTGCCGCACCCGATCCATGCCTACGGCGTCCGCCACTTCGTTGGTGGCGCTGTTGTCGCTCATAACGATCATCAGGTTGGCAATATCAAAGAGGGGCAGCTCCAGATCAGGGCAGAGAGAGCGGAGGATGCCGCTGCCCACCACACGGTTTTCCGGCTTCACGCGGATCTTTTTGTAAAGATCCACTTTCCCAGCCTCCGCATCCTGAAACAGCAGAGCCAGCATGGGGATCTTGATGGTGCTGGCAGCACTGAAAATCTTATCTTCGTTCAGGGCAAGCTTCTCGCCGGTTTCCGGAACGGAAACATACAGTGCGCAGTCGCCGTCCACCTTGGCACAAACCTTCTTCAGTTCTTCAACAGGAATTCTATGGGCGTTCATGTTGTGTTCTCTCCCTTTATTTGCCGAAATCCTCCGGCAGCTCTGCCACTACAGCGGCCATCAGCTTGGCGCGCTTGGCAATGGAGTCGATGTAAATAAACTCACGGGTGGAATGGGCGCCGGAGCCCAGCGGACCCATGCTGCAGACGCTGGGTGCGCCTGCCATGGTGGTGTAGGCGGCGTCGGAGCCGCTCATCTGCAGGTGTGAATGCATCTCGCCCATGCCGTATTTCTCAGAAATGCTGCGGATATGCTCGCACAGGGCATAGTTGCCCTCCGTGGGCTCCATGGGCGGCCGCTCGCCGATGATCTCAAAGGTGGATTCCGTGCCGGGAATATAGGAGGTGGCGATGATACCCTCCACGTGATCCCGAATTTCCTGCCGCTGGGCCATGGTCCAGTAGCGGTTGTAGAGAGTGAACTCCGCGTTTTCCGGCACGGTATTGGGTGCGCTGCCCGCCTTCAGCAGACCGCAGTTGTAGGTGATCTGCTCCTGCACGCTGGCAGCCTCGATGTTGAGGATCTTATGGGCAGCCTCCTTGATGGCGCTGATGCCCTTGCTGTAAGCGCTGCCGGCGTGGGAAGCCTTGCCCTTCACATGGACGCGGTAGCGGATGGAGCCCTTGCGGCCCACGGTGATGCGCTTTTCATCGCCGGTGCCCTCCAGGGTGATGGCGGCGGCGCTGCCGCGGGCGGAATCCCGAATGAAATCCTTTCCGGCCTCACCGGAAAGACCTTCGCTGAGCTCCTCGTCGCCGATGAGCACCAGCTTGAGAGGACGGTCACGATAGCCGGCGTCCATCAGCGCCTGCATGGCCAGCATGCCCACCACGATGCCGCCCTTCATGTCCTGCACGCCGGGGCCAAAGAATTTTCCGTCGGCTTCGCGGAACAGGGGCTCTTCAAAGGTGCCTTTGGGATGCACCGTGTCCATGTGGCCGGTGAAGGTCACCGGGAGCATGGGAGCGTCCTCATTGCAGGTGATTAACAGGCCGTTTCCGGCCTTTTCAAAAGGTACTACCTTTGTGTTGAAACCATGTGCCTCGGCAAACTGACGGATGTACTCGGCCACGGCGTCCACATCCGCCTTGTCAGGGGTATAGCTCTCCAGCTCGATCATACCCTTGAGGAATTCCAGATATTCCTTCTCTCTGGCGCTTACACACTGAAACACTTTTTCTGACATAACCAACCTCTTTTCCAAACGGTATTTTTTTTCATTGTAAGCCTGTCTCTATGATAGTCAACCCTTTCGGAAATAAAAAGTTACAAAACTTGCACAAAACTAAAAAAACAGGACGTGGAGTGCAGTGAAATGCATCCGCGCCCTGTTTTTCATCAAATTCCAAAGTCCAGACGGATCAGCCGCCGGGGCCTGCCGGTGGTGGAATGCGCCTGACTGCCTACGATCTTCGCGTAGCCTCCCGCTTCCAGCTTCGTCAGGATCCGGTTCATCTGGTTGACCGACAACCGGCACATCTCCGCCAGCTCGCCGGAGGTGATGACATCGAAGCCATATTGCTTCTGTGCCTTGATGAGGGTATTCAGTACGGAAACACCCACATAGGTTTCCGCGGCGATCCGCTCAACGATGATCTTATCCCGCTCCTCTCCGGAGCAGCTCCCGGTAATCAGCAGCGGCCCCTCCGGGCGGGCATCGCCGTCGGCGGTATAGCAGCAGCTGTAGGACTGCAGCCGCGCGGCTTTGGCTGCCTGCAGCGCATTGGCCCGGGCAATGCTGTGGGTAAGGCCGAAGCCGACACCCACCGCTACCCGCTGCACATCCATCACAGAGAGCAAGTCTGCCGCAAAATCCAGCCTCGTCAGATTTTCCGTCCGCAGCTCCAGCTCCGACCGGGCGGCATAAAGCAGATAGCAGCCTCCGGAATCCTTTTCCACAGACGCGCCGATGCCCTGCGCGAACCGCAGCACAGCCTTTTCCACATGGTAGGTACTCTGGAGCTGACGGTATTCCCGGATACCGTGGGTATAGGTATCCTGCAAATACACGGTGATGGACAATACCGCCTCCATGTGACGGTCTGCCAGCTGCCGCGTCTGCAGCTGACTGCGGAAGCGCAGCGTATTCAGCGCCTCCACCACATCCTCCCCGGTGATCTTCACCTGAAAGGCCGGATATTCCTTCAGCAGCGGGTGGGACACCACAGTGTCCACGCTGCTCAGGCACACCGACGCGCGCCCCGCGCGGAAATTCTCCAGATGCCAGTGCAGGGCCGCTTGCTGATGCATCACGCTTCTTCCGGCATCCGGCACAGAATCCTTATATTCACTGTAGCAGTTCACCATTACCTCGTTCTTGTCCAGCCCCACCCGGTCACAGAGCAGGCCCAGCATCTCCTTAGATGTGAAGTAGGGCAGATCATAGGTGATCCTGCGGATATCGTGGCCGTCCATGACGGCCCGCAGCAGTACACAGAGAACAGAATTGACAGAGCGTTTCAGGTAGGTCCACGGGACAATGGCAGAGGCATACCGCCCCGCATGGACAAAAATAGCCTCTCCGGTAAAAAGCACTCCGTCCAGTCCGCTCTGGATCTCCGCCAGCAGCTCCACCACATTCTCACGATGACAGGGATAATCCACCAGCTCCACAAAAACCTCTTCCCCATCCATCAGCGTATGGATGGTCTCAATGGTGGCTGCCGCGCCTACCAGTCCGATTTTCATGGGTCTCACCGCCTTTCTTCTGCCGCAAACACTCTTGTATCACCGAAAATAATGTGATAAAGTACAAAAAACGACCACAGACAGAATACCATATTCCACCGCCGGAGACAACCACCATCAGAAGGGAGAAAACAAAACCATGAACAATCAACCCATCCGCGACGCACGTCAGCTGGGCATTCCCAAAATGCTGA
The DNA here is from genome assembly GCA_964593575.1 of uncultured Oscillibacter sp. GTDB lineage: Bacteria > Bacillota > Clostridia > Oscillospirales > Oscillospiraceae > Oscillibacter. The sequence continues at coordinate 8,164 of CAZQJD010000018.1, forward strand.
TCCTCGGTCTGCAGCATATGTTCGCCATGTTCGGCGCAACCATCCTCGTTCCCATCCTTGTGCAGGGCTACGGTCTGCCTCTGAACATCCAGACCACGCTGTTCTTCGCCGGAATCGGCACCCTGTTCTTCCACGCATGTGCCAAGATGAAGGTTCCCGCTTTCCTTGGCTCCTCCTTCGCTTTTCTGGGCGGCTACTCCACCATGGCACAGCTGGAGAGCGGCATCTATGCCGGTATGCCCGCCAGTGAAAAGCTGGCTTACACCAGCGGCGGCATTGTCATTGCCGGCCTTGTGTATCTGATCCTGGCCGCCATCATCAAGGTGGCAGGCGTCAGGAAGGTCATGCGCTTCCTTCCGCCTGTGGTCACCGGCCCCATCATCATCTGCATCGGCCTGACGCTGGCACCCTCCGCCGTCTCCAACGCCGCTACCTGCTGGCCTCTGGCGCTGATCGCGCTGGCCACCATCATCATTTTCAATATCTGGGGCAAGGGTATGTTCAAGATCATCCCCATTCTCATGGGCGTGGTCATTTCCTACGCTGCCGCCATCATCATGAACGCCTGCGGCGTGACGGTGACAGACGCCAACGGCGTTGCCCAGCCTCTGCTGAGCTTCGCTGCCGTGGCAAATGCCAGCTGGATCGGCCTGCCGCCCTTCACCGTCGCCAAGTTTGACATCACCTCCATTCTGGTCATGGCGCCCATCGCCCTGGCCACCATGATGGAGCACATCGGCGATATCTCCGCCATCTCCGCCACCACCGAAAACAACTTTATCGAAGACCCCGGCCTGCACCGCACGCTGATCGGCGACGGTCTGGCCACCTCTCTTTCCGCCATGTTCGGCGGCCCGGCCAACACCACCTACGGCGAGAACACCGGCGTTCTGGTGCTGTCCAACGTCCATGATCCCCGCGTGGTCCGTCTGGCTGCCGTGTTTGCCATCGTGCTGGGCTTCATCCCCAAGATGGCCGAGGTCATCGGCTCCATGCCTTCGGCCATTGTGGGCGGCGTGTCCTTCATCCTCTACGGCATGATCTCCGCCATCGGCGTGCGCAACATCGTGGAAAACAAGGTGGACTTCACCAACTCCCGGAACCTGATCATCGCCGCCGTGATCCTGGTGTGCGGACTGGGCTTCTCCAGCGGTCTGACCTTCACCGTGGCCGGCACCTCCATCACCCTGCGCAAGACCGGCACTTACTGGCAGACCGACGAGAGCCTGGTTTATCCTGGC
>CAZQJD010000018.1:9414-19455 GCA_964593575.1 uncultured Oscillibacter sp.
CCCTTACCGGCCTTGCCATCGCCGCCATCGCCGGCGTTCTGCTCAATGCCATCCTGCCGGGCAACGACTATGAGTTCGGCAGCAATCCCACGGGTGACCAGCACCGCGGCATCCATCACTGAACCCGAATCCCGAAGCACGCAAATCCGGCGCGGCAGTCAGACTGCCGCGCCGGAGCTTTTCCTTTTATCCCATATGCCGGTATTTATTCACCGTCCGCCGGGAGATGCGGATGCCCTGCTCCTCCAGCCGGTCGGCGATGCGGCTGTCACTGAGGCCGGGCTCCGCCTGCAGAAGCGCCCGGATGCGCCGGATGATGGCCGTCCGGGAAAGCTCACCGGCTCCGTTGCCCTGAAAGAGGTCCCGCAGAGGGAACACCGCGCCCCGGAACTCCACATACTTGCCGGCCACCGCGCGGCTCACCGTGGAAACGTGAAGCTCCAGCGATTCCGCCAGCGCGGAGAGGGAAATGGCCTTCTGTGCCGCCGGACCGGCCAGAAAAAACTCCTTTTGACGGGTGATGAGAAACTGCGCGATCAGCCCCATGGTCTGGGAGCGCATCTGCATGGCATGGAGAAAATTCCGGGCCATGGCGATCTGGTCACGGATATACTGCCGGTCCTCTCCGGTGCCGGCCTTCATATAGTCATGATACAGAGGCGAGAGCACCGGGGCGGCAGGCTGGTTGATGAGCTCGGCGCAGAGCACGCCGTTTTCATCCAGCCAGACCCGGATATCCGGCACGATATACTCCGTGCGATCCTCGCCGCAATTGGCGCAGGGGCGGGGAGACAGGGAACGGATGGCCGCGATGGCCTCCTCCACTTCCTCCGGGTCATAGTCCGACAGGGAAAACATCCCTGCCGCCAGCTCCTCCAGATGGTCGGTAACGATCTCCAGCGCCAGCGTGTTTTCCGGGGCCAGCTCCAGCAGCTGCAGCCGCAGACACTCGGACAGGGTGCGGCAGCCCACGCCGGTGGGCTCCAGACTCTGCACCACGCCCAGCGCCTCCTCCAGAAACGCCGGAGACAGCCGCCATTCCGCCGCCAGCTCCGCGAGATCCTCACGAAGATAGCCGTCCTCATCCAGACAGTCGATGAGCAGCGCCGCCGCCCGGGCCAGTCGTGACGGGAGACGCAGGCAGCCCAGCTGCCGGTGGAGCTGGTCAGAAAAGCTGACGCTCTGCCGCGCCGAGGCAAAGAGGTATTCCCGGCTCTCGCCAGAACCGTGGGAGGGCGCGGCCTCCAGAAGCGGGTTTTCCAGAAGGACCCTCTGAATGCGATCCTCCAGCGCGCAGGCGTCCATGGCCAAAACGTTCAGGGACTGCACCACCAGAGGCAGCGGCATGGCCTCCGCCCTGGCCTCCGCCCGTATATTCAGTTCCATCCGCCCGCCCCCTTCACCGGAAAACTTTTGATGCCATTATATCCCACCTGTCGAAAAAGCGCAATGCTCCGTTGAAGAAACCAACGGAAAGAGGTATAATGTAGCCGCGAGGCAACAAAATTGGTATGAATTTTGCTTGTTTAATATACAAAGGGGGGTATACGATATGAAAAAGCGGAATTTCCTGCACAGGGCGGCAATTCTTGCCGTTTCCTTCGCCGCGCTTTTCCTTTCTCTGCATACGCCCTCCGCAGCCCTGACAGAGGTGAAGGTGGCTGTCTGCGCAGACCTTCCCCCGCTGCACTATATCGACGAGACCGGCGAGCTCACCGGAATGCACATCGAGATCCTGAACATACTGGCCAAAAACAGAGATCTTACATTCGAATATGTCATATACGACCGGCTGACGGACGCGGTGGCCGCACTGGAAAACGGAGATGTCCGGATCGTGCTGGGCGCGCTGCCGGGGGATGTGGCCAACAACACCAAGGTGACCTTTACCAGCAGTCTTTCCTCTTCCTCCGTGTGCATGATCGTCCCCCTTGACCAGACAGAAAGGGTGATCTACCGGGGAAGCGCCCCCTCGCCGTACAGGCTGGGATTTGAATTGGGCTCGGTGAGCCTCAACCAGATCTCCCGGCTCCCCAGCGCCACCATGGTCCCGGTAGGCTCCCAGCAGCAGCTTTACCGGCAGCTGATCTCCGGACAGGCGGACGCGGTGGTATGCGTGAAGGACAGCATGCTCTACATGCTGGAAAAAGCCGGCATCCGCAGCGCATACAGCGTGGCAGTCAGCCAGATCACAGAGGTGGACTACATGCTGCTGATGCGGGAAAGCGACCGGCTGCTGCACAGCAGGCTCAATGACGACATCGGCGACCTGCGGGCCAGCAACCAATACAACGACATCCTTTCCAAGTGGCTCATCGATCTGGACAAGCAGGACATGCAGACCCGCATCCGGCTGCTGCTGTGGGGCCTCGCCATATTCGGCGTCATCGCAGGCGTTATCATCGCCACTTTTTATTATATGAACGCACGGCTGAAGGTGCTGGTGGCGGAAAAGACCTCGGAGCTGAATCAGAAGGTGATCCAGCTGGAGCACGCCGGCAACCTGCGAAACCGGCTGGTGGAGCATTCCCCCGGCGGGAGCCTGCTGGTCCAGCGGGACGGCACCATTCTGCTGGCCAATTCCGTGGCCCGCACCATGGCGGGTCTGCCGGACGGCGACGTTCCTCTGGGGAATATCCGGGACACGAAGCTGTTCAGTACTATCTGGGAGGACGCCCTGCGCTTCGTACAGGAAAAGCGGGATGCGCCGGAGCTGGTCTCCATGGGCCGCGGCGGCGACCGCCACACCTACCGCTACCAGTGCCATCTGACCAGCACGGAGGAAGAGATCATCCTGCTGGCGGAGGACGTTACCTGGGAGGAAAGCCGCAAGCAGGAGGTATTTGAGCAGCGGAAAAACCAGGCGCTGAACCGCATCATTGCCGGCGTGGCCCACGAGATCAAAAACCCCCTGATGTCCATCCGCACCTTCTCCTCCCTGATCCACAGCCAGCGGGACGATCCGGAGGTGCAGGCCGCCTTTCAGGAATATGTGCCCCGGGAAGTGGACCGCATCAGCAAGATGATCGAGGTGCTGATCAACTATGCCCGTCCGCCCAGAGAGCACAAGGAGCGCATCTCCGTGTGGGAGCTGGTGCAGGACTGCGTGGGTCTGGCCTACCTTTCCGCCAAGAAAAAGATCGACATGCGCAGCGATATGCCGAAGGACGTATACCTCTACGCCAACGGCGACCAGCTGCGGCAGGCTTTGGTGAACCTGCTGATCAACAGCATCGAAGCAGTGGAATCCAAAATCGCCGGAGGCGCCTCCGCCGGCACAAGCCCCAGCATTCAGATCACCGGATACCGCAGCGGCGGGGAGTTCGTTCTGGAGATCTATGACGAGGGCTCCGGCATGAGCGAGGAGGACATCCTCCAGTGTACCGACCCCTTCTTTACCACCAAGAAAAAGGGCACAGGCATGGGTCTGGCCCTGACCAAGCAGTATGTCCGGGAAAACGACGGACGGCTGGAGATCGAAAGCACTCTGGGGGAATACACCCGCATGAAAATGATTTTCAAGGAGGCCGGCGAGCATGAAGCCCATCGTATGGATCATTGACGACGAGCCGGGGATCTGCATATCCCTGTCTCTGGCGCTGAAAAAGGAATACGAAGTCTCCACCTTCAACACCGCCGCCCCCGCTCTGGAGCGGATGAAAACGGAAAGCTGCGATGTGGTGCTGCTGGATCTGAAGCTGCAGGAGGAGGACGGCATGGAGGTGCTGCGACAGATCAAGCAGGACCATCCGGACGTGTCCGTTATCATGATGACGGCCTTCGGCAGCATCGGCTCCTCGGTGGAGGCCGTGAAGGCAGGCGCCTATACCTATCTTACCAAGCCGCTGGATCTGGAGCAGCTGCGGCTGTTCCTGTCCCAGACGCTGGAGGTGCGGAAGATGAATGAGGAGATCCTCTTTCTCTCCGACGAGCTGCGCAGCCGCCAGACCTTCCGGAAGATCGTGGGCGAAGGTCCCGCCATGCAGCGGGTCTATTCCCGCATCCATCAGGTGAAGGACGTGGACGCCAGCGTGCTCATCACCGGCGAGAGCGGCACCGGCAAGGAGCTGGTGGCCCGTGCCATCCACGACGAGGGCAAGCGGAAAAAGGAACGCTTCATCGTGGTCAACTGCGCCGCCATCCCGGAAAACCTGCTGGAGCTGGAATTCTTCGGCTACCGGAAGGGCGCCTTCACCGGCGCCGCCCAGGACCGCAAGGGCAAGCTGGAGCTGGCGGACAAGGGCACCCTCTTTTTAGACGAGATCGGCGACATGCCCCTGAACCTGCAGGGCAAGCTGCTGCGGGCGCTGCAGGAAAAGGAGTTCTCCCCCGTGGGCTCCACGGAGGTGCGGCAGGTGGACGTGCGGATCATCTCCGCCACCAATCAGGATCTCAAGGCCATGATCGCCCAGCAGAGGTTCCGGCAGGACCTCTACTACCGTCTGAACGTGGTGGAGCTGTCCATGCCGCCGCTGCGGGAGCGGACAGAGGACATCCCCCTGCTGTGCGCCCACTTCCTCAAGCAGTCCTCCGCGGAAATGAACAAATCCATTCAGGGCCTCACCGCCAGCGCTCAGGAGGCCATTCTGCGCTATCCCTTCCCGGGCAATGTGCGCCAGCTGGCCAACATTCTGGAATACGCCACCATCGTCTGCGACGGCGGCATCGTGGACATCCGGGATCTGCCGGAGGAGCTCTCCGGCAGCCGCCTGCGGCAGGCGGCCCGGGAGGAGTCCATCGACGAATTCCTCTCCTCCGTAAATCTGAAGGAGCTGGAGCGGCGGGCCATTCTGGCCACCCTGAAAAAGCATCAGGGCCGCCGGGACAGGACGGCCGAGGCGCTGGGCATCAGCAAGCGAGGTCTGCTGAACAAGCTCAACGAATACAATATTCCCTGAGAACAGGCGGAGCGGCTTCCGGTCGTTCCGCCTTTTATCGGCAAAATTTGCGCGTGGCGGCAGTTTTTTGACCTTTCAAAACAGAAAAAAACGAGCGTTTACAAAAAATTTACACTGGCACAGATTTTGCTTATATATTTTCAAAGGCAGGAATCGCGCATTCCGCCACAAAATCAACAAGGAGGAACCCGAGATGAAATTCAAGAAGTTTACCGCGCTGCTCCTCTGTCTGCTGACCGTGCTGAGCCTTGTGGCCTGCGGCGGCGACAAGCCCACCACTACCCCCAGCACCACCAGCACCCCCGGCACCCCCAGCACCAGCGATCCCGTTTACAAGGAAGAGATCATCATTGCCCTGAACGGTGAGTTCAACACCATCGATCCCCAGGCTTCCACCCTCAGTGCCAACCAGATCGTGCAGGACTGCACCCATGACCTGCTGACCGACACCGACCTGTCCGTTATGGCCAACGCCGGCGAGCTGGTGGAGAGCTGGGAAATGATCGCACTGGATCATTGGCGCTTCACCCTGAAGAGCGGCGTCAAGTTCCATGACGGCACCATTCTGGACGCGGACGACGTCAAGTTCACCTTTGACCGCGCCGCCGAAAACTCCATCACCTCCGGCTACATGGCCCAGATCAAGGAGTTCATCAAGGTGAACGACCTGACCTTCGAGCTGAAGCTGGTCACCGGCAACGTGGACTATAACTACGCCATGGCATCCAACTCCCTGGCCATCCTGTCCAAGGAAGCCTTTGAGACCATGCCCGAGGAAGAGGCCGTCGCCATCGGCACCGGTCCCTGGAAGCTGGAGACCTATGTTCCCAGCGACTATGTCTCCCTGGTCCGCTTTGAGGAGTGCACCCTGTATCCCGTGCCCAACACCAAGCGTCTGGTCTTCAAGATGATCCCCGAGGCCACCTCCCGCATGATCGCTCTGGAGAACGGCGAGGTCGACATCGCCCTGGGCATCGGCACCTCCGACTTCAGCCGTCTGGCTGAGGACTCCAAGCTGGAGATGGTCTCCACCGCCGGCCGCACCCAGCACTACATCGGCTTCAACATGCAGTCCTCCAACAGCATCATCACCGACAAGCGCTTCCGCGAGGCCGTTGCCTGCGGCATCGACAAGGAAGAGCTGGTCATCGCCGCATGGGACGGCTATGCACAGGTCTCCACCGGCATCATGTGCCGCGACATGGGCTACTACTCTGACATCGAAGGCATCACCTACGATCCCGAGCGCGCCCAGAAGCTGTTTGACGAGTGCGGCGCCACCGGCAAGACCTTCAACGTCATCTGCTCCAACACCGCCGTCCGCGAGAAGCTCTCCACCAACCTGCAGGCCCAGCTGGCCAAGTACGGCATCACCCTGAAGGTGGACATCCTGCAGAGCTCCGCCGTTACCGAGAAGACGAAGGCCGATCCCAAGACCTCCGGCTATGAGATGATCATCTTGAGCTGGTCTCCCGGCATGAACGCCGACTACATGTTCCGCAACACCCTGAACTCCAAGGGCGGCAGCAACCGCGTGTGGCTGGCCAACGCCGAGGTGGACGACCTGATGGACCGCGCCGTGGCCGAGGCCGACACCACCAAGCGCGCCCAGATGTATGAGGAGCTGCAGAACCTGCTGGTCTGCGACATCATCCCCTGGATCCCCATCGCTCAGCCCACCGTTGCCATGGGCGTTGCCAAGGGTGTCACCGGCGCTCTGCTGCATCCCGCCGGCGTGGATCAGGTGAAGTTCGCCGAAAAGATCATCGGCTGAGCTCCGCCGTGACCGATCCCGCTTAATGTAAATGCATATCCCCCCGGCCCGACCGGGCCGGGGGGACCCACTTTCACACGTCTGAGGAGGGACACAATGATCCGCTATATCGCAAAGCGTGTTCTGATGATGATCCCCGTCCTGCTGGCCGTTTCTTTTGTTGTGTACTTCCTGATGGATCTGGCGCCGGGTGATCTGGTGGATTCCATGAATACGCAGGATATGTCACTGGAGCAAATAGAGGCACTCCGCAAGGAATACGGTCTGGACGGCACCGTCTTTGAACGCTATATCCGCTACATCGGCAGGCTGCTGAAGGGCGACCTGGGCTATTCCTACACCATGAATATGCCCGTGTTCGACGCCTTTATGCAGCGATTCCCCGCGACCTTAAAGCTGGCGCTGGCCAGCATCCTGGTGGCTCTGGTCATCGCCATTCCCCTTGGCATCGCCGCCGCCACCCACCACCGCACGTGGATCGACGGCGTCAGCATGGTGGGCGGCCTGCTGGGTCTGTCCATGCCCAACTTCTGGGTGGGCCTGCTGCTGATCCTGCTGTTTTCCTCTAAATTGGGCTGGCTGCCCTCCACCGGCAGCGACACCTGGCTGCACCTCATCATGCCGGCCATCACCGTGGGCACCGGCCAGGCCGGCACCCTGACCCGCATCACCCGCTCCTCCATGCTGGACGTGATCCGGGCCGACTACCTGCGCACCGCCCGGGCCAAGGGCGTGCCGGAAAAGCAGGTCATCCGCAAGCACGCGCTGAAAAACGCGCTGATCCCCATCATCACCGTGTTCGGCTCCACCCTGGGCAACGCGCTGGGCGGCGCCGTCACCACCGAGACCATCTTCGCATGGCCCGGCGTGGGTCGTCTGACCGTGAACGCCGTCAACAGCCGCGACATGGCGCTGGCCACCGGCTGCATCATTCTGTTCACCGTGTTCCTGAACATCTCCATCCTGCTGGTGGACATCGCCTATGCCTTTGTGGACCCCCGCATCAAGGCGCAGTATTCGAAGTGAGGTGGAGAAAATGGCGAAAACGAAACTGAACAAAGCACCCAATGAAGTGAAGAAAAGAGGCATGTGGAGCGAGCTGTGGCGCAACTATAAGAAGAGCCCCAGCGCCATGCTGGGCCTGGTGGTGGTCGGCATCATCATCGTCCTGGCCGTCTGGGCACAGTTCGCTTACGACTATAATACCGATATTGTTGAGCAGCACATCAAGGAACGCTTTCAGGAGCCCAACTCCGAGCACTGGCTGGGCACCGACCAGTACGGCCGCGACGTGCTGACCCGCATTCTCTACGGCGCCAAATACTCCCTGTCCGTGGGTCTGGTCTCCATGGCCATCGCCTGCTCCGTGGGCTCCTCTCTGGGTCTGATCGCAGGCTACTACGGCGGCTGGATCGAAAACATCATCCTGCGTACCTGCGAGGTCTTCGTGGGCATCCCCACCATCCTGCTGGGCGTGGCCATCATGACCGCCTTCGGCCAGAGTCTGGGCGTGCTGATGTGGGCCATCGGTCTGGTATATGTGCCGCTGTTCGCCCGAACCGCCCGCGCGGCCGTTCTGCCGGTGCGCGCCGAGGAATACATCGAGGCCGCCCGCATGGCCGGCGTCAGCGACATGGGCATCATCTTCAAGCACATCCTGCCCAACTCCCTGTCCCCCATCATCGTCCGTACCACCATGGGCGTAGCCAGCGGCATCCTGTCCGCCTCCAGCCTGAGCTTTTTGGGCATGGGCGTGCCGGTGCCCGCTCCCGAATGGGGCGCCATGCTCTCCAACGGCCGTGAGTTCATCCGGGATCACAGCTATCTGACCCTGTTCCCGGGCCTTGCCATTATGATCACCGTTCTGGCCTTCAATCTGGTGGGTGACGGTCTGCGCGACGCACTGGATCCCAAGCTGAAGCGAAAGGGGTAAACGGATATGCATGAAAAAGATTTGGTACTGGATCTGCAGAACCTGCGGGTCCGGTTTGAGACCGACGACGGCACCGTTTACGCCGTGAACGGCATCGACCTGCAGCTGGAGCGCGGCAAGGCCATCGGCCTTGTGGGCGAGACCGGCGCAGGCAAGACCACCACCGCCCTGTCCCTGCTGCGGCTGGTGCCCGAGCCCCCCGGCATCGTGGAGTGCGACAAGCTGACCCTCAACGGTCAGGACGTGCTTACCATGACCATCAAGGATCTGGAGAAGATCCGCGGCAAGGATATCTCCATGATCTTCCAGGACCCCATGACCGCCCTGAACCCCGTGTTCACCGTCGGCGACCAGATCGCGGAGTCCATCCACCTGCATGAAAACTGCAACATGATCGAGGCGCAGCGCCGCGCCATCGACATGCTGGAGATGGTGGGCATCCCCGGCGAGCGTGCCGGCGAGTATCCCCATCAGTTCTCCGGCGGCATGAAGCAGCGCGTGGTCATCGCCATCGCGCTGGCCTGTGAGCCGCAGCTCATCATCGCGGACGAGCCCACCACCGCTCTGGACGTTACCATTCAGGCGCAGGTGCTGGATATGATGAGCAACTTGAAGAAGGAGATCGGCACTTCCATGATCCTCATCACCCACGATCTGGGCGTTGTGGCGGAGACCTGCGATAAGGTCGCCATCATGTACGCAGGTGAGATCGTGGAGTACGGTGATCTGAAGAGCATCTTCAAGGAGACTGCCCACCCCTATACCAAGGGTTTGTTCGGTTCTCTGCCCTCTCTGGATCAGAAGACCCACCGCCTCAAGCCCATCGCCGGCCTGATGCCCGATCCTGCCAACCTGCCTGAGGGTTGTAAGTTCAACCCCCGCTGCCCCTATGCGATGGAACGCTGCCGCAGCGAGGCTCCCGAAGTGACCGAACTGAGTCCCGGACACCTGGTGCGCTGCCACCTGTGCTCCAAGTGCGGAGAGGAGGCGACCGGCAATGAGTGAAAAGCTGCTGGAAGTCAAGGATCTACAGAAATATTTTAAGACCCCCGGTGGTATGCTCCACGCGGTAGACGGCGTTACCTTCGACATCGAAGAAGGACGTACTCTGGGTGTTGTGGGCGAATCCGGCTGTGGTAAGTCCACGCTGGGCCGTACCGTTCTGGGTCTGCTGGACGCCACCGGCGGCAGCGTAAAGTTCCAGGGCAAGGAGACCGTCGGCGTATCCAAGGCCGAGCGGAAGGAACTGCGTAAAAACATGCAGATCATCTTCCAGGATCCCTTCTCCTCTCTGAACCCCCGTATGTGCGTGTCTGAGCTGATCGCCGAGCCTCTGAAGGTCTATAAGGTCTGCAAGACCAAGGAAGAGCTGAAGCAGCGCGTTGCCGAGCTGATGGAGACCGTCGGTCTGGCGGAGCGTCTGGCTTTCGCCTACC
>CAZQJD010000019.1:0-19386 GCA_964593575.1 uncultured Oscillibacter sp.
GCGTCTGGGCCGGGAGGTGACCCCCTTCCGCACCCTGGACCACATCGCCGGCGTCCACTTTGTCTCCATGACGGTGGCCCGCTCCTTTGCCGCCCGCGGCGGTCTGGTGGATCTGGCCCTCATCAGCGGTGCCGCCGCAGGTCACGACATCGGCAAGTTCGGCTGCCGCCCCGGCGAGCGGGTGCCGTATCTGCACTATCACTATACCAGCCAGTGGTTCACCCAGCGGGGTCTGGACGCCATCGGCCACATTGCAGCCAACCACTCCGTGTGGGATCTGGAGATCGAAAACCTCTCCGCCGAGTCCCTGATCCTGGTGTACGCCGACTTTCGGGTAAAGCAGGAGCGGGACGAAAGCGGCGGCGAGATCGCAAGGATCTATTCCCTCACCGACGCCTTTGACGTGATCCTCAGCAAGCTGGACAATGTGGACGCCGCCAAGACACGGCGCTACCGCTTCGTCTACGCCAAGCTGCTGGACTTTGAAAAATATCTGCAGTTCCTGGGCACAGACGTGGCGCTGGACGGCTCCGGCACCCCCGCGCCACACATCGACCCCGCCCTGATGGACCCCCACCGGCTGGTGGAGGCCCTGCGGCGCAGCGCGGTGGAGCACAACATCCGCCTGATGCACCGGCTCAGCCACGACCAGCTGTTTGCCAGCGTGCTGGAGGCCGCCCACAGCGAAAAGGAGTGGGGTCGGCTCCGTGCGTACATCTCCGTATTTGAGGAATACTTCACCTACCTCTCCTCCTCCCAGAAAATGCAGACGCTGGAGTTCCTCTATGAGCAGCTGCTGAATCCCGACGGCGACATCCGCCGTCAGGCCGCCACCCTCATCGGCCGCATTCTGGCAAAGTTCCATTCCGGCTACAAGAAGGAGCTGCCTGCCGACGCCGCGCCCGATCCGGAGCTGGATCTCCCCTTCCGCCTGTGGGCAGACTATCTGCAGAAGCTGATCCGTCCCGACCGGCGGCTGACGCCCCTTCAGATCAGTAAGATCCGCTACACCGCCAAGCTGGTGGTGGACAATGTGCTGCAGGAATGCGACAAGGCCGACGCGCCCCGATTCCTCGCGGAGCTGCTGCGCCATTACGAGCATCCCGACGCGGCTGGCGACGCCGCCTTCGCCCTGATGGACACGGTGGTAAATCTTCCCCCCCATCACTGCACACCGGAGACCTGCCGGCTGCTGATCCAATTCGCCGCCCACTGGCTGGCCATCGGCAGCCTGCCCCAGAAAGCCGCCGCCCTGTACCTGTTCTCTCATCTGCTGAAATCCTCCGGCGTGGGGCTGGAGCTGCGCAGCCGCATGGCAGGCGCCGTACACTCCGCAGACGTGGAGGGCAGCACGCCGCTGCTGTTCCTGCAGATGCGGCTCTACCGGGAGCTGGCGCTGGATCCCACGGCTCTGCAGCAGCGGCTGGCGGACCCCGCCGCCGTCAGCGCCGTTTTTCTGGACAACCTGAAGACCGCCACCCCGTGGATCCTGAAGGCGCTGGGTGTTGAGTATCTGCTTCACCAGGTGGAAACCAGCGGCGATCAGAACGTACTGCACATCGCCACCCACTTCTCCAACCTCATCAAGGTCAGTGAGCATGTAGTGGTGCGCCGCATGGCAGGCAAGTCCCTGCTGAAGCTGGCGCCCGCCCTGACCCCCGACCGCCGCAACGAGATCGCCGTGGAGCTTTCCAAGGCGCTGGAGACCGGCCAGTCCGACCTCTCCAAGTATATCCCCGAATATCTGGGCCGCTTCGCCCTGTGGCTGACGCCCCGGGAGCTGGACGAGGTCATCGACCAGATGGAGGGCCTGCTCTCCTCCTCCAGCTCCAACGTGGTCAGCGGCGCACTGAACACCGTGGGCGCCATTCTGGAGTCCTACGCGGAGTACGCCCCCCGTTTCAGTGAAGACGCCGATGTGCTGGAGCAGCGCCGCCGCCGTCTGGCCGGCCTGCTGATGAAGGGTCTGGCCGCCCCCAGCGGCCCCGTGCAGCAGAGCGCCCTGCGGATCCTGGGCGAGGGGCTGTTTGCCTCGGATATCCTCAGCTATCAGGACAAGACCTCCCTGTTCACCCTCTGCGCCAAGAAGATCATGTGCCTGCTGCGCAGCAGCCGGGCGCAGGATCTCACCTTCTTCTACACCGCCTCCGCCCTGAGCCACCTGTACCGGTTCATCGTTCTCCACGACATCGAGGACGGTCCCTTCCACTTCACCATTCCGGAGAAGGCCGCCTTCTTCCCCGGCACCTTCGACCCCTTCTCCCTGTCCCACAAGGGCATCGTACAGGCCATCCGCGACCTGGGCTTCGAGGTGTATCTGGCCATCGACGAATTCTCCTGGTCCAAGAAGGCACAGCCCAGCCTCATCCGCCGCCAGCTGGTGAGCATGTCCGTGGCCGACGAGTACGATGTGTACGTCTTCCCCCACGACATCCCGGTGAATCTGGCCAACCCCGACGATCTCAACGTCCTGCGGGATATCTTCGCCGGGCGGGAGCTGTACCTGTGCGTGGGCAGTGACGTGGTGGCCAACGCCTCCTCCTACAAGGCGGAGCCCTCCCCCGGCTCGGTGCATTTCCTCAACCACATCGTGTTCCGCCGCGCCAGCATCGCCGATGGACAGGATACCAACGTGAACCTCAGCTGTATCCGGGGCGACGTGCTGCAGCTGCAGCTGGCCACCCATCTGGAGGATATCAGCTCCACCCGCATCCGGGAAAACATCGACCTGGGCCGTGACATCTCCAACCTCATTGATCCCACGGTGCAGGATTATATCTACCGCAACAGCCTCTATCTCCGTGAGCCCCAGTACAAGCGCCTGCTGCGCACCGGCGATCTGGACTTCTCCTGCCTGTCCCCCGACGACACGGCGGCACAGCAGGAAGCAGCCGCCTCCATCACCTCCGCCACCGGAAAGCCTTTCCGGACAGACCCCCGTGACACCATGGTGGTGCTCAAGGATATTGACGGTCCGGTATTCACCCTGGGCGTCCTCACCATGCGCACTGTCACCTCCACCGGCCTCTATGACGCCCTGGGCGACGCCGACGCTGCCGACTATATCCGTGACCACTCCGCCGGCCGCATCTGCCTCATCACCGGCCTGCACACTGTCTCCGCCACTGCCAACACCACCGCCGCCAGCAACACGGACATCAGCCAGATGCTGCTGACGGAAGCGCTGTTCCGCGCTCTGGGCGATGACTGCAGCTACGCCGTCTTCGCCCCCGGCGAGGCCCAGAATGAGAAGACCACCGCCCTGATGCTGCGCTCCGGCTTCCTGCACACGCCGGATTCCGTCCCCGGCCACCCCCTGATGCTGACGGATATGCGCTCGCCTGTGGCGCTGATCCAGAATCTGGCCACCACCCTGAAGGCTCCCTTCTCCTCCGACCCGCTGGTGCTGACGGCAGTGCGCAAGGCCCATGCCCGGTTCCAGCAGTCTGTGGCCGCCCTGTACCCCGGCACCACCGTGTTTTCCCTGAACGCGGAGCTGATCTACCACCGGCTGGTGCGGCGCATCGTGGAGATCAACGGCGTACCCGCCGAGCCCACCTATCCCCGGGTGCTGGGCGAGAAAATGTGCGCCCCCTTCGGCAAGATCCTCCGCGGCAACGCCATCCCCAACACCGTTACCAAGACCATCCACACGGACAAGGTCTTTGCCCCCGACCTGCGCGCCTCCACCATCCGGGAGTTCCCCGGCTACGCGCCGCTGGAATCCCAGATCCGCACCATCCTCTCCTTCCGAAGGGAGGTCATTCTGGTGGACGACCTGCTCCACTCCGGCGCCCGTGTGCAGGTCCTGGAGCCGCTGCTGCGCAAGTACAATGTTCCCGTGGACCGGGTGCTGGTGGGCCTGATGAGCGGACGCGGCAAGGACCTCATGGAGGAGCGGGGCATCAAGGCCGACTGCGTGTACTTCATCCCCAACCTGCGCTGCTGGTTCGTGGAATCCACCATGTACCCCTTCATCGGCGGCGACACAGTGGCCGACGCCGTCCCCTCCGTCCCCGGCCTCACCCCGGCCATCAACCTCATCATGCCCTACGCCTATCCCAAGTTCTTCCGCGAGTGCGGACAGACCGCAGTTTCCCGATTCTCCCGCACCTGCATCGAAAACTCCCGGGACATCCTGCTGGCGCTGGAGACCTCCTACCGCAGCCGCTTTGCCCGGAACCTGACCCTCTCCCGCCTCAGCGAGGCGGTGATCCTGCCCCTGTCCCCGGACAAGGGCGCCTGCCTGCGCTATGATCCCAATCTGGCGGCCTCCGCCTGTCTGGAGGAAGACCTCCAGCTGCTGCTGCGCATGCGGGATTCTCTGGAATAAGGAGATTTTTTTCTATGACCTTTTACCACTATTCCCTGGGTGACCGGCATCTGGTCTCCCAGACCGCCGGTCTTCCCCTGCCCGCCGCTCCGGAGCGCTGGGACGGCGAGCTGATCTGGCATCATATCCGTGAGGGCGCGGGACGCATCGCCTTCCGCCCCTCCCATCCGGCGCAGGTCATCGCTCCGGAGGGCGTCGCTTATCTTGACCCCGCCCGCCTGAGCGCCGATGACGTTCCGGCAGAGTTGGCCGGAGCCGTGGCGGAGGGACGGGTCACCGCCGTCAACGGCGCAGACTCCCGCTGGCTGGAGGCGCTGGCCTTCACCGTCAAAAACGCCGAACGCCGCCGTCTAAATCTTCTGGCAGTGGGCGATGTGGGCGGCACGGTGCTGACGGGCCTGAAGCTGCTGGGCGGCGACTGTCTCCACACCATCGGCATCTGCGACCTGAATCCCGCCACCGTGGCACGGTATACCGCCGAGATGAGTCAGGTGAGCCTGCCGTGGGACTACGATGCCCTGCCGGATGTTGTCCCCGTGGATATGGAGCAGCTTTTCGACTGCGACGTGTTCCTGTTCGCCGCCACCCGCTCCATCCCCGCCGTGGGCAGCGCCGTGAAGGATGTGCGCATGGCGCAGTTCGATGCCAACCGTGAGATCGTGGCACACTACGCCCGGATGGCGAGGAAAGCCAATTTCCGCGGTCTGTTTCTGGTGATGAGCGATCCCGTTGACCCGCTGTGCAAGGCCGCGTGGCTGGCCTCCAACACCGGCGAGGACGGAAATTTCGACGGCAAGGGGCTCCTTGCCGAACAGGTGCAGGGGCTGGGGCTGGGCGTCATGAACGCCCGCGCCGCCGCGCTGGCCAAGTCCAACCCCGCCTACGCCGCCTTCCTGACGGAAGGCCGCAGCTTCGGCCCCCACGGCGCCGATCTGGTCATCGCCAACTCCATCGAGCATTACGACGACACCATTTCCCGGTCACTGACACAGGAAGTGGTGGAGGCCAACCTCCGCATCCGGGAGATCGGCTTCAAGCCCTATATCGCTCCCGCCCTCTCCTCCGGCGCCATGCAGATCCTGCTGCTGCTGCGGGGCGAATGGCACTGCGGCAGCGTGTGCCTTGGCAGCGTGTGGTTTGGCTGCCGCAACCGCTACACCCGGCAGGGGCTGGAAACGGAGGCGCTGGCACTGCCGGACGCCCTGTTCCGCCGCCTGCAGGAAACGGAGCGCAATCTCGCTGCCATCATCTGATACTAATTCTTTATAAAACGATCAAATCGTTTTATGAGAGCCGCGGAAAGCGGCTCAGCGGCATCGCCGCCAAGAATGCCGTCAATACTTTTTTTGCCCGCCGGAGGCGGGGCGGCGCATGCGCCGCCATAAAAAGGGAATCAAACCTTTTTATTCAAGAAACAGTATTACAATCTCCCCCTGACAAGGAGTGATTTTATGTCCCACACACCGCTGACGGTGGTCTGTCCCGGCAGCAATCTCTCCCCTCGGTTTTTGCGCATCCTGCAAGACGCGCTGGCCGGAACGGACGCCGAAATTTTGAAGGACATTTCCCAGCCGCTCCATGACCGCCGCATCCTCTTCGCCGTGTCGCTGGACGACGCAGGCCAGAACGAGGGGCTGTACCGCCTGCTGGGTCAGCTGCGCCGGGAGGGCGGCCTGCTCACCGACAGCGCCGCCGGAATTCTGATGGACGGCGGCGATCTCTACACCAAATCCACCGCACGGGAGCTGGCGCTGACTATGAACCGATCCGGCTGCACACTGGTTGGCAGACCTTTGGTTGAGGGCACCAGCGACCTGCGGAACTTTACCGTGCAGGCCAAGAACGCCGGCTGCGGGCTGGAGGAGGCCTACCGTCTGGCGGCCGCCGATCTGGTGCGCCGCATCGCAGGCTTTGCGCCGCCGAAGCACCACCGTCCCAAGGTGACGGTGCTCCACGCCTCCAGCCACCGCACCTCCAACACCATGGCTCTGTGGAAGTACGTCCGGCCCCAGCTGGAGAACTGCTGCGAATTCACGGAGATCGGCCTGCGCAACGGCACCATGGAGGACTGCGCCGGCTGCCCCTACACCATGTGCCTCCACTTCGGCGAAAAGGGCGAGTGCTTCTACGGCGGCGTGATGGTGCGGGAGGTGTACCCCGCCGTCCGGGACGCCGACGCGGTGGTGCTGCTGTGCCCCAACTACAACGACGCCCTGTCCGCCAATCTGACGGCGGCCATCAACCGCCTCACCGCCCTGTACCGCACCACGCCCTTCACCGATAAGGCGGTGTACGCCATCGTGGTGTCCGGCTACTCCGGCGGCGATATCGTGGCCTCCCAGGTGGTCAGCGCCATGTGCATGAACAAGGGCTTCTACCTCCCCGCCGGGGCCTGTCTCATGGAGACGGCCAACACCGCCGGCGAGGCGCTGGCCCTGCCAAACATCGAGAGCCGTCTGGCGGACTTTGCATCCCGGCTCCGCACACAGCTGTGTCAATAGCGAAACCAAGAGCGTGGACAGCCTTAACTGTCCACGCTCTTTTACGCTTGGTTGGCTCAATAGCCCTGCAGATTTTTCTCGTCCACCACGTGAGCCTTGATGAGATTGGTGGAGCCGGTTTTGCCCAGCGGCACGCCGGCGGCAATGACGATGACATCGCCGTTCTGCGCAAGACGCTCCTTCAGCGCCACATCGGCGCACAGGGAGAAGATCCGGTCGGTGGAGGAAACCTCACCGGAAAGAATGGGGATCACGCCCCAGCAGATGGCCAGTCTCCGGCGGACACTTTCCCGTGTGGTCACCGCCGCCACGGGACAGGCGGGGCGATAGCGGGAGATCATTCTGGCGGAATGGCCGGTGCTGGTCATCGTGAGGATGGCTTTGGCATCCAGATCCATGGCCGTGAGGCAGCAGGTGTGGGTGATGGCATCGTTGACGGCAGACACGGTGCGGTACTGTCCCTTGTGGAGATTGTCCCAGTAACGGATGGAATCTTCCGTGTCCCTGGCGATCTGCGCCATAGCCTTCACTGCCTCCACGGGGTATTTGCCGCTGGCAGTCTCACCGGAGAGCATGATGCAGCTGGTGCCGTCATACACGGCGTTGGCCACGTCGGAAACCTCGGCACGGGTGGGGCGGGGATTGCGGATCATGGAATCCATCATCTGGGTGGCGGTGATCACCGGCTTGCCGGCGGCCATGCACCTGCGGATCATCTGCTTCTGCAGGATGGGCACCTGAGAGGCGGGGATCTCCACGCCCAGATCTCCGCGGGCCACCATGATGCCATCGGCTTCCGCAATGATGGCATCGATATTGTCCACGCCCTCCTGATTCTCGATCTTGGCGATGATGCGCACTTCCCCGCCGCCGAAGGAATCCAGCGTCTGACGCACGGCACGGACATCCTCCGCCTGCCGGACAAAGGAGGCGGCGATATAGTCAAAGCCGTTTTCCACACCAAAACGGATGTCCGCCACATCCTTCTCCGTCAGCGCGGGCAGACGGATGTGGGCGCCGGGAACGTTGATGGACTTGTTGGCGGACAGTGTGCCGCCGTTTTCCACACGGCAGAGAATCTCCTGACCCTGAATTGCTTCCACCCGGACAGCCACCAAACCGTCGTCAATGAGGATGGCCTGACCGGGCTGCACCTCTTCGTGGAGGCGGGCATAGCTCACCGCCACGCGGCTGCTGTCACCCGTCACATCCTCTGTGGTCAGGGTAAAGGCGTCGCCCTCCTTCAGCTCCACAGACTTGGACGCAAAGCTGCGGATGCGGATCTCCGGGCCTTTGGTGTCCAGAATGGCAGCCACCGGCCAGCCCATGGAATCCCGAACAGCCTTCAGACGGTTAAGCCGCTCCAGATGCTCTGCGTGACTGCCGTGGGAAAAGTTAAAGCGCGCAGCATTCATTCCGCCCCGGATCAGCGCCCGGATCATGTCCTCGCTGTCCACCGCAGGGCCAAGGGTGCAAATGATCTTCGTCTTTCTCTGCATAATCACACTCTCCGTTTGGTAATCGTTTTACTTCTTAGTCTGAGCATATCATATCGGAAAGAGCCGCACTTCAGCAAGGTGAAAAATGCATAAAATTTTTCACCTTGAGAAACTGCTCAGCCGCCGGAAACACCGCATCTTGCACAAATACCGCGTGACTTTCCGCCCATAGGAAAAACCTGCCGCAACGCATTGCGGCAGGTTTTGTGTTTCGCCTGTTTACTTCTTCAGATCCAACAGCAGCGCAGTGAGCAGCTCCACATTGGGCAGGCAGGTATTGGTTCTCAGAAACTCCTGGGGAGAATGGGCATTGGCGCCGGCAGGGCCCATACCGTCCAGACAGATCAGATGCGGCAGCGCACCGCAGATGGTGTTGGCGTCGGACACGCCGCCCCGGGCCTTCACGGTAAACGCCTGACCGATGGAGGCGGCCACACGCTGGGCGCGCTCGATCTCCGCCATGGTGCCTTGGCTGGGCACCAGAGGCGGTCTTCCGCCCACATCCACCAGCTCCACCGTGACGCCGGGGGTCATGGGATCGGCGGCCATGTGCTCCAGCTGGGCCATGATGCGCTGCTGATCCTCCATGGTCACTGTGCGGAACTCGCCACGCAGGCGGGCATGGTCCGGCACCACGTTGGGTGCGAGACCGCCCTCGATGATGCCCACATTGGCCGTGACCTGCTTCTCACGATCCACCCAGCCGCAGATGGTTTCCGTCCAGCGGGCAGCCTCCAAAATGGCGGAGGCGCCGGCACGGTCCAGAATGTTGCCGGCGTGAGCCGACTGGCCATGGAAGATGGCGGTGAAGCCAGTGATGCTCTTACGGGCATGGCAGTGGATGGTGCCGTCCTTGCCAGCGCCCTCCAGCACATAGAGACGGGGACTGCCCGCCACGATCTCGATCATCTTCTTCCGGGAGTAGCGGGCGCCGATCTCCTCATCGGGGTTGAAAAGCATACACACCGCAGGGCTCTTCTCCGGGTCTTCCGACAGAGCCTTGGCCACGAAATACATGGACACAAGGCCGTTTTTCATATCCACCACACCGGGGCCGTAGGCCGTGTCGCCCTCCACACGGAAGGGCCACTCCGCCACGGTGCCGTCAGGGTAGACGGTGTCCATATGGCCCAGCAGCGCAGCGTCGTACTTCTCTGTACCCTTGTTGGTGATTTGCAGCAGCGGACCGGTCTGCTCACCCACGTTATGGCGAGTCACCTGCCAGCCAAGGTCTGTAAACCAGCCTGCGATGACATCCGCCACGGCGGTGATGCCCGCCGGGTTGTGGCTGCCGCTGTCGATATTCACGATCTGCTCCAGCTTATCAAGAAATTCCTTCAGCTCCAGTTTCATTTCATGTTCTCCTTACGATATTCTCTTTCAAAGTCCCAGCTTGTCCATGAGACCCAGCAGCTCCGCCGTGGTGCCGCCGGCACGCAGCAGCGGACGCATCTCGTCCTCGCGCTGCTTCTTGGCCAGCGCCTTGTCCAGAATCTGGTCGGCTTCCTCCTGCGGGATCACCACCACGCCGTCGCAGTCGCCCACCACAATGTCGCCCGCACGGACGGTGACACCGCCGCACAGCACCTCGCCGCCTACGGCGCCGCAGGTGTCCTTGATCGTGCCGCGGGGATTGACGCCCCGGACGAAGGTGGGGAAGCCCAGCTCAATGAGGTCGTTGACATCCCGGCAGCTGCCGTCGATGACCACGCCGGCAATGCCCTTGGCCATGCAGGACAGGGCCAGCATCTCACCGAACACACCGGCGTTGAGATAGCCGCCGCAGTTGATCACCAGCACGTCGCCGGGCTGAGCCAGCACCACCGCCTTGTGGATGGTGAGGTTGTCGCCGGCGGCACAGGCCACCGTCAGTGCGCGGCCGGCCAGCTGCATGTGCCGGTCAAGGGGATGGATGCCCGCGTCCATGACGCCCCGGCCGCCGTTGGCGTCGCAGATATTGCCGGTGGGCGCTTCCAGAAATCTCTGATAATTCATCATCGTTCCTCCTTTTATTGCAGTGCCGCTTCCAGCCGGTCCGCCGCCCGGATGAGATCCTCCTGGGCGGTGGCCAGGGATACCCGCACATAGGGCTGCACCTGCTCACCGTAGGCATTGCCCGGTACCAGCACCACCTTCGCCTGCTCCAGCAGATACGAAGCGATCTCGGCGGAATCCATGCCGTCCCTATCAATGCGCATCCAGCCGTAGAAGGTGCCCTCCGCCGGCAGGCAGCGCACCGCGCCGATGCGGCTCATCCGCTCCTGCCACAGGTCGCGCCGGACACGGTAGCTCTCCGTCATCCGGACAAAGTCCTCCGGATGCTCCAGTGCCTCCAGTGCGGCCAGCTGGGCAAACTCACCGATACAGGTGAGGGTGTGCTGATAGAACATATAGATCATGTCGACAATGGGCCGCGCCGCCGCCAGATAGCCCACACGCCAGCCGGTCATGGCGGCGCACTTGGAAAGACCGTTGACGGTGATGACCCGGTCGCCCATGTCCGGCAGAGCACCGATACTGATGTGCTGCCGCCCGTCAAAGAGGATCTTTTCATAGATCTCATCGGACAGGATGAAGAAATCATGCTCCAGCGCCAGTTCCCGCAGTGTCTCCGCCTCCTGCCTCGTCAGGGCACGGCCGGTGGGGTTGTTGGGGGTATTGAGGATCAGCAGCTTCGTCTTTTCCGTGATGTAGGGCGCCAGCTTTTCGCGGGTGATGGCGTAGCCGTCCTCCGCCGACAGGCTTACATAAACCGGAATGCCGCCCGCCAGCTCCGTGATGGCACCGTAGCTGACCCAGCAGGGATTCATGACGATGACCTCGTCGCCGGGAGACAGCAGCGTGAACAAAGCCGCGAAAATGGCGTATTTCGCGCCGGGTGTCACCAGAATTTCCTCCGGTGTGTAATCCAACCCGTTCTCCTCCCGCAGCTTGCGGGAAAGTCTCTCCCGCAGTGCCGGGATGCCGCGCCCGTTTACATAATGTGTCTTTCCTTCCCGGATTCCGGCGATGCCCGCCTCCGCGGCGCTCACCGGGGTGTCAAAGTCCGGCTCGCCGGTGGCCAGAGAGATCACATCCACTCCCCGGGCCTTCAGCTGACGGGCCTTTTCCATCAATGCGATGGATGCCGATGCTTCCAGATTACTCACACGGCTGTTAAATGTCAAGGACATAAGCCTCACCTCCATGTTTTCTGCCACCATTGTACTCTCTGCGGTCTATGGTGGCAAGCCAAGGTTTCCGATGTTAAATATCAAGAAAACAAATATCATTTGCTATTGGCAAGCATATTATCAGATGTTATAATATTTTCAACATGAGGCAGCGGGAGGTGAAGCCGGCGTGAATCTGGTCAATATCCAGACATTTCTGTGCGTTGTGCGGAATCAGAGCATTTCGCTGGCAGCACAGGAGCTGTTCATCTCCCAGCCCACCGTCAGCGCACGGCTGCGGCAGCTGGAGGAGGATCTGGGCGTCACGCTGATCCGCCGCCGCAAGGGCGTGCGCAGCATTGAGCTGACGCCGGAAGGGGTGAAGTTCATCCCGCTGGCAGAGCGCTGGGCGGCGCTGGGCGCGGAGACCGACGGCTTCGCGGCACAGTCCTTCGCCACCCCCTTCACCATCGCCAGTCCCGACAGCCTGAACCTGTATCTGCTGCAGCCGCTGCTGCGGCAGCTGGCCAAGGAGGACGGTCTGGCGCTGCGCATCCGCACCCAGCAGTCGCCGGAGATCTTCTCCCTCATCGACAGCATGGAGGCGGACGCCGGATTTGTGTTCCATCTGTCACGGTCGGTCAACGTGGTGTGCAAGCCGCTGTTTTCCGAACAGATGGTGCTGCTCTGCTCACGGAACGGAGACTGGCCCCACCGCCCCATCGCACCCGGCGAGCTGGACCCGCGCCATGAGCTGTTCCTCCCGTGGTGTCAGGATCTGCAGCTGTGGCACGATTCCCTGTGGAATCCGGCCATACGCCCC
Organism: uncultured Oscillibacter sp.; assembly: GCA_964593575.1. Lineage (GTDB taxonomy): Bacteria > Bacillota > Clostridia > Oscillospirales > Oscillospiraceae > Oscillibacter. The sequence continues at coordinate 12,309 of CAZQJD010000019.1, forward strand.
TATGTGCAGGTGGACAGCGCCTCTCTGCTGGCGCTCTACATGGACGAGCCCCGCAGCTGGGCCCTCTGCCCCGCCTCGGTAGCGGACGCGCTGGTGAAGGCAGGCACGCCGACGGATATCCATCCCCTCTGCCAGCAGCCGCCTGACCGCACCTGCTACTATCTCTCCGGACGCACCCTGCGCAGCGGCGCCGCAGCGTCTGTCCGCACCGTGTTCCAGACGCGGCTGCTGGAGCATCTCACTTCCCTTGCGCCGCTGATCCGGCTGCATCCCTCCGCGCCCGCCGTACTGGGCGCATCCCATACTAAAACTTGTTAAAAAGCTTTAAAAGCTTTTTTATAGCGCGAAGCGCGTCAAGTTTTTATGAGACGGTGAATTGTGCCGTTGGCACAATTCGAGCGTGCGCAGCACGCGGGATTCTCGATTAAAGCTTTTCATCGAGAATCAGTATCAAAACTGACTGCAGGAGGCCAAATACCATGTCTCTTTATCAGAATATCCTTGACCGCGCCGACGATATCGGCGAACAGCTCACCGCGTGGCGGCGGCACATCCATCAGAATCCGGAGCTGAAAATGGACACGCCCCTGACGGAGGCGTTCATCTGCGATACCCTTGTCTCCTTCGGCATAGCGGACATCCGGCGGGGCGTGGGCGGACACGGCGTGGCCGCCACCATCCACGGCGCACGGCCCGGCAAGTGCCTTGCCATCCGTGTGGACTGCGACGCCCTGCCCATCCGTGAGGAAACCGGCCTGCCCTTCGCCGCCGCCAACGGCAATATGCACGCCTGCGGACACGATGCCCACACAGCGGCAGGTCTGGGCGCAGCCAAGCTCCTGTGGGACTGTCGGGAACAGCTGACGGGCAGCGTGAAGCTGATCTTCCAGCCCTTTGAGGAGGGCGACGGCGGCGCACGAGCCATGCTGGCCGACGGCGTCATGGAGAACCCCCATGTGGACGCCGTCATCGGCTTCCACACCGGCTGCATCATGGGCGAGCAGTACCGGACCGGCGACGTGGTGTTCACCCATCAGCCGGACTCCGCCAACATTTTCTCCTTCAAAGCCACCTTCTACGGCAAAAGCGCCCATGTCTGCACGCCGCAGCTGGGTGTGGACGCGGTGTTCATGGCCTGCTCCGCCGTGATGAATCTGCAGGAGATCATGAACCGGGAGCGTGACCCCAACGACAACGCCATCCTCTCCGTCAGCACCATCCACGGCGGCCAGCGCAACAACATCATCTCCGACACCTGCACTATCGAAGGCACCGTCCGGGGCTTCCGGCGGGACGCCCACCGCCGTTACGCACAGCGGGTGCAGGAAGTTTGTCAGGCCACAGCCGCCATGCTGCGGGGCAGCGTGGATTTTGAGACCACCATCGACCTGATGGCCACGGAGATTGACCGCACCATGCACGACAAGTTCGCCGCCATGGTTTCCCGCATGGTCCCGGCAGAGCGCATCCGACTCTATGACCCGGTGGCACCCGGCGGCGAGGACTTCGCCCGCTTTGCCGACCTTGTGCCGGCCATGCACTTCTATGTCTGCTCCCGGCCCGCAGACGGCCCCTGCTATCCCCACCACCATCCCAAATTCGACATTGACGAGTCCATCCTCCCCCTCAGCGCGGCGCTGTTCGCCGCCTTCGGCCTGACATGGCAGGATGCGTAAGACAAAGCTGCTCCGGATCGTGCACACGCTCCGGAGCAGTTCGTTTATATTTTGACCGGCTGCTTCTGCAGAGCGTATCACGCCATGTGAGCAGCAGCCTCCCGGTATACCCGACGGAAATACAGCAGCTCCGCCGCGGCGGTGATAAACCAGGAGCACGGATACAGGAGATACAGGGACGGTGCGGTCCCCACCCACGCAAACACCGTGTAGATCCACAGGACACGGAATACGCAGGAGCCTGTGATGACGATGAGGGTGGAACCAAAGCTCTTTCCCAGTCCACGGGAAGCAGCGATGGGGCAGTCCATAAATGCGGACAGGCCGTAGGATAGGCACATGACCTGCAGACGCAGCATACCGGCCTCCACCACAGCCGCGTCCGCGGAGAACAGCGAAAGGAACGGGCGGCCCGTGGTCAGCAGTCCCGCCCCCATGACAACGGCTGCACCAAACGCAAAGCCCATGCACAGGAAAAAGGTATGGCGCACCCGGTCTTTCTTTCCGGCGCCATAATTCTGACCAATGAAGCTGCCGCAGGCGGTGTAAAACGCCGCTCCCGAAGCAAGAAGTGCCGGTTATGACTTGCCTTCCGCGGCAAAGTCCCGGAAGCTGAGGTTCAGGTCCACGTCCCCCTGAACTCCGGGAACACGGCCCTTGGCGGTATACTGCCACATATCAAAATGGTAGTAGAAGCTGGGCTTGGAGCTATAAGCGGCCAGCCAGAAGGCATACTGCTCCAGTTCCTCCAGCTCAAGGCTCAGATAGCCCAGCGTCTGGTTAAAGTAGACGGCGGGGGTGTAGCCCGCAGCGGCAACGGTGTCGCAGAAGGCCTTGGCGCACAGGGTCACCGCCTTGCCGGACAGACCGTCGGTGCGGGCAGAATCGCCGTTTGTGATGCGCTCCCAGTCAAAGACCACCGGATAGTCCAGCGAATAACCGCCGATAGCGTCCAGAACGAACCGCGCCTCCTCCCGTGCCTCCTCCATATTGATGGCCTGGGAGAAGAAATAAACGCCCACCTTCAGTCCCGCCTCCAGCGCGCCGGCGATGTTCTTCTCGAAATACTTGTCCGCCACCAGCTTGCCGGCGGTGCCGTAGCCCCGGAAGCCTGCCCGGAGCATCACAAACTCCATACCGGAGGCCTTCACCTGCCGCCAGTCTATCTCGCCCTGAAACTCCGACACGTCAATGCCGGGGATGGCCTCCAGTCCGCCCGCGGCATATGTAATGTGGCCGCTGTCACGAGTGATGAAGCCGTCAGGATCGTATTCGTTCAGCGCCACCCGCTCCATGGGGATCTGCTGTTCACGGAACACCACGATGTCCGGTTCCTCCGGCTGGGTGGTCGGCTCCGGTCCCTCCGGCGCCGCGGGCTCGGAGGACACGGCGCCGTCCGGCCGAGGCAGAATGTCCAGTTCAAAACGGTCCGCCAGCATCAGCGCCAGAATGCCCGCGGACACCAGCAGCGACGCAATGGACACCAGCAGCGCCGCCACGGTCACGCCGGAGCGTCTGGGCGGTAACTGCGCCGGCGGGGTCGGTGCAGGGACAGGCCGGGACGCCGGCGCGGAATTCTCCGGCACAGGAGAAGCCTCCGGACTGGTTGAGGTTTCAGGCATCAAAGTCTCGTTCATAGACATTCCTTTCACACAGACGGCGGGTTTCGACAAATTTCGTGGTTCCATTCTAACAGCCGCAGCGGCTCTGCGCAAGGGGCGCACCACAAAATGAGCGCCGCGAAACCGAAGCTTCGCGGCGCTCAGGCGATATGCTCTTATGCGGTGGGCGTCACGCCCAGCAGGTCACGGCCATAGTCACCCAGATAGGGCTCCAAAAATGCATAGCTGAGGGTAAACTCATGGGGCCCTGCGGCATAGCTGCCCAGCTCATAGGCGGAAAACCGCACCGTCATGCCCGCCGTGTCGAAAAAGACCGGATAGTCACTCCAGTTCAACAGGATATTGCGGTAATCCTGCCAGTACATAGCGGTGGGCTCCTGCTGCAGCGCAGCGGCACGCTCGTCCGCCTGCATGATCAGTTCTTCCGCCACCAGCGTGCGGAATTCCTGCTCGTCATGGCCGATGGACAGTGCATTGATGTACGTGCCGCTGACCAGATCAAAATTCCAGCCAAAAAGCATGATGTTGGGATGGGCGCCGCCGTAGTAGCTGTAGCTGTCTGCCCGGATGCTGACGAGCCGCTCCGTCTGCCAAATGGAAAAGTCCAGCTCGTCCACATAGTACATGCCCATCTTGAACATGTCCGGCCGGTAGGCGTAATCCTCGGTGACCTCCCGACGCAGCGTGCCGTCCTCCAGACGCCACGGGTCAAACTTCTCGTTGAACGCCGCCGTCACCTCCAGCGCACGGCCGCGCTCTGCAGTGGTACCCTCGGTGATCGGCGCACCGTCCGCGCTGTATGCCTGCAGCAGCGGCAGCTGATAGCGCACCGCGGCCAGCTTCACATTGTCCTCTGTCGAGATCTCTTCCTGACGGGTATCCCGCTCCACCGTGTAGGTGATCTTCTCCGGCGCAGGCTCCGCCGCTGGGGACATCATCCCCTCCGGCGGCAGCGCGTTCACCGGGGGTGAGCTCATGGACTCCTGGCTGGGCGTCTCTTCCTTCTGGGTCGGTGCGGACGGCACGTCAGGATCGGCCGCGGTAGATACGGATGGCAGGTCAGGGTTGGATCTCGGAACATCCTTTGGAACGCAGGCATTCAGCAGCTCACAGCCGCACAGCAGCAGCACCAGGACCAGCAGCCACATAAGGATGCGTTTCATCCGCACCACTCCTTTCGTCAGCGTCATCCTCACACGGGGAGGATCACAAAATCACAGGACTCGCCATCCACTCGGAGCCGGCGGCTGCCGCCTCCAGCTTCGGATAGGCCAAAGTATACAAATCTGTTGCGCGGGCCTCCAGTTCAAAGAGCCGGCGACCTTCCTCCGGCAGCTGCCGGGCCTGTGCCGGCTTGGTGATCACGGGCAGCGCCGCCGTTTTCCGCATCTGACCCAGCAGGGCACGCCCCCGCTCGTTGGCGGCCAGCACCCGCAGGTACGGCACGGTTTCCGGGCGCTGGCCGGGTGTGATCCCTAAATACGCCCACAGCGCCATCCGCCGTAAACGTGCGTAGGCATACCGCTTCGTCTTCACGGCGTCCAGCAGCTCCGTCAGCGTGGCAGCCGACTGCACCGCAGAGCGGAACCGGTTGGCAAGTCCCTCGCCGCCCTCGTCCAGCGCGGCAAACTCTGCCTCGCTCATGGAGCGCAGACGAGCCAGCACGGCCCGCTCACAGGTCTCCGCCAGCGCCGGGGCGCGACCCGCGGCCTCCTCCCGGCAATAGACCTCCGCCATGGCAGGAGCCATCAGCGCCAGCGCCTGCGCCCGCCGTCCCTGCCGGACAAGGGCACGCACAGCCGAGGCCGAGGCGATGCCGTCCACCACCCCGCCGTCGTGGGCCGCGCCCTGCCGCAGAACCGTCACAGGCTTTATATCACCGCCCAGCCAGGAAAGCGCCCGGCAGTATTCCACGCCTAAATTGTTGTTGGGGCTGGCCAGCAGCGCGGCCTTCTCAGTCCCCAGCAGCTCCTCTGCCGCGGCCTGACGGCATGCAGCGTAGGACATACCGGCGTCCAGACGGCGCCGCAGTCCCTCCCGGTACTCCGGTGAATCCAGCACGGCGGCTGTCTCCCGCAGCAGCGCCGCGTCGCCGCACTCGCTGCCGAAGGAAAGGTGGGTCACAAGGCCCGTGGCCGCCAGCACCTGTACGCCGCCGCGGGCAAAGCCCTCCGCCGAGCTGACCGCCCAGGGCAAAGGCAGCTCCAGCACCAGATCGGCGCCGCTGCGCACCGCCGCTTCCGCCCGGGCGTGCTTGCGTGCCAGAGCGAAGTCGCCCCGCTGAACAAAGCTGCCGCTCATGGCGCAGACGATGGCGGTTTCCTCGCCCAAAAGCGCCCTTGTGCGCTCCATCTGCAGCAGGTGTCCGCAGTGCAGGGGATTGTACTCTGTTATAATACCTGCAACGGCCATGTAATTCCTCCCAATTTCATGACAAAAAAGTGACATTTTGGTAAAAATTCCGGTTGTCATTGGCAGAGTTTTTGGTATAATGGAAAAGGCGCAGTATGCCACGCGATGAAAAACTGCGCAAACTTCGTTTTTTTCATTTTATATCAATCACGGGTGAGCCGCAAGAGCTTTCCCAGGAAAGAGGAGTTAAAACATGAACATTCTGGTTATCAACGCAGGCAGTTCTTCCCTGAAGTATCAGCTGCTGGATCCCGCCACCGGCGTCCTGCTGGCCAAGGGTCTGTGCGAGCGCATCGGCATCGACGGCAAGTTCACCTACAAGCCCCAGGTGGAGGGCAAGCAGGTGCTGGACGCCATCGACGTTGCCATGCCCACCCATTCCGAGGCTATCCAGACCGTGATGAACGCTCTCATCGATCCCGAGAACGGCGTTGTGGCTTCCATGGCTGAGATCGACGCTGTCGGTCACCGTGTCGTCCACGGCGGCGAAGCCTTCAACAAGTCCGTCCTCATCACCGACGAGGTTATGACCGCTTTGGAGGAGTGCATCCCCCTGGCTCCCCTCCACAACCCCGCCAACATCACCGGCATCAACGCCTGCACCGCCGTCATGGGCAAGGACGTGCCTCAGGTCGCCGTGTTCGATACCGCTTTCCATCAGACCATGCCCGCCAAGGCTTATATGTACGCTCTGCCCTACGAGTACTATGAGAACGACAAGGTCCGCCGCTACGGCTTCCACGGCACCTCCCACAAGTATGTGGCAGGCCGCGCCGCCGCCATGCTGGGCAAGAGCATCGAGGACGTGAAGCTGATCTCCTGCCACCTGGGCAACGGCTCCTCCGTCACCGCCATCGACGGCGGCAAGTCCGTGGACACCTCCATGGGCTTCACCCCCCTGGCCGGCCTGCCCATGGGCACCCGCGCCGGCGACCTGGATGCCGGTATCCTGGAATTCCTGATGGGCAAGTACGGCACTGACATCAAGGAAATGGTCTCCACCCTGAACAAGAAGTCCGGCGTGCAGGGCGTTTCCGGCGTCAGCTCCGACTTCCGCGATCTGGAAAACGCTTTCAAGGAAGGCAACGAGCGTGCCGGCCTGGCCGTTGATATGTTCAACTACGGCGTCAAGAAGCTGATCGGTTCCTATGCTGCCGCTATGGGCGGCGTGGACGCCATCATCTTCACCGCAGGCGTGGGCGAAAACTCCAAGGGTCAGCGTATGGAGATCGCTTCCGGCCTGGAGTTCATGGGCGTGAAGATGGATGCCGAGGCTAACGACGTCCGCGGCAAGGAAGTGGAGATCTCCGCCGCCGATTCCAAGGTGAAGGTCCTGCTGATCCCCACCAACGAAGAGCTGATGATCGC
>CAZQJD010000020.1:0-4610 GCA_964593575.1 uncultured Oscillibacter sp.
TTACAGGTATTCTTGGCTTCGATGGCTATCGTGTCAGAGTGGAAGAAAGCACTCCTAACTTTTTCATATGGCACTACTATGCGGAGCACGATGGAAAACAAGTATGTATTGCCGAAAGCTCTGGATACCTTGTCCCCGGTGTGGAGCCCGAAGCGTACAGCATTGACCTCGACGGAGATGCGATCCCCGAATTGGTCTGCAATGTTATATATGGAACCAGTGCTGAACGGGTCATCGTATATCGAAACAACGGCGGTATCATCGAACAAGGGACAGTCGATCAGAGCTATCACACGAAGGTGTTTGGCGCTGAGGTCTGGCACGATGGCGCTAACCGCATTCGTGAGAAATATGATCCGGTCGAAGACGCATTCGTTGTCACCAAGCGCATGACCGCCGGAGGCATTCAGACTGCATCCTTCAAGGGTATCGACAATTTCATTTTCTCACCGTATGATCCTCACGAAGTCCTCAATCATCTTGAAATCTCCGATGGCGGCAGCAAATCCGAATGACACGGGAGCATCACCACTTCCGGTGGGAGTCATACGAAAAAATACCGTTTTACCGCTCCGCAGGATGCGGAAAGTATGCATCAAGATCATTTCCTGCTATACAAATTTCAAATAGCAGTAGAATTTTCCTGGAAATGTGTTAGAATAAGGCGTGGAAATTATTTCACAGGAAAGAGGATAACCATGGAATTTGTCGCCAATGAAAACAAATCCGTTGAAATCGAATCCAACGGCATCGTGTATGAGCGCCACGCCATTCAAACCCACTTCGTGGAATTGGGCGAGAACTATATCGAGCTGATAGAGCGCTATGTCAAGCCCCTGTATGAGGAAGGCTGGATCCTCTCCATCTCCGAGAAGATCATCGCCCTGTGTCAGAACCGCGTGGTGCACCGCAAGGACATCCACCCCGGCTTCTGGGCCAAGCTGCTGTGCCGCTTCGTCCATGTGACCCCCGCCGGTCCCGGCGCAGGCACGCCCTACAAAATGCAGCTGATCATCATGCAGTGTGGTCTGCCCCGGGTGCTGTTTGCCGCCGCCTGCTCCGCCGTGACGAAGCTGTTTGGCAAGAAGGGCGTCTTCTACAAGGTGTGCGGCCATGAGGTGGACGGCATCGACGGCCTCATCGACTACGACATCTCCTTCAAGGAATACGTCAATTACGGCATTCTCAATCCCGAAAATCCCACCGGCGTCTGCAACGAGATCTACGAAAAGACCGGCGTCGTGTCCATGATCGTGGACGCCAGCGACCTGAGCCGCGAGCTGCTGGGCAAGGCAGACTGCCTCACCATGGATGAAGATGCCCTGTGCGACATGATCCGGGACAACCCTGCCGGCCAGTCCGCGCAGCGCACCCCCTTTATCCTTATTCGTAAAAAGGCATAACAAAAGCAACATAGCCGTCCCTCCGGAACCTGCCTGGCTCCGAAGGGACGGCCTGTATTTTTCATTTACCGCCCACGATGCTCCAGCCAGATCATCAGTGCCGCCACATCCGCCGGTGAAACACCGGAAATGCGGGATGCCTGTCCCAGATTGGCAGGCCGCACCTCGGAAAGCTTCTCTCTGGCCTCCAGACGCAGACCCTGAATGCCATGATAATCCATCTCCGGCGGCAGCAGACGCTGCTCCATCCGTTCAAAATCCTCCACCTGCTTCCGCTGACGCTGGATATACCCCTCGTACTTTACGCTGATCTCCACCTGCTCAGCAACCTCTGCCGGCAGTCCTGGCCAGTTTGGATCAAAGGCTGCCAGATCCGCATAATGGATCTCCGGGCGGCGCAGCAGCGCCGCAAGCGCGCAGCCATCCGTAACATCAGCCGTTCCCTTCTCCTGCAGAAATGCGCTCAGCTCCGCAGACGGCGCAACGCCGCTGTGATCGATCCGGCGGATCTCCGCGCGGATAGCGGCTTCCTTGGCCTCCACCTCCGCCAGCCGGTCATCAGATACCAGTCCGATGGCATGGCCGATCTTCGTCAGACGCAGGTCGGCATTGTCCTGCCGCAGCACCAGCCGGTACTCGCTGCGGGAGGTCATCATCCGGTAGGGTTCGTTGGTGCCCTTGGTCACAAGATCGTCGATCAATGTACCGATGTAGCTCTCACTGCGCTTCAATATCCACGGTTCTTTCCCCTGCAGCTTTCTGGCGGCATTGACGCCGGCCACAAAGCCCTGCACCGCCGCCTCCTCATAGCCGGAGGAGCCGTTGAACTGTCCCGCACCGTAAAGGCCGGAGATGGCTTTGGTCTCCAGAGTGGGCAGCAGCGCCAGTGGATCGATGCAGTCATATTCAATGGCATAAGCCGGTCGGGTCATCTCCGCCCGGCGCAGACCGGGGACACTGTGGAGCATCCGGAGCTGCACATCCTCCGGCATAGAGGAGGAGAAGCCCTGAATGTACATTTCACTGGTATTCAGCCCCATAGGCTCCACAAAGAGCTGGTGGCGCTTTTTGTCCGGGAACCGGACGATCTTCGTCTCAAAGGACGGGCAGTAGCGGGGCCCGACGCCCTCGATAACACCGGAATAGATGGGGGATCGGTCCAGATTTTCGCTGATGATCTCCTTGGTCTCCTCGGTAGTCCAGGTAAGCCAGCAAACGGCCTGATTTTCCGGCGGCACCTTGGTAGAATAGGAGAATGGCACCGGAAGCGCATCACCGGGCTGCACCTCCATCTCCTCCAGATCCACGCTGCGGATATTCACGCGGGGCGGCGTGCCGGTTTTGAACCGCCTCAGCGGAAGCCCCAGCTCCTGCAGAGACGCAGTCAGCCGGTTGGCCGCATGCATGCCGTCAGGCCCGGATTCCTCGATACATTCGCCGATAATGGTACGGCCGGAAAGATAGGTGCCTGTCGCCAGGATCACCGCCCGGACGCCAAATACAGCTCCGGTAGACAGCACCACCTCCGAAACGGCGCCGCCGGCGCAGCGCAGCTCCACCACCTCGCCCTGACGGACAGTGAGGTTTTCCTGCTCCTCCAGCACCTGTTTCATCCTTTCCTGATACTTCCGGCGGTCAGCCTGAGCCCGCAGGGACCACACAGCAGGCCCCTTGCCTTTGTTCAGCAGCCGGTACTGGATGCAGCAGGCGTCGGCTGTTTTCGCCATCTCGCCGCCCAGAGCGTCCAGCTCCCGTACCAGATGTCCCTTTCCTGTGCCGCCGATGGCGGGATTGCAGGGCATATTGCCCACCGCATCCAGATTGATGGTAAACACAATGGTCTTCAGCCCCAAACGGGCAGCAGCCAGCGCCGCCTCAATACCGGCATGTCCGGCGCCTACCACAGCAATATCAAATTGTCCGGCAAAGAATTCCGTCATACGATATCCCTCTTTTTATCTGTCTGTCATCCTTCTGTCCGCCGCAGCGTGATCACCGCGATTTGCGGGGGATTGAACAGCCGGAGAAGCCGGCCGGAGTTTCCGATACCTCGGGAAACAAACACCGCCGCGCCATTCGCTTCATAAAATCCGTCGGTGTAGGATGGAAATAATGTTCTCTCCGTGGACAGCAGTCCATCGGTAAAGGGCAGGCGGATGATCCCTCCATGCCCGTGGCCGGAGATGGTCAGATCCGCGCCCAGCAGGCTGTACTGGTGTTCGAAGCGGTTATTCCGGTGTGCCAGAAGGAGCCAGAAAGGGTCTCCCCATTCCGCGTGCAGCTCCGTTGCCACAGCTTCCGGCGACTTCTGATCCGCATAGCCGTTGGGATCGTCGATACCCGCCAGCACAATAGTCTCGCCATTCCGCGCAAGCGGTACGAACCGGTTGGTCAGCACCGTCCAGCCCGCATCGCTCAGGGTCTTTTTCAGCGCAGGCACATCCCCCACAGCCCATTCGTGGTTTCCGGTGATATAGTATACCGGCGCGATCTTCACCAATTCCTCCGCCAGATGCGCTACCCAGGCCGGATCATGCCCGCGGAACTGATCCTCCAGATCACCGGTGACGGCAATGATGTCCGGGGCAGCCGCCACTGTCTGCTCCAGCAGATCCGCATTTTCTTCTCCGAACACAGCACCGTGGAGGTCACTGAGTACCACCACACGGTATCCGTCAAAGGCCTTCGGAAGGCGGGGCGATCCAAAAGTAAATTCCTCCGTTTGAAGAACAGCGTTGCTCCACCAGAAAGCCCCTGCCAGAAAGAGGATGACCGCCGTCAGCACAGCGGCTTTTTTCCAGGGAGAGCGACGTTTGCCGCGATGTTGACTCATGCGTTGGCTCCCTTCGGAATGAAATATGCTCCCTTTGTAATCTGTTCACAAAGGGAGCATATCATTCTCTGAAAATCTGTTGTCAGGGCAGGTAGTTCAGCGGGTTCTTGGCAACACCGTTGTACCGCACCTCAAAGTGCAGGCAGTTGCCGGTGGCAGTGCCGGTGGAACCGATCTCCGCGATCTTGGTGCCCTTTGGCACCTTGTCACCCACCTTCACCAGCAGCTTGGAGCAGTGACCGTAATAGGTGACATAGCCGTTCTGATGGTCGATCTTCACCAGATAACCGTAGCCGCTCATCCAGCCGGCATAAACGACCTTGCCGCCGTCAGCAGCATAGATGGGCGTGCCCTTGACATTGCCGATGTCGATG
>CAZQJD010000020.1:4620-19243 GCA_964593575.1 uncultured Oscillibacter sp.
ACCACGTAGTTTCCATAAGAGCTGGAATACTGGGAGACGATCACGGTGCCGGCCTTGGAGGCATATATGGGAGAGGTATAGCCCACACGACCGATATCCGTTCCCTTATGGTTGGTGGAGCCAATGCCGCCGGGAGACTTTCTGGTTCCAAACTTGGAGGTAACTCTGCCAGTGGCAGGCCAGCGGAAGGTACCGGTAGCGTGCCAGGTAGGACGCTTGGTTGTTCCGCGCAGCTGCTGCTCAGCCACGGGCGCCTTCAGGACCACGGAGGACAGCACGGTGCGCTCCGTCTCCTCGCCGTTGACATAGGTAACATTGGCCACCACATCTGCCACGCCGTAGCTGCCGGCAGAGATCACCTTGTAGTCGCCGATATAGAGATCGGCGGTGTCGGTATACTCAATGTCACAGGGGATCTCTTCCACATATCGCTCCTGCTCCGTGACGGTGATGGTCAGGTAGGGAACGGCAGCGGACATGACCAGCACTTCGCCGATGGCCAGCTTACTGATATCATAGCCAGGGTTCAGTGCCAGCAGCTCGTTGGAGGTCATGCCATGTGCCTGTGCGATCTCAGACCAGGTATCACCCTTCTGCACGGTGTAGGTAACTTCCTCCATCTTGGTGCTGTACAGCACCTCTGCGATATGGCCCAGATTCATGATCTTCTCTGTTGCCACATAGCCTTCCACGATGTCGATCTCCTGCCCAAAGGTGCAAGAGACGGTGTTCTCGGTACTGGCAGCATTGATCAGCTGCTGGATCAGCTCCTCCAGCGCACCCTCATACGGCGTGGCGCCGATAAACTCACCGCCCACATACAGGGAATAGCCATAGGTGATCTGATCGATGCTCTCCGTCAGCTCTTCTTCCAGGGCGTTCTCATCCTCCACATCCTTGCGGAGCATGATGTTGCTGGTGTACTGCACCAGGCTGTCGCTGATGGTATACCGGCCGTCCAGCGCCTCGCTGGCAATGCTCTGCACATTTTCCAGCGCGGCAGCAGCTACAGACTCAGATGACACATTGCCCACGACCCGGCCATCATACGTGACAGTGACGCCCACGGTATACAGGGAGAAGACCACCACCGCAGCAACGGCCAGACCGCTGCTGCCCAGGAAAACCGCCGGATGGACACGACGGTCCTCCAGCCAGTTGCGCAGGCCGGAGAATCTGGCCAGGCTCTTGCGGCGGCGCTTCATCGCTCTCTCGCGCAGCAGACTGCTGCACATGTGGAGCACGCCGCCCAGCAAAAACAAGATCTGCAGCGGCAGACGATTGGACTCAGGGAAATGGTTTGTCTGCTGCTCATGGCGGACATGCTTCCAGCGGCGGCTGACGCGCGCAGCCTTGCTGACCAGCTTCTGCCACGGATTCAAATCATTCGCAGGCTCGCGGTACGCATCCCAGGCGGTAGCGTCTACCAGTTCCTCCTCGCAGCCCCACTCCAGCCGCTTCTGGCGGAGACGGCGCTGGGTCTCGGATCTTTCTATGTTTTGCAGCAGCGTGCGCTTCTGACCGCCGGGCTTTGCTGCATCGGCAGAGACGGCTTCTTGCTGCTTTTTCAGCGTGTCGTTCATAGACCGCTCCTTTGCTTGGATTTCGAAAACAAACGGTAACAATTTGTTACCGTTTGTATCATACCCGTTTTCACCTGCATAGTCAAGACTTTTTTATGTCGTTTGCCCCGGGAAACACCTCGAAGAATGTCACCTTTGCGAACATTTTCGCAAATATCCACAACCACAATATCTGGTGTGGCTTTTCATTTTGCAACAGACACAGCTTCTCAGAATTGCGATTTTTCCGTTATTTGTTGCGTATTTTTGCGATTTGTGTTGAACAGATCGCCCCTCGGGCGTATAATAAATGCAGTATGGACACCTGAAAAAATTTTTCATTTTTCGGAGGAAACAGATATGTTTGGTGTACTGATTGAAAAACTGAAGGCCCATCCCCGCAAGATCGTGTTCACCGAGGGCACTGATGCCCGTATTCTGGAGGCATCCGCCCGCCTGCTGGCCGACGACTTCCTGACCCCCGTTCTGGTGGGCAACGCAGAAGATGTCAAGGCCGCCGCTGAAAAGGGCGGCTTCAAGATCGACGGCGCTGAGATCATCGATCCCGAGACCTTCGCCGATTTCGGCAAGATGGTGGACAAGATGGTGGAGCTGCGCAAGGGCAAGATGAGCGCCGAGGAGTGCGCCGCTGCTCTGAAGAAGGGCAACTATTTTGGCACCATGCTGGTGAAGATGGGCTATGCCGACGCTCTGCTGGGCGGCGCAACCTATTCCACCGCAGATACCGTCCGTCCCGCTCTGCAGATCGTCAAGACCAAGCCCGGCAACAAGATCGTTTCTTCCTGCTTCATTATGGTCCGTCCCGCTGCCGACGGCGGCAACGAAGTTCTGGCCATGGGCGACTGCGCCATCAACATCAAGCCCAACGAAGACGAGCTGGTGGAGATCGCCGTGGAGACCGCCAAGTGCGCTCAGACCTTCGGTGTGGAGCCCAAGGTCGCTTTCCTGAGCTACTCCACCAAGGGCTCCGGCAAGGGCGAAGACGTGGACAAGATGCGCAACGCCTGCGCCAAGGCCAAGGAGGCCATGCCTGAGATCGCTGTGGACGGCGAGATGCAGTTTGACGCAGCCGTTTCTCCCACCGTTGGCCAGCTGAAGTTCCCCGGCTCCAAGGTGGCAGGCTATGCCAACACCTTCATCTTCCCCGACATCAACGCCGGCAACATCGGCTATAAGATCGCTCAGCGTCTGGGCGGCTTTGACGCCTATGGTCCCATTCTGCTGGGTCTGAACGCTCCCATCAACGACCTGAGCCGCGGCTGCAACGCCCAGGAGGTCTATTCCATGGCCATCATCACCGCCGGTCTGTGCGAGTAATCCCGCCCCCTCTATCCCGCTGCAAAATGAAGAAAAAACGAGTAGTCACCCAGGAGGGTGGCTGCTCGTTTTTTTGCTCTGATACTGATTCTTGCTGAAACTGTTACATCAAGAATCAGTTTTCACCGCGCAGGATCTCAAACAGCAGACTGGAGAATTTGTCGCGGTTTGCAAAGAATGCAAAGTTCACATTTTTGGGCAAATCCGTGTATGCGCGGGGATCAACGATGGTTTGACCGTCGGCAATACCGCCGGAAATGTCAACGTCACATCTTACCAGCTCGACCTGCTCCAAAACATCCGGTTGGATCAGGTAGCAGACAGCCAGAGCATCGTGAACCGGTGCGCTGTCCAGTCTCTTCATGGGCTGCAGATAGCGATAGGCGGCAATGCGATGTTTGATCATGTCAGCAACGAAGCCGGATACAGGCGTGCCCATTTTGTACAGCTCTTCTACTTCGTCGCTGTTGATGCACGCGTTGTGCGTTGCGTCCAAGGGAACAACGGTGATCTTCGCGCCGCAGGTAAATACGATCTGCGCAGCCTCGGGATCAGCCCAGATGTTAAATTCAGCAGCGGGGGTAGAGTTGCTTCTTCTGCAGCCGCCGCCCATCAAAACGATCTGTTTGATTTTTCCGGCGATACGAGGCTCCACACGCAGCGCCATTGCAATATTGGTCAGCGGGCCAACAGGCACCAGCGTAAACTCGCCGTCTTCTCCGTTCATGATGGTGTCTACATAGTGCATAACAGCGCGCTTTTCCTGAGGCAGAGTGCGGGGCGCAGGGAGCTCGTCAATGGTCTCCTGATGCATGCTCATCTCTTCGCCGCCGTTAACGCTCTTGCGTTGGCCGCCGTAGCCGGCATGGCGATTTGCCAGCAGGGTTGCCACCATAGAGGTCTCGCAGCCGGGATAAACTTTTACAGCATCACCAATACCCAGCAGGTCAACAACGCGCAGAGTGTTGTCGGTAGTCTGATCCAAAGGCCGATTGCCCCATACGGTACAGATAGAGTGCAGCTCGATCTTGCCGGAAAGTGCGGCGCAGATAATGGCGACGGCGTCATCAGAACCGGTGTCAACGTCCAAAATGATTTTTTCAGGCTCCATGGCAATTCTCCTTTGTATGGAATCAATATGAAACAATTATAGCATAAACAGGCCGTACACTCCACAGGTTTGTAACGGCATTTCGACAAAATTTGCACGACCATGAAAAAACCTCTGTCCCGGCTGTCATCTCCCAGAATCCTTTTCCCCGGATTTTCCATCTATTTGTTCGTTTTTCCTTGGAAATTCGGGATTTTCCTTGCTTTTCAGCGCATCTGTCTGTATAGTATAGTGTGGCGGAGGTTATCCGTCACCTTTTTTGTAATTTCCGCGGCACTGTCCGCGGCAGTCATACTGATAGAAAACGAGGAAACATTATGGAAATCACAGAAGGCGTGCGTTTTGACGCTCTGGGCCTTTCCCCGGAGATCATGCGTGCCATCAACGCACGGAATATTACTGTTTCTACGCCGGTGCAGGCCGGCTGTATCCCGCCCATGATGAAGTGGCAGGACGTGATCGCCAAGGCGCCCACCGGCACCGGCAAGACCTTTGCCTACGGCATCCCCATCGTGGAGCACATCGACCCGGAAGACGAAAGCGTACAGGCCGTCATTCTGGCGCCCACCCGTGAGCTGGCCATCCAGATCACCGATGAGCTGCGGGATATCGCCATGTACAAGCCCGGCGTCCGTTCCGTGTGCCTGTATGGCGGCCAGCCCATCAACCGCCAGATCGAAACACTGAAAAAACGTCCCCAGATCGTAGTGGCTACTCCCGGCCGTCTGGCCGACCATATGAAGCGGCGTACCGTCCGGGTGGACACCGCCCAGACCGTGGTGCTGGACGAAGCCGACCGGATGCTGGATATGGGCTTCATCCACGATGTCACCCGCCTGCTGGACCGGATGAACAAGCGCAAGAACCTGGGTCTGTTCTCCGCCACCATCTCCCGGGAGGTCATGGACATCGCATGGGTCTACCAGCGGGACGCCGAGGAGATCACCGTCCGCGAGGACGAGCAAAACAAGCCGGACATCAAGCAGTTCCGCATGGATGTCACCCATGACGGCAAGGCGGACGCCATCGAGAAAATTCTCAACGAGACCGGCTTTGACCGCTGCATGGCCTTCTGCAACACCAAGGGCGCTACGGAGCGCATCACCAAGTTTCTGCAGATGCGGGGCATCGACGCCCAGTGCATCCACGGCGACATTCCCCAGAAAAAGCGTGAGCAGGTGATGGAGCTGTTCCGTCAGGGCAAGCTGCGGGTCTTTGTCTCTACCGATGTTGCCGCCCGCGGCATCGACGTGGACGACGTGGATATCGTGTTCAACTGCGATATTCCCGACGAAAATCAGGACTATATCCACCGCATTGGCCGTACTGGCCGCGCCAAGCGTCAGGGCGTTGCCGTGAGCTTCGTCGCCGACTATCCCTCCAAGCTGCGCCTTGACGACATCGCCAAGCACACCCGCAACGAGATCGTCTCCGTCCGCTTCGGCGAGGACGGCCATCTGGAGGCTATTTAAACCGACTTTTCCGCGAAAACTGCGCCATGGGCGCGGTTTTCGTTGCTTTTTGCTTGCTTTTTGGGCGGTTTTCCTTTACATCCTTCCGCTTTTTTCCTATAATGATATATTATTCTGTTTTTCAGCACATTTCCCCCACAAACGGGAAGGAGCTTTTGTCATGAAACGTTGCAAACGCGCCGCAGCCATCCTGCTCACCATGGCTCTGAGCCTCAGTGCTCTGGCAGGATGCGGCAAAACCCAGTCTCAGCAGGCCCTGCTTGTCCCCGAGACGCTTTCGGTCTGTCTGGGCAGCGCGCCGGTCTCTTTGGACCCCGCCTGTGCTGCAGATGTCCGGGATCTGACGGTGATCTCCAATCTCTACGAGAACCTGATGAAGCTGGCCGAGGACGAATCCGGTAATCTGACTCCCGTTTTCGCCATGGCCAGAAGCTATGAGGAAGAGAAACATATTGACGGCTCCGTGACCTACACCTTCCGTCTGCGCAATGCCAGGTGGTCAGACGGCTCCTCCGTCGTGGCGGACGACTTCGTCTTTGCCTGGCAGCGGCTTGCCGATCCCGCCGTCAATTCCCCCAACACACAGCTTATGTCCATCATCAAGGGCTATGACGAGGTACAGGCCACCGGTGATGTTTCCAAGCTGCAGGTATCTGCCAAAAACAGTTCCACCCTGGTGGTCACCATCACCGGCACCTGCGAATGGTTTCTGACAGATGTGTGCACCGCGCCGGCCGCCAGCCCCCTCCGCAGGGCTGTGGTGGAGGAACTCACCGAAGCCGCCCTGTACGCCGAAGAGGATGCCGCTGCCTCCGCTGTCTTTTCCGGTGTGGCTGCAGATATCTGGGCCTCCGACCCTACCAAACTGGTGACAAACGGCCCCTACTGCGTGAGCGAGAGCGGGATCCGTTCCATGACACTGGTGCGGAACGAACGCTATTCCAGTGATGAAGACAGCCCCGAAACCATTCGCATCGTCTATGCCGATACTCCCGAGGACGGCTGGAAGCTGTATCAGGCCGGCACTGTGGATTTCCTGGCAGAGCTGCCGGAAGCTCAGCTGCAGCTGCTGGCAGAAGATCCCACATGGGAGCCGCTGACCTTCCCCACCACCGGTCTTCTGCTGTTTAACACCAATCACGATGTGCTGTCTGACCCGCTGGTGCGGCAGGCTCTGCACACCGTGATCGACCGAACCGCCATCAGCGCCGCTGTAAGCGCAGCCTGTATTCCTGCCAGCGGACTGGTCTCTCCCAGTGTGCCGGACCCCGACGCGGATGCCGTCAACTTCCGCCAGCATGGCGGTGATCTGGTGAACTGCGACCCCACCGTTCTCTCCACAAATCTCCGCGGCATCCAGCAGCTCCTGGAGCAGGCCGGCTTTGACATAGACGCGCCCTTCCCCGCCATGGAGCTGCTGTATCCGGCGCTGCCCCGGTACGAAGCCGCTGCTCGTCAGCTGGCCTCCTGCTGGTCCTCTGCATTCCACATGGAGCTTCAGCTGACAGCCATGGAGCCCTCCGCACTGGATGCCGCTCTGGCGTCCGGGCAATACGCCCTGGCATTGACGGAGTTGACCGCTCCGGCCAATGACGCGCAAAGCTTCCTGCAGTGCTGGGTCACGAACCATCCCAACAATGTGGTTTCCTATTCCAACACCGCCTTTGATACCCTGCTGGCTGTGATCTGCAGCGCCAGCAACGACGATGCACGCCGCGGCTGTCTCCACGATGCGGAGAGCCTCCTTCTGGAGGACATCCCCCTGGCACCCCTGTACTTTGCCGGAACAGACTACGTCCTTCGGGATGAGCTTACCGGTCTTCTGCGGGATGCCAGAGGCACCTTCCGGTTTGACGGCATCCAGCAGATCCCGCTCCCTGAAGCACCCGAAGCCGCGTCCGGCTCCTGATCCCGAACCCTTTATTGAACGAGGTGGCGCTCCTCCGGTGCCCACCTCGTTTTGTCCTGTTAAAATGCAGACCGTGCGCCAAACTTCACACTTTATTGCTTGTCAAAGCGCCGAAAGCACCGTATACTGAAATCACCCCCGCAGGAAAGGAGGGCTTTGCTGTGAAACGCATCCTGCTGGCATCGGTTTTGATGCTGTCGCTTTTTCTCACCGGCTGCTTCGGACTGGACCCCGTCTCCAGTGATGATCCCATCCTTCTGGAGTTTGAATCCCAGACCTGGCAGCTGACCTGCGCCGGCGGCAAAAGCGCCGCAGACACCCAGGCCGCCGAGTATTTCGCTCAGCTGGTTTATCGTGAGACCAATGGTGCTGTGCAGGTAAATGTCAGCTCCGGAAGCTCCCTCACCAACGAAGACGGAATAGATGACGAGGCCGATATCTCTCTTTTCTCCAGCCTGCTCTGGAGCCAGTTGGACCCGCGCTTTTCTGTTTTGACACTGCCGTTCCTGTTCTCCTCCGAGGCAGACGCCGCCGCCGCGCTGGACGGCGATGGCGGCAGCGCGCTGGCAGCAGTGCTGGCGGAGTACGGCCAGCACTGTCTGGGCATCGGCAGCGGCGGCTTCCGCTGTCCCACCAACAGCATCCGCCCCATCGCCTCTCCGTCAGATCTCCGGGACCTGCGGCTTCGTGTGGATGACTATCCCTTCCTGCAGGACGCCTATTCCCTTTGGGGCGCCAATTGTGTCTCCCTGAGCTGGCCTCTGGTATACACCGCCCTGCGCACCGGCACCCACGACGGGCAGGAAATGCCGTTGGAGGATGCCCACCGTTCCTCCATTCAGGAAGTGCAGTCCCACGTTACCGATTGGACCGGACTGTACAGCGGGGTCTTCTTTTGCATGAACGCGGAGCTGTATAACGCGCTTTCTCCCTCCCTGCAAAAAATCGTGGATGACTGCGGAGAAAAAACCGTCGTCCGTCAGCGCCAGCTTCTGGAAGAATCCACCCAGACCGTTCTCAGCCAGTGGCGGAAGGCCAAGGTCACCATCACCACGCTGACGCCGGAAGCCGCGGCAGAGTTCCGCGCCGCGGCTCAGCCATGCTATGACAGCTTCGCACAGACGGTTTCCGCAGACCTTCTGACGGCATTTACAGGCTGACCGCACTGCAGTCAACATACAAGTAGGAGGCTTTGCCATGGAGACCGTAGGACGCTTTGCTCCATCCCCCAGCGGTCGGATGCATCTGGGAAATCTTCTGTGCGCTCTGCTGGCATGGCTCAGTGCCAAAAGCAGCGGTGGGCGCATTCTGCTGCGCATTGAAGATCTGGACACCGTCCGCTGCAAACCGGAATATGCCGCTCAAATGGAGGACGATCTTCTTTGGCTGGGGCTGGACTGGGACGAAGGCGGCAGCCGCGGCGGCCCCTGTGCGCCCTATGACCAGAGCCGCCGCAGCGGGCTCTATCGATCCGCGCTGGACCGTCTGACAGAGCTGGGCGTTGTATATCCCTGCTTCTGCACCCGGGCACAGCTGCACGCCGCCAGTGCGCCTCACCGGGAAGACGGTCTCACTGTCTACCCTGGCACCTGCCGGGATCTGACTCCGACGGAACAGACACAGAAACGGTTGCTCCGCTCGCCCGCCATGCGCCTGCGGGTACCCGACGAAACGCTTACTTTTGAAGACGGCCACCTGGGCCTTGTGACGGAATCTCTGCCGCTGGACTGCGGCGATTTCCTGCTGCGCCGCTCAGACGGACTGTTTGCCTATCAGCTGGCGGTTGTGGTGGATGACGCCGCCATGGGCGTTACCGAGGTGGTCCGCGGCGCGGATCTGCTGTCTTCCACGCCGCGCCAGCTCCTGTTATACCGTCTGCTGAAACTAACGCCGCCAAAATTCTATCATTTCCCCCTTCTGCTGGACGCTTCCGGACGCCGGCTCTCCAAACGGGACGGCGACATAGGGCTGGAAACGCTCCGCAGCCGCTGCTCACCGGAGGAAGTCGTCGGCGCATTGGCCTATCTGGCAGGTCTGAACCCCAGCCGCCGGCCCTGTACACCGGAAAGCCTCATCGCCGCCTTCTCCTGGGATCTGGTCCCCACAGCGGACATCCACCTCCCCGCAGACCTTTTCTGAGTAAAAATCGCCCTGCCGCCCGAAACGTGTGAACAGATCCACGTGGGCAGCAGGACGATTTTTTTATACGGCTTCTCGATCAATACGAAAGCCTGTTATCCAGTTTTCGCACGACATACATCTCAGGCTCAGAGCATATTGATGAAGAACGTGATGATCAGCGTGTTGAAGAAATCCGCAAAGAGGCTGCCCACAATGGGGACCAGCAGGAAAGCCTTCACCGAAGACACATACCGCTCCGTAATGGCCTGCATATTGGCCATGGCGTTGGGTGTGGCACCCATGCCGAAGCCACAGGTTCCGGCCACCAGCACGGCCGCGTCATAGTCACGCCCCATGATGTTGAACATCACCAGATTGACATACAGGAACATCAGCACCACCTGCACCGCCAACAGGATGATCAGCGGCAGAGCCAGCTCCGCCAGCTGCCACAGCTTCAGGGTTATCATGGCAATGCCCAGGAACAACGACAGGCAAATGCTGCCAATATCGTCGATCTCCCTCATAGGCACCTCGAACTTTCCGGAGTATTCGCTGACATTTCGCATCACAGCCGCCACGATCATGGCGCCGATGTATACCGGGAACGTCATGCCCGTCTTGGACAACAGCGCGGAGACCACGGTGCCGATACCCATGGCGATCACCAGCTGATAGGCCGCAGCGGCATAGGAGGCCGGCTTTTGGCACACAGTGTCTTCCTCTTCCACCACCAGACTCTCCTGTACCTCCCGGATGCCGGACAGCAGAGAATGCTTCTCAATGAGCCGGCGGGCAACAGGACCACCCATCAGGCTTCCAGCCACCAGGCCAAAGGTTGCCGCAGCTGTGGACAGGGTGTTGGCAGTCTCCAAGCCCAGATCCTGCAGCGTGCGGGCAAAGGCGCCGGCTGTGCCATGTCCGCCTACCATGGGAATGGAACCGGTGCACATGCCAATGAGGGGGTCCACACCGATGGCGAAGGACACGCCCACCGCCGCGGCATTCTGCAGCACGATCAGCAGGATCACCGCGCCCAGAAACACCACCAGAGCCTTACCGCCGCTTTTCAATACCTTCAGATTTGCCTGGAAGCCCACCGAGGTAAAGAAGATCACCATGCACACATTTTTCAATGTTTCATCAAAGGAAAACTCCGCCGTGCCCGTCACATAGAGAATACAGGTGAAGACGGCGAAGATCACGCCGCCCACCACCGGTGCGGGGATGCAGAAAGTCTCCAGAAGGCGCACACGCTTTTTCAGAAAAGCGCCCAGAAACAGGATTGCTACGGCGACAGCCGCGGTTTGATACATATCCAGTGCCAGCTTCATCCTGCAGCCTCCATTTCCACGGTGACGCCGTTTTCACGATAATACGCAGCTGCGCCGGGATGATAAGGGATGGCAATGCCCTCCCCGCAGGTCTCCAGCGACAGTGCCGTTTCTGTTCCGGATGCCGTCTGCAGTTCCTCCGCCTTGGACAGCAGAACAGAAAGCACCTTCTTGACCGTTTCCTCTTCCAGATCATCGTCGGCCAACAGCACCGCACGCACACCCACGGTGTTGACTGCCTCCGTCTGACCGGAATAGGTGCCTGCAGGAATGGTACAGCGAATATAGCCGCCATAGGCCTCCATCAAGCGCTCCATCTGCTTTTCCGTAAGGGACAGCAGCCGCAGCGGAACCTCATCCGCAAGCTTGCTGACTGTTTGCATGGGAAGACCCACCGTGCAGAAAAACGCGTCGATCTCACCGCTTTTCAGGGCCTGCGCCGCCTGATCGTAGTTGTGATTCCGCACCTCCAGCAGCGTCTTGCTGAGGCCGCAGCACTGCAGGATCTGCTCTGCGTTCAGCTCCGCGCCGGACTCCACCTCGCCGATGGATACCACCTTGCCGGACAGATCCTCGACGGTCAGGATATCCGAATCCGCCCGCACCACGATGTGGCAGTACTCCGTATACAGACTGGCCACCGCACCGTACCCCGTGCGGGCGCCGTCAGCAAAGGCTCCCTGCCCGTTCCAAGCGTCGGCTGCCACATCGGACTGGGCAATGGCCATCTGCAGATAGCCTTCGGACAGCAGACGGATATTGGCCGCCGCGCCCGCAGTCTTCTTGACATCAAAGCGCACATCCGCCTCGCGGCCGACAATATCAGCAGCCGCCGTACCAAACGCATAATAAGCGCCGCCCTCCGCCGCCGTTCCAAAGCGGATCTCCGCTGACCGGGCACAGCCGCTCAGTATCAGCGCCAACAAAAGCAGCACTGCCACAAGCGGCGCAAGACCTTGTGTTTTCTGTTTCACATCCATTCCTCCTTTGTTGCGATTTCCTAATTATGACATAAGCGCCCTTTGCTGTAAAGAAGCTTTTCCCCTCCGCACCCAAAACCTTATCGCCGACTTTATCTCCGCCGAAGCAGCATCTGTGCAAAACGCCGTATTTTCCATTCGAAAATCGGCGTAATTTTGCGCAACAAATATTTAATTTTGCGAAAATCCCTGTTATAATGAAATCACACATTGCCAGACCTTGGCAAAATATATGGAATCAGGAAGGGGTCATACTATGGCCATCAAAATCGGCATCAACGGCTTTGGCCGTATCGGCAGAGTCGCTCTGCGCTGCATGGTAGAGCGCGGCAGCAGCACCTACCAGATCTGCGGCATCAATCTGCGGAAGGCAGATCTGGACTATATGGTCTATCAGATAAAGTACGATTCCGTGTTCCGCACCTTTCAGGGCAGCATTGAGCACGATGACCGGCACCTGATCCTCAACGGCAAAAAGATCCGCGTCTACAGCGAAAGCGACGCCGCCTTGATCCCCTGGGATGACTGCGGCGCAGAGTACATCATTGAATCCACCGGCGCCTTCGACACCACGGAAAAGGGTTCTCTGCACCTGCTGAACGGCGCGAAAAAGGTCGTGATCTCCGCGCCCTCCAAGGACAGCGTAACGCCCACCTTCGTCATGGGCGTCAACCACAAAAACTATACCTCCGACATGAACGTGGTCTCCAACGCATCCTGCACCACCAATTGTCTGGCTCCCATGGCCAAGGTTATTCACGACACCTTTGGTATCGAACAGGCCCTGATGTCCACCATCCATGCCGCCACCGCCAAGCAGAAGGCTGTGGATGCCCGCGCAGGCCGTGACTGGCGTACCGG
This sequence comes from uncultured Oscillibacter sp., assembly GCA_964593575.1. Lineage (GTDB taxonomy): Bacteria > Bacillota > Clostridia > Oscillospirales > Oscillospiraceae > Oscillibacter. The sequence goes on from CAZQJD010000020.1 coordinate 17,309, forward strand.
CCGCAGTGTGCTGGGCAACATCATTCCCTCCTCCACCGGCGCTGCCAAGGCTGTCGGTGAGGTGATCCCCTCCCTGAAGGGCAAAATGACCGGCATGAGCTTCCGTGTTCCCACAAACGATGTTTCCGTAGTGGATCTCACCGCCCGTCTGGCCCAGCCGGCCACCTACCACGATGTCTGTGTAGCCATGCGCAATGCTGCCCGGAACAGCATGAAGGGCATCATCACCTGTACCACCGATCAGGTGGTCTCCTCCGACCTGACCGGCTTTACCCAGACCTGTATTTTTGACGAAACTGCCGGCATCATGCTGGACAACAACTTCGTCAAGCTCATCGCCTGGTATGACAACGAGTGGGGCTACACCAACAAGCTGCTGGACCTCATTGCCCACATGTACGAGGTAGACAACGCCTGAGCCTTCTCTTTTCACACACTCTGATTTTCAGCGGCGCCGCTTGCATAGCGGCGCCGCTGCTGATATACTGTAGGCATCGTTATAGATAAGGAGAGATATCATGCGCGAACCGATGACAATGGCGGAACGACTGGATAAATTCAAGAAATGGCTGCGCTGGGCCTGGTGGGAGGTCCTGCTGGTGGTCTTTGCCATCCTGATGCTCCACTGGTTTCTGATCAGTCTGGACATTGTCAGCATGACGGTTACGCAGGACGGACAGGTAATCTCTCAAGTCAAGCCCACCATCCGCAACAACGACTACTGGGAGGGCGGCAGCTACCTCTCCGGCCCTGCCACGCGGCTGCCGGAGGTCGTTTGCTCGGATGATGTCACGGTAGAGCTAAAGTACGGTTTTCTGACGCCCGCCCGGTGCAAGGTGGAGTTGTTCACCGTATATGATATTGACGAGCCCATGTTCAACCCCGCTGCCCGCTCAGAGTTTTATGAGGTCGGATCCACTTATCAGTCCGGCAAGCTCCGCTTCAACATGGATGCGGACACCGCGGAGCATCAGGTAGCCGTGGCCACCGCCACCTGGTACGGAATTCTGGGCAAACGCGAGGTGCAGTACATTTTCCACCTCTCCGTCGCGGAGTAACATCCGCAAAATCGGAAATACCCCGGTCTTTCCCATGGGAGATGGGAGTGACCGGGGTGTTTGTGCTATGTCAGATATCTACGTTTTCACGTTCATCCGGGTTGGGTGCTTCTTCCGGCTGAGCCAGCAGCTCCAGCTCTCTGATGTAGCCTCGCAGTTGCTCCCTCATCTCCTCACTGCCCTCTGTGCAGAGAGTAACGTCATTCTCGCCTTCCCGAACCATCTTTTCAGCGTAGGCATGACAGGTGGCACAGCCGCATTTTCCGCAGTTCTTGCCGGGCAGCGCCTGCTCCATCTTCTCCGTATAGCTTCGGAATGTTTTCTCTACATGGCGCTTGGCAACCCTTATCACGATATGACTCAGAATGACGTAAAAAATCATGATACAGCCCACAAGGCCCAGTGAAATCAGAAAAATAACCAGCCAGGGATTCATAGGACAGCCTCCTGTAACGTTTTTTACAGAATACCGCAATTCTCATCAGAAGTCAATGGAGCGGCCCCCGGTTCTTTCACCGGAGGCCGTTCTGTTGATTATTCTTCCACCACGATCACGCGGATTTGTCCGCCGGTCTGGACAGTCCGATCATAGTACAGAGTCATACTCTGTCCCATCGCCACTGCATCACGCAGTGCCTCCTGACCACCGCGATTTTTCGGCAGCAAAAAAACGAACACATCCACCCGTAATGGGTGGATGTGTTCCATGGAGGGAAGAAAGTGCCCCAGCAGTCCCGGCGCACCCCCACGTTTCCGGTTCCGCGAGCACCTTCTTCAGAATGAAAAGAGCCTAAGTTATGAAATCAGAGCATCAGACGATAGCGCTCCAGCTCGGGAGTGTTGCAGTAAACGAAATGCTCCGGCAGGATCTCGCGCA
>CAZQJD010000021.1:0-696 GCA_964593575.1 uncultured Oscillibacter sp.
GATCTGGTTATCGGGGTTCTGGAACACCATGCCCACCCGGCGGCGGATCTCCAGCAGCAGCTCCTCCCGGCGGGTGTCCATGCCTTCCACGTAAACGTTCCCGCCCAGAGGCAGCAGCACCGCGTTGAAGGTCTTGGCCAGTGTGGACTTTCCGGAGCCGTTGTGTCCCAGCACCACGGTGAAGGAGCCCTTCTCAATGGCGATATCCACGCCACGGAGGGCCACCGTGGCCTTGCCGTCCTCCTCGCTCATGGCGTAGGCATAGGTCAGCGCTTTGGTTTCGATCATGTTTGACATTCTTATACGGTCTCTCTTTCCGTGTCCGTGCAAGCGCAGCCGCCCTGGCTCACTCACTGAACCAGCGCCCGGTAGCGCCGCAGGGCAGGGCCAGTCCCGTCTCGCTGACAGGCAGGCCCAGCTCATCCCAGGCACACTTGCCGCCGAACTTGTCCGCCACCAGCAGGTTCAGGATGTAACCCAGCACCGAGGGGGCAAGGCCGGTGGTATAGGAATTGATGATGACAAACAGGGGCTTGTCCGACAGCACCTGTGCGCACAGCTTCACAAAGGGGAACAGGTTCTCCTCCAGCTTCCACACCTCACCGGAGGGGCCCCGTCCGTAGCTGGGCGGGTCCATGATGATGGCGTCGTAGCGGCGGCCCCGGCGGATCTCACGCTCCACAAACTTGGCGCAGT
>CAZQJD010000021.1:706-7647 GCA_964593575.1 uncultured Oscillibacter sp.
AGCGTCTGCCAGACCGGACAGCCGTGCGTTGTCCTTGCCCCAGGCCACCATGCCCTTGGCGGCGTCCACATGGCAGACGGACGCGCCTGCCCTGGCACAGGCCACCGTGGCGGCGCCGGTATAGCCGAACAGGTTCAGCACCTGAATGGGACGGTTGGCGCCGCGGATCTTCTCCATGGCGAAGTCCCAGTTCACCGCCTGCTCCGGGAACAGACCCGTATGCTTGAAGTTCATGGGCTTCACCTGGAAGGTCAGCTCACCGTAGCGGATCTGCCAGCTCTCCGGCAGGGTGTTCTTCTCCCAGTGTCCGCCGCCGGTCTGGGAGCGGTGATAGCGGGCGTTGGCCCGCCGCCAGTTGGGGTTTGCGTGGGGCGTCTCCCAGATGGCCTGGGGGTCCGGGCGCACCAGCACCTGCCGATCCCAGCGCTCCAGCTTTTCGCCGCCGCCGCAGTCGATGAGCTCATAGTCCTGCCATTTATCTGCGATCCACATCGTATATACCTCCGTCAAAGGGGACTACTCCCCCACTATGTCACAATGAATCATGATATTATACCCCGAAAGCGGTGCTTTCGTCAATGGATTCTCCCATAGATTGCAGCATAGATTGCAGAAGAATCCCGCAAGGAAGCGTTTTCCACGGCCCTGCCCCCCCGGCAAGTCAAAACCTCCGGTGCTGCAGCCGGAGGTTTTGACTTATTGGCTTATTCTTCTTTCTGCTGCGCGGCCATACCGCCCAGACCAAAATCCTTTTCCGCGCTGGCGGTGTCCCGGCGGAGCATGGCCTCCATCACCCGGATGTCGTTATCCACATCCATGGCGTCTGCCTTATAGAGAGCGTCCAGCTGGTGGGCAAAGCCCTCCACGATGTTCTCCATGGTCCTGCGGATATTTTCCTTGGCCTGCCGCAGGTTTTCCCCCTCCACACCGGCGGACTCAAACTCCGCGTAGGAGTCCAGCAGCTTCTGCGTAGTCGGCAGATAATAGTTCAGGAAGGTATCGATGCGGCTCCGCTTCGCGGGATCATCCTCCACCGCACGAAAAATGCGGGCGGTAATGTCCTCCAGCCGGTCGATCTGACCGGAAAGCACCGGATCGGCGATGCGGTCGTTGGCCCGACGGATATTCCGGAGGATACCGGAAAAGCCCTCCTCTGTCTCCCGGACCGCGGCAGCCTTCGCAGCCTCCGCCCGGCTGCGGGCCAGCTCCTCGTCAGCCTTGGCTGTGCGGAACAGATAACCCAGCTCCTCATTGAGATAGGCTGCCGCGCCAAAGTAATCCTTGTCCAGCATCTTCCGCAGATCCTTCTCCACCTGCTGACGGGAATAGCCCAGCTTTCTGGCCAGCTCCTCCACGGGAACAGCGGCTCTGTCGCCCACGACGGCGAAATAGCGGGCATAGCGTTTCATGGCGGCGCTCATATTCCTGCCGGCGATGAGCATGCCGCCGGCACCGGCACCGAGGGCGATGCTCTGCAGCAGCTCAGGCAGCCACTGGAGACCTTCGGTCAGCACCAGTCCCAGTTCCTCGATGCCGCTGGCCACCGCGCAGAACAGCAGGAAGCCGCCGATGATCTGCAGCAGCCGGGCATTGGACTTCTTCATCTTAGGCTGGCGGGTAACGCTCTTTGCCGCCCGTGATGCCCGTCCGGCATTCTTTGCGGCCGTCTGCGCCGTGGTCTGTGCAGTCCGTGCGCCGGTGGTACGCAGAGGCGGCGCAGCGTTCTTTTTCTGCTTCTCATCCGGCGCGAACAGCTTGACAAACAGCAGCACCAGAGCGATGGGCCAGATACCGATGCCAAAGAGCAGGATGATCAGCGCCCAGGAGATGGGCTCATCCGTTTTCTTCTGCGGTGCGGCCACGCTTACTCCCCCTTTTTCTTCAGCTTGGTCTTAACACCCTTCTCGTCCACCAGATAGGTGTTGTCCAGATGCCCCTTCAAGCCGCTGACCACGGAGTCGATATATTCCCGGCGCAGCACAGCGCGCTCCGCCTCCTCCTCCGGGGTCAGCCCCTCCGACTTGGCCTTCCGTGCCAGCTCATTGATGCGATCGATCTTCTTCTGTTCCATAGGTCGTCCTACTCCTTACACATATCGTTCCAGCAGAATGGAGATGCGCCCCTTCTTCGTGGTGCCGCCCACCTGCGTCAATCTGAACTTTCCCACGCCCCTGGCGGAGACGGTATCACCCTCCGTCAGCAGGCGATCCGGCTTTGTGCATTCCAGCCAGTTGACCTGTACCCGTCCGGCAGCCACCAGCTCGGCAGCCTTGCCGCGGGACATACGGAACCCGCTGGAGGCCACCGCGTCCAGCCGCAGCGCCGCCACGGTATCCCGCATCTGCTCTGTTTTCTGCACTGGGATGTGGAGATCTCGCGGCTCCACCTCCCGCGCCGTCAGCTTCGCCCGTCCGGCGCTGCTCCAGCTGTTCAGCAGATAATCCGTCACCGACTCCGCCGCAATGATGTCGCAGCTTCCCCGGGTGACCAGAATATCGCCCACCTTTTCCCGGATGATGCCCTCACCCATGAGACTGCCCAGAATATCCCGGTGGGTCAGCGCATATTCCGGGTGGAATTCCGCCCGCAGACAGCGCAGGGGAAACACAGCATCCTCCGGCTCCTGCCAGTCCGGCAAAAAGGCCAGCATGGTGCGCTCCGCCCCGGCATAGCCGCCGGAAATGCACCAGCGGTCTGTCGGTACACCGGCCAGCCGCAGCAGGTTTTCCGCCGCTATCCGTTCCCGCGGCGAGAGGAAATCCGTACAGGCAGGCGTGCCCCGGCGGTCCGCCTGCTCCCACTTATCCAGGATCCGCGCCAGCAGCAGCCGATCCTCTCCGGTGGCTGCCGCACGATCCAGCAGCTTGCTTTTGTCCATACTCAGCTTTTCAGCTCCTGAGAGCGCACCAGCTTGGCATAGGCGCCATTCTGCTCCATCAGCCGGGTATGGCCGCCCAGCTCCACGATCCGTCCGTTTTCCACCACGGCGATGCGGTCAGCGTTGCGCACGGTGGACAGACGGTGTGCGATGATGATGGTGGTGCGTCCGTTGGACAGCCGGTCAAAGGCCTCCTGCAGCCGCGCTTCGGTGACGCTGTCCAGTGCGGAGGTAGCCTCGTCCAGGATCAGGATGGGCGGATCCTTCAGGAAAATACGGGCAATGGAGATGCGCTGCTTCTGTCCGCCGGAAAGGCGGATGCCCCGCTCGCCCACAAAGGTGTCCAGTCCCTCGGGCATGGCGCAGATATCGTCGTAGATCTCCGCCAGCTTTGCCGCCGCAATGACCTCCTCACGGGTGGCGTCCGGACGGCCATAGCGGATATTCTCCAGAATGCTGTCGGCAAACAGGAACACATCCTGCTGCACCACGCCGATGCTCCTGCGCAGGGATTCCTGCGTCAGACTGCGAACATCCTGTCCGTCCACCAGCACAGCGCCGGCAGTCACATCGTAGAACCGGGGGATCAGCTGGCACAGCGTGGTTTTGCCGCCGCCGGAGGGACCTACCAGCGCCACGGACTCACCGGGCTGAATATTCAGCGACACATCGTGGAGGACGCCCACGCCCTCCTGATAGGCAAAGTCCACGTCCTGCAGCGTCACGCCGCCCTTCACATCCTTCAGCTCCTGTGCGTCAGACGCATCCTGCAGGGTCGGCTCGGTACGCATCAGCTCCACGAAGCGGTTCAGGCCGGCAGAGCCCTTGGCGAACAGCTCCGCGAAGTTGGCCAGCTTCCGCACGGGGCTGGTAAAGGTGCTCAGATACAGGTTGAAGGTCACCAGATCCACAATATCCATCTTGCCGTCCATGATGAGGGCGCCGCCCACAGCGATGACAGACAGGCCCATCACCGGCAGGAAGAACTCCATGATGGCATTGAAATTGCCCATGGCCTTGTGGAAACCGCGCTTGGAGCGGCGATAGATATCATTGGACGCATCAAACTTCCGCATTTCTTCCGTCTCATTGGCAAAGGCCTTGGCGGTACGGATGCCGGACAGGCTGGATTCAATGTCGGAATTGATGATGGCGGAGCTGCGCCGCACCTCTGCGGAAGCGTCCCGCATGGTGCCGCGGCAGCGGATCACGCAGAACAGAAACACCGGCAGGATCAGCGCCAGCACCAGCGCCAGACGCCACTGGATGGAAAAGAGCACGGCAAAGGAGCCGAGGATGGTAACGGTGGAAATGAAAATATCCTCCGGGCCGTGATGGGCCAGCTCCGTCAGATCGAACAGATCGCTGGTCAGGCGGCTCATGAGCGCACCGGTGCGGTTCTTATCGTAAAATCCGCAGGAAAGCTCCTGCATATGCCGGAACAGATCGCGCCGGATATCCGCCTCCACCAGAATACCAAAGGTATGTCCGTAATAGGCGATGATATAGGTCAGCAGTGACCGCAGCACAAAAGCTGCCAGCACCACCGCCATCACCGCCCAGAAGGTGCGGAACACGCTGTGAGGCAGCAGCTCATTCATGCACCAGCGGGAAATGTACGGAAAGGCCAGATCGATCACCGAAATGGTCAGTGCGCACAGCATATCCAGAATAAACAGCTTTTTATGCGGCTTGAAGTAAGACAGGAATATCCGCAGCGCAGATCTCTCCTGATATTCTTTGGTAGTCATAGGCTCCTCCCCATCCGTAAATGAAGATATATTATCATTAATAATTTAGTATAGCACGCAACCTTCCGATAGGCAAGAAAAACCCCCGGATGCGGCGCATCCGGGGGAAAGCAGCAGGGATATCAGCCGTTCTTGACGCGGATAATGCAGGTCAGGGTACGGTCTCCCACCTTTGCGATGACATCGGTCCTTCCGGACTTCAGGCCCTTGACGGTACCATCATTGAGGACGCTGGCAACACTGCTGTCCTTCACAGACCAGGTGACCTCACCGTCATAGTTCTTCACCTTCAGGGCAAGCAGCTCGCCCACAGAGATGGTAACATCCGTGTAGTTGAGCTTGGCGTTGGCAGCAGAGGGATCGGGGGAAGTCGTCGTTCCGCTTCCCGTATTGCCACCGGTAACAGGGGCGCTGCCGCCCTTGACACGGACGATACATACGCCCATGCCCACACCGTCGGTGGCATAGACCTTGGTGGTGCCGTTGGCAACCGCAGTCACCTTGCCGCTGTCACTGACGGTGGCGATGGCAGGATCTGCACTGACCCAGGTATAGACGCCGGTGCCGTCACCCACCCGGAGCTGAACCGCTGCGTCACCCACGTTGGTGGTGTAGTCCGTCTTGTTGAGCGTCAGGGTCTGCGGCAGAAGCTTGATCTCATCCGCCGTGGGGTCCAGAGGCTTGGGATCGTCCACGGGATCCGTGGGCATCTGCGGTGTGCTGGTGTCAGGATCCTGGGAGTCGGGCGTGGAGCTGCCGGGCGTGCTGACATCTCCGGAGCTGATGCCGGAGGACGGGCCGTCCGGCGTATCCTCATCGCTGCCGCCGCCAAAGAGCAGCCACAGCAGGATGCCTGCCAGCACCAGCATGATCACCAGCAGGATCAGGGTCAGGATATTTTCCTTATCGGTGGTGCCTGCGCGGCGTCCGCCATTTTTCGTGGGGCGCTTCTGCACGCGCTTACCCTTTTTCAGCTTCTGCTCTTCATCGCAGAAGGGACACTTCTTATAAGTGTCGGAATACTTTTCGCCGCAGTCGGGGCACTTTCTCATTGACATAGGAGGGGCCTCCTTTGATGGTATTCTTCATTTTACATAATACAAGTTCTGACAAGCATCGTCAAGAGCATACCGGGATTTTTCCCATTTTTTCGGCACAATATCTTGTATTTTTTCTGTCAGTGTGCCTATAATGGCTGTAAATGCAGTATTTGGGAGGAATTGCCCATGAATACCATCCTCATCGGCATCGCAGGAGGCACGGGCAGCGGAAAAACGACCCTTACCCGTCAGCTGAAGGAGCACTTTGGCTCCCGTGTCACCGTCATCGGACACGACAGCTATTATCGTGCCCAGCCCGGCACCACCCACGAGTTCCGAGTCGCGCAGAACTACGACCACCCGGACGCCTTTGAGACCGATCTTCTGGTTCGGCATCTGCAGGAGCTGAAGGCCGGCCGTTCGGTGGAGCGTCCCGTCTATTCCTTCTCCGATTACGACCGTACCTATCAGACCGTCACCATCTATCCCTCTGCCGTCATCATCGTGGAGGGCGTGCTGATCTTTCAGGACACCGCCCTGCGGGACATGCTGGATATCCGTATCTTTGTGGAAACAGACGCGGATGTGCGTATCCTGCGCCGGGCGCTGCGGGATGTGGAGGAACGGGGCCGCACTCTGGAATCCGTGGTCAGCCAGTATCTGACCACGGTGAAGCCCATGCACGAGCAGTTTGTGGAGCCTACCCGCAAATATGCCGATCTGGTGGTGCTGGAAGGCGGCCACAACCGTGTGGCGCTGGATATGATCGTCCAGAGGATCCAGAGCCATCTCGAACAGAACTGACCAAAAGAGCGTTATCCTTCCGAACAGCCGGAAGGATAACGCTCCTTCGTATTCTCATTTATACACCGGCGAAGCGGAACACCACACCGACCACGGCGGAGATGCCGATAAACGCAATGGGGTGCCATTTCTTTGTTGGTTTGACCCAGTTGCTCAGCGCCAGCACCACCACAGCCAGCACCACAGCCTTCCAGTTAACACTCCAGCCGCCAACCAGCGAGGAGCCGTACTGCAGCAGCGCCATGGAAGCCACGCTGATGCCTGCCGCGCCGATGAGTCCGGCGGAGGCGGGACGCAGGCCATAGAAGCCGGCCTCCACAAAGCGGTTGTGGCGGAACTGCTTCAGCGCCCGGGCGATCAGCAAAATGATGATCACCGACGGCGTTACCAACCCCAGTGTCGCCATCAAAGCGCCGGGGATACCGGCAGTGGTGAAGCCCACATAGGTCGCCATGTTGACGCCGATGG
>CAZQJD010000021.1:7657-16566 GCA_964593575.1 uncultured Oscillibacter sp.
ATATCCGCCAGCTGGGCATGGGTGAACCAGCCGGTGGCGTCAGACATATCCATCAGGAAAGGAATGGTGGCCATGCCGCCGCCCACGGCGAACAGACCTACCTTGAAATACTCATAAAACAGTTTCAGCAGGATCATGCCCTCTTCACCTCCAGCTGCTTCAGGATGATACCGGCAGCCGCTGCCAGCACTACAAATACCACGGGAGAAAGCTCTGTCAGCGTGGCTGCCAGCAGCACCGCGGCAAAGATGACTGCCGTCTTCTTATCCACGATGGCCTTTTTCGCCAGCTTCCACACGGCATTGAATATCTGCACGCACACGCAGGCACGAATGCCGGCGAAGGCGTTTTGCACCCAGGCCAGATCAGACACCGTGGTGATAATGGAGGCCAGCGCCAGAATGATCACCAGAGACGGGAATGCCATGCCTGCCGTGGCGAAAATGCCGCCGATGTCTCCCCTGCGCTTCTGCCCCACAAAGGTTGCCGTATTGACCGCGATGATGCCGGGGGTACACTGGCCGATGGCGTAGTAGTCCATCAGCTCTTCCTCCTCTACCCAGCCGCGCTTATCCAAAAGCTCCCGCTGCAGCATGGGCAGCATGGCCGCGCCGCCGCCAAAGGTCATCACACCGATCTTGGCAAAGACAATAAACAGTTGCCAGAGTTCCTTCATGCTTTCTCTCCTCTCATTTCATTCCACATAGCCGTACATACCCCGGACAGACACCTCGCCGGTACGGACAGTCTCCTGCTTCCCGCCGGGATAGCGCACCACCAGCGAGAATTCCTCATCCACTGCCTCGGCGGTCACAGTATCCCGGCTGCCGTCCGGTCGGATCAGCTGCACGGTCTTTCCAAGATTGACGCAGCGCGCCCGGTATTCCGCCAGATAACCGGCGGTATCGTCACGGCACAGCGCGCCATACATGGCATCGATCTCCTCCAGCATAGCCGCCGTCAGCGCCGCACGGGAAACCTGCCGCCCCGCCGCCTCGTTCACCGAGGTTGCCATGGCCGCCACATCCGGGGTAAAGTCCGCCGCCGTCTGGGCCACGTTGAGACCCACGCCCAGCACCAGATACTGCAGCCGGCCTGTCTCGCCCTCCAGCGCCATTTCCGTCAGGATGCCGCAGAGCTTCTTCCCGTTCACCACAGGATCGTTGGGCCACTTCAGCCGGGGCCGGATACCGCAGACCCGCTCCACGGCACGGCACACGCCCACGCCGCACAGCGCCGTCACCGGCAGCAGCTTTTGGGGCGGCAGCTCCGGCCGCAGGAGCACAGAGAGATAGATCCCCTTCCCCTTGGGCGACTGGAACACCCGGTCCATACGGCCCCGGCCTGCCGTCTGGCAGTCCGCCACCGCCGCCGTACCGTGAGGCGCTCCCGTCATGGCCAGCTTTTTCAGATAGTTATTGGTGGAGTCGATCTCCGCAAAGCAATGCAGCTCACGGTCATCGGGCAGAAATGCCCGGAGCTCCTCCTCTGTCACCAGATCCGGCGCGGACACCAGCCGGTAGCCCAAGCCCGCCCGGGCCTCAATGTCATAGCCCTTGCGCCGCAAAGCATCCACCGCTTTCCATACCGCCGCCCGGGACAGTCCCAGCTGTTCACTGACCTGCTCGCCGGAAACATACCCCTCCGGGTTTGCCCGCAGCAGCGCCAGCATCGTCTTCTGACTCATGGGGCTCCTCCCTCCTGTCGATCTCATGAAACACAGTGTAGCACTCCCCCACCGCTTTGTAAACCCCGAAAGTCTTCTCAGTTGACAGTCATCTTTGCAAAAAAGACCTCCCCGTCCGGTTGGACGGGGAGGCCGAGGTATAAGGGTATCCGGCGGGACTCCTGTAATATCTCCGCTCAGTCCTTCTGGGTCTTCTTCATGACGAAGAGGAAGCCCACCGTCAGCGCAGCGCCCACGATCAGAGAGATCACCGCGTTCTGGACGAAGCCGGCAACGATATAGGTCACGAAGCTGATGCCGGCCACGGAGATGGCATAGGGCAGCTGGGTGGACACATGGTTGATGTGGTCGACCTGGGCGCCGGCGGAAGCCATGATGGTGGTATCGGAGATGGGGGAGCAGTGGTCACCGCAGACAGCGCCGGCCAGACAGGCAGACATGCCGATGATCAGCAGCTCGTCACCAACGGGGAAGATGGCGGCAACGATGGGGATCAGGATGCTGAAGGTGCCCCAGCTGGTACCGGACGCGAAGGCCAGGATGCAGGCTGCGACGAAGATGACCGCAGGCAGCATACTATACAGGCTGGCGGCTGCGCCGGTCATAATGCCCTCGAAGAAGACGTCCGCGCCCAGACCATTGATCATGTTCTTCAGCGCCACGGCCAGGGTCAGGATGGTGATGGGAGGCACCATGGCAATGAAGCCCTTGGGCACGCACTCCATCGCTTCCTTGAAGGTGATGATGCGGCGGCAGATGTAATAGGCCGCGATCACCAGCAGAGCGATCAGGCCGCCCCAGGGCAGGCCGATGAACGCGTCGGTGTTGCCGAAGGCGCCGATGAAGTCGCCGGCATAGTCGGTGCCGCCCCAGGCGTCCACACCGAAGAAGCCGCCCACATAGATCATGCCGATGACGCAGGTGGCAATGAGAAGCAGCACAGGCAGCACCAGGTCGATGACCTTGCCCTGGGGATGGCCCTCGATGGAGTCGGTGCCTTCCAGAGCGCCCAAATCACCGTTGAGCTGTGCGTTCATCTCATGGAGCTTCATAGGACCGTAGTCGAACTTCATCTTGGCCAGAGCAATGATGAAGACGAAGGTCAGCAGGGAATAGAAGTTATAGGGGATCGTGCGGACAAACAGCTCGATGCCGCTGTATCCCACGTCCAAGCCCTCAGTCGCCACGGCAACGGCGGCTGCCCAGGAGGACACGGGAGCGATCATGCAGACGGGTGCGGCAGTGGCGTCGATGATGTAGGAAAGCTTTGCGCGGGAGATCTTGTGACCGTCGGTGACGGGCATCATAACAGAGCCGACAGTCAGGCAGTTGAAATAGTCGTCGATAAAGATCAGCACACCCAGCACAAAGGTGGCCAGCATTGCTCCGGTGCGGGTCTTGATGTTCTTCTCCGCCCAGCGTCCGAACGCAGCGCTGCCGCCGCTGGCGTTGACCAGAGCCACGATGATGCCCAGCAGCACCAGGAACAGGAAGATGCCGGCATTGCCCTCAATGGAGGACACCAGACCGTCGTTGACAACGGCGTCCAGCGTGGCAACGGGAGCGAAGTCACACAGGAACAGGCCGCCTACGACCACGCCCAAAAACAGGGAGGAATACGCCTCTTTGGTGATCAGCGCCAGAACGATCGCGACAATGGGGGGAAGCATGGCCCAGAAGGTGCCATACATGCTGGGGCCGTCGCCGGCTTCACCGGCGGCAAGGACAGGCACCGCCATGGCAGCGGTCGCCAGGATGAGCAGTATGATGCTGCGCCATCGATTTGATCGGTTCTTCATAAATGGTCCCTCCTAATTCAAAAAATGAAGTTGTGATGCCTTGTGTCCCGCGCTAAGATCTTCTACCGGAAGTATACTTCTACGAGCCGCATTGCTATCACAACTTTTTGTTGTTCTCATAATATGCCATTTCTTGTCCAATGTCAACAAAATAATACAGTTTTCTTGCGACAGCAGCCGTATGCTTTGCACACTTTTCTGCACACCCTTGCGTCACAAAACTTCCGCCGCGCTCTCCCCATACACAGGGATACCGGCGGCTTTCAGCGCGGCGGCAGTCACCCCGTCGCCCTTTGACAGACGGCCGGAAAAAGCGCCGTCATAGATCTCTCCGCTGCCGCAGGAGGGGCTGCGCTCCTTCAGCACCGCCGCCTGACAGCCCATCAGCTTGCACAGCCTCACTGCCTCCTCAGCACCCCGGCGATACTGCTCCGTCACATCGCCGCCGGCAGCGGTGACCACCCCGTCTCCTCTCCGCTCCGCAGGAGGACGGGGCGTAGACAGGCCGCCCAGCTGCTCCGGGCAGACGGGCACCAGCTCATGGCGCTGCGCCAGCTTCTCGGCGACAGGATGGGGCTTGCTGCCGCCGTCATACCGGCACCGGCAGCCCAAAAGGCACGCGGAGATCAATATCTTCATGGCGTTTTCTCCTTTTTTGAGGTGGGGATGGGGCATCCGTTCAGCGCAGCCTCCGCCAGATGCTCCCCTTCGTAGCGCAGCTTCAGGGAAAAGAAGGGGGCGTTCTCCTCCAGCAGCTTCAGGAAAACAGCGTCGCCCTCCCACATGGGCAGCTGCATCAGATCAGACTTGCGGATCCATCGCAGCACACCTTCATCGCAGGCGGTCTCCTCCCCCGTCCATCCGGTGGCGGTAAACAGATGCATATATTCCGCACCCCAGCGGTCAGAGACAAAGGTCACGATCCCCCGGTAACGGTAGTCCGTCAGGGTCAGGCCTGTCTCCTCCCGGCATTCCCGGATCACACATTCCTCCGGGCTCTCACCGTCCTCAAACTTGCCGCCAACGCCCACATATTTGCCCTGATTGATGTCATTCTCCTTCTTGACGCGGTAGAGCATCAGGTAAGAATCTCCCCGCTCCAGATAGCACAGGGTGGTATGGATGCCCCAGCCCTTTCCCGGAATATTGCCCATAGATGCCGCTTCCTTTCTTCTGCGTTTTCTAATAACCAAAATACCACATTTCCCCCGAAAAGGAAAGTCCTGCGCTGCCGCAGAGGTGGCTTCGGGGCTTGCCAAAATCCCCCGCGCCGGATATGATAGCGATATTCCCCGGCTGCAAAGGAGGCGTCCATTTGAAGACCATCTCTCAGGGCGGCGTTGTCACCGCTGACCTTCACGGCAAAAATACCTATCAGGCCGGCATTACGGTAGACGCTCTGCTGCGTCGGGCCGGCAGCGGCACCTATCGCCTGCGGCTGATCCATGGCTGCCACGGCGGCACCGCTATCCGTGACTTTCTCCGGGACACCTACAGCCACCATCCCAAGGTGGTGCGCATTCTGGTCAGCTCCGACGGCGGCTCCACGGAGCTGATCCTGCGGGAGTACTGATATTCCACCCCTGTCAATCAAATCCACTTTACACAAAAACCACAGTATTCCCGTGTGGAACACTGTGGTTTTTGTGTTACGGTTTTCTTCTGCCGCCGGGTTTACCGCCGTTTCCGGCAGGACGTCCGCCTCTGACTGCAGGCGCTCTCCCCTTCCCCGGCGCGGCGCTCTTTCCGTTCCTTCCGCCGGTCTTTCCGGCGGTCCGGCCATTCCCTTCCGGCCTTCCGCCATGCTTAGGCGGACGGTCGTCCCGGCTGCGGCTTTTTCCCCCGTTCTTTCCCGCCGGCCTTCCTGCTGTCCGGCTGCCCGCCGCGGTCTTTCCGGTGTCCCGGAACCGGGGATTGGGTGCGCTCTCACCCCGGCGGGGGCGAATGAGGCACTCCGGCCCGAAGCCGATGAGATCGGTGCGTCCCGCCTTTTCCAGCGCCTCACGCACCAGATGATAGTTCTTGGGATTGCGGTACTGGATCAGCGCCCGCTGCATGGCCTTCTCATGGGGATCGGTGGGCACATACACCGGCTTCATGGTGCGGGGGTCCAGGCCGGTATAATACATCACTGTGGAAATGGTGGAGGGTGTGGGATAGAAGTCCTGCACCTGCTCCGGCATGTAGCCCAGATCCCGCAGGTACTCCGCCAGCTCAATGGCCTGCTGCAGCGTGGAGCCGGGGTGGGAGGACATGAGGTACGGCACAAGGAACTGGTTCATGCCCAGCTTCTCATTGAGCCGCTTGTACTTGGTGACGAACCGCTGGTACACGCTGTTCCGGGGCTTGCCCATGAGGTCCAGCACCGGATCGGAGATATGCTCCGGCGCCACCTTCAGCTGGCCGGAGATATGGTGCTCCACCAGCTCCCGGAAGAAGGTGTCGTCCTTGTCTGCCAGCAGATAGTCGAAGCGGATGCCGCTGCGGACGAAGACCTTCTTCACCTTGGGCAGCGCCCGGAGCTTGCGCAGCAGCTTCAGATAGTCGCTGTGGTCTGCCGTCATGTTGCGGCAGGGCGTGGGAAACAGACACTGGCGGTTCTGGCAGGCGCCGCGGGTCAGCTGCTTCTGACAGGCAGGCTGCCGGAAGTTGGCAGTAGGGCCGCCCACATCATGAATATAGCCCTTGAAATCCGGCTCCTCAATGACCCTTTTTGCCTCGTCGATGATGGACTCATGGCTGCGGGTCTGGATGATGCGCCCCTGATGGAAGGTCAGGGCGCAGAAGCTGCAGGCGCCGAAGCAGCCCCGGTTGGAGATCAGGCTGAACTTCACCTCCGCGATGGCAGGCACGCCGCCGGCGGCTTCGTAGGAGGGATGCCAGGTGCGCTGATAGGGCAGCGCGTAAACGTGATCCATCTCCTCCATGGTCAACGGCTTCTGGGGCGGGTTCTGGATCACATACAGGTCATCGCCGTAGGGCTCCGCCAGGCGGCGAGCCACAAAGGGATCGGTGTTGGTATACTGGAGATAGAAGCTCTTGGCGTACTCCTTCTTTTCCTCCACCAGCCGCTCATATTCCGGCAGAACGATGGTGGCGGCGCCGTCCTCCGGCAGCTGCTTGGCGGCATATACGGAGCCGTCGATCCATGTGACGTCATGGATGTCCAGGCCGGAGTTCAGCGCCTCCGCCACCTCCACGATGCTGCGCTCGCCCATGCCGTAGAGCAGCAGGTCCGCCTGCGCGTCCAGCAGCAGTGACCGGCGCAGCTTCTCCGACCAGTAATCATAATGGGCAAGACGCCGGAGGCTGGCCTCCACGCCGCCAACAACGATGGGTTTCTTCGGGAAACTGCGGCGGATCAGGTTGCAGTAGACCACCGTGGCGTAGTCCGGGCGCTTACCCATAACGCCGCCTGGTGTAAAGGCATCCGACTTGCGCCTGTGCTTGGATACGGAATAATGGTTCACCATGGAGTCCATATTTCCGCCCATCACCAGAAAACCCAGTCTCGGCTCCCCCAGTGCCCGGATGGAGTTGGGATCCTTCCAGTCCGGCTGGGAAATGATGCCCACCTTGTAGCCCGCCGCCTCCAGCACACGGCTGATGATGGCGTGGCCGAAGGACGGGTGATCCACATAGGCATCACCGATGACATAGACGAAGTCGCACTGCTCCCAGCCGCGCTCCTTCATATCTGCTTTTGAAATGGGGAGAAATCCGTTCATACCGGCCTCCTGTATCGTGTACTCTCCGCCGTGCGGAGGGATGGTATCGAAATATCGATGATTTTATAGTATACCGTTTTTCGCTGCGTTTTGCAACGGTGTCTCCCCGCTTCCTTTACAGACTGCAAAGCATCTGGTATACTGAATATAACAAACACTTTTACGGAGGAAACATTTCATGAGTCTTAGAAAAAAGAGCGATCACAAGCAGACGTTCCTGATGTGCGTTCTGCTGGCGCTGGTGATGGTCATCTTCGTCTATGTCACCGACGACGGTTCATCGGAGCCTGCAGCCGACAGCACACCGGAGGTGTCGGTGGAAGCGCCTGTCGAAAAGGAACCCACTGACCCCACCCCCGCCATTATCGGCGGCGTGGCTGCCATAGCTGCGTATTATCTGGGCAGCGTAGCCGTCAGCGCTCTGAAGAAGGGCAAACAGAAGGACGAGAAGAAAGAAAAGTAACCGTATCCTTTTGGAAAAGGAGGAATCGCCCATGTCCCGTATCGTCAAGATCGTTCTCAAGCACCTGCTGACACTGCTGATCGCCGCCTTCATTGTCTTCACGCTGATGCAATGCGCTCCTGACGATCCCGGTGTAGATGCCAAGCCCGTCATCTACCTCTACCCCGAAGAAACCACCGATGTCACCGTGAAGCTGGACGTCACCGGCCGGCTCACCGCCGTCTATCCCGCCTACGATAACGGCTGGCGTGTCACCGCACAGCCGGACGGAACCCTCACCGACGAATTGGGCCGCGCCTACTATTGCCTCTACTGGGAGGCAGAGTCCGATACGAAGTATGATCTTTCGGAAGGCTTCTGCGTCCCCGGCGGAGAGACCGCCGCCTTTCTGGAGGATGCGCTGGCACAGCTGGGTCTGACGGAGCGGGAGGCCAATGAGTTCATCATCTGGTGGCTGCCCCGGATGGAAGGCAACGCCTACAATCTCATCTCCTTCCAGACCGATATCTACGAGGCCCATGCGAAGCTGACCGTCGATCCCGCGCCGGACACTGTGATCCGTGTGTTTATGGCCTGGCAGGGACTGGACGCACCCGTGAGCATCCCCGCCCAGACCCTCACCGCGCCGGAACGCAGCGGTTTTACCGTGGTGGAATGGGGCGGCTCTGAGATCGAATAGCATCCCGCTTTTCAAAGGAGTTGACATGATATGAAGATCGCCATGATCCAGTTCCCGGTATCCCGTGACAAGGAGGACAATCTGCGCCGGGCAGCCGTCTCTATCCGTCAGGCCGCTCAAAACGGCGCGGATATGGCCGTGCTGCCGGAGATGTTCTGCTGTCCCTATGAAAACAGCTGCTTCCGCCCCTACGGTGAGGAAGCCGGCGGCCCGGCGTGGACGATGCTCTCTGCCGCAGCCGCAGACACCGGCATCTATGTGGCGGGCGGCTCCATTCCGGAGCTGGAGGCTGACCGGGTATACAACACCAGCTTCGTCTTCGACCCCAACGGCAGGCAGATCGCCCGGCACCGGAAGGCGCATCTGTTCGACATCGACGTTCCCGGCGGCCAGCGGTTCAAGGAGTCCGACACCCTCTCCCCCGGCGGCGCCATCACCACCTTTGAAACAAAGTTCGGCATCTTCGGCCTTTGCATCTGCTTTGACCTGCGATTTGAGGAGCTGGCACGGTGCATGACCCTCCGGGGCGCAAAGGCCATCATCGTCCCCGCCG
>CAZQJD010000021.1:16666-18875 GCA_964593575.1 uncultured Oscillibacter sp.
TCCCCGCCGTTCTGATTTGGCTTGCATGGAAAAAAACGCCTAAGCCCGCGGCAGTCATGATCTCCGCAGCAGTGGCCGCGGCAACACTTTTTTGCTTGGACTACGCCTTCGAGAATCCTTCTGTAGAAGTCCCGGAAGAGTACGCACAATATATTAATGAATTCGACATGGAACATATCCGCGGACTCACCAAGGGCATCTATTCCAAAAACATCCCCGTGATCGCCATCTCCGCCCATGTGGACTACGCCAGCGAAACGATGATCGACTTTACCATTCAATTTTATCCTTACGGTCGCCAGACGGTGAGCATCGGAGATGGCATCTCCTCGTCCACCATATTTTAGTTGTAAGCTGCACAGCAACAGCGCCCACCGCGGAAATCTGCGGCGGGCGCTGCTTTTTGGCAAACTCAACCGGCAGTTTGGTGCATTCTGCTGCATTTTCCGCTATAATAGACCCCGAGGTGAAGAACATGGACAATTTCAAAACCGGCAGTCTCATCAAAGAAGCAAGAAAAGAAAAAGGTCTGACCCAGAAGGATCTGTCGGAAAAGCTGCACATTACTGACCGGGCGGTCAGTAAATGGGAACGTGGCATCTGCGCCCCAGACATTGCCCTGCTGGAGCCGCTGGCGGAAATTCTGGACGTCAGCGTTACCGAGCTGATCTCCGGGGAGAGGACACCGCAGTCCCAAACTACGTCAGCATCACCCGCCCCGGAAACAGAAAGTGCTGTCCGGAAAGCTATCGGTTACTCCCGGGCAGAAATACAGAAAAAACGTATCATTGCTCAAAACCGGATCATTCTGTGTGTTCTCTGTTTTGCGGTTTTGGTCGCAGCATGTGCAGGCGCTTTCTGGTACAAAGGGTACTTCCACATCATTGGACGCTATCCTTCCCCCGACGGCAGCACCATCACTACAGTTTACAACTGTGAGCTGGGATACAGCGGCCCACCGGAATCAGGCGGCTTCACCCTCAGCGATAAGGGACGGTTTCGAGGCCGAAACATCTGGCCAAGCGCTGAATTCCGGAACTGCTGGTGGTCACCCAATGGCAGCTATCAGGCCGTCAGCGCCTATGTCTGGGGTGATGACTGGAATTGTGAAGAAGGCAAAACAGAAACCTTCCTGTTTCTGACGGACTACGTCCGAAACTCAGGCGTCATGCTGGATCACTACATCGAACGCGCCGCCAGAAAAAGCGGTCTGTTTCCGGACGCCGCTGTGGACGCATCCACCTATGATCTCAAGATGGAGTTCGAATTCCTCCAGTGGAGCCAGATCGATTCCGCCAAAATGCTGCTGTATTTCCAGTATACCGATATAAACGGTACTTTCCGGCAGGGTTACACATGGTATGACTATGAATGCGGAACCCTCTCCGGCACTGTGGAGTCTGAGCAGACGGAAAAAGGCCCCGATCCGCTTCATGCCCTGCACGATGCAACATCAAAATTCCAGCAGGAGCAGCTCCCATAAGCACAAAAACGGTACCGGCAAAAACCGGTACCGTTTCGTTAGTATGAGGTGCAGCTTACTTGCCGCAGAATTCCTTGGCCACTTCCACGATGTGGTCGGCGCAGAGGCCGAACTGCTTCAGCAGAGCCACGGCGGGGCCGGAATGACCGAACTCATCGTTGACGCCGATGCGGCGCACGGGCACGGGGCACTTCTCGCTGACGCAGGCGCACACGGCCTCGCCCAGACCACCGATGATGCTGTGCTCCTCGCAGGTGATGATCCTGCCGCATTCCTTGGCGGCCTTCAGCACCAGCTCCTCGTCCAGAGGCTTGATGGTAGCCATGTTGATGACGCGGGCGGAGATACCGGCCTCAGCCAGAGCCTTGCCGGCCTCCACAGCCTCGGCCACCAGCAAGCCGTTGGCGATGATGGCAACATCGGCGCCGTCCTGCAGCACTTCGCCCTTACCGATCCGGAACTCGAAGGTCTCCTCATCGTGGATCACAGGAACAGCCAGACGGCCAAAGCGCAGGTACACGGGGCCGTCATGCTCATAAGCGGCCTTGACAGCAGCGCGGGCCTCCACATCATCAGAGGGAGACATGACCACCATGCCGGGGATGGAACGCATCAGGGCGAAGTCCTCGCAGCACTGGTGGGAAGCGCCGTCCTCGCCCACGGAGATGCCGCCGTGGGTGGCGCCGATCTTCACATTCAGGTGGGGATAGCCGATGGAGTTGCGGA
>CAZQJD010000022.1:0-18784 GCA_964593575.1 uncultured Oscillibacter sp.
ACTACGCCCCTTGGGACTTCCACCCAAGCTTCGGGACATGCCCGTCATACCAGCAGCTCCCCGTCGGGAAAACCGACGGGGAGCCTTTTTGTGCGCAAAAGGATCCGCCGCCTGCGGATACAGGCAGCAAACCCTTTTTTATCATTGTGTCTGTACCGTTTTCCGAATCAGAAAACGTTCTTCTCCCGCAGCTCCTTCAGGGAGGTCACGGTGATCTGACCCTTGCCCTCGGTGAGGTTGTCGGGCAGGAACAGACGCTGGCTGCAGTCCAAACCCTCGAAAGAGATGGGCATCAGCTCGTTGATCTCACGCTCAGGCCAGGACGCGGCCGTGGCATAGATCTCAGAGATGGAGGGCAGGCTCGCCTCGCCGCGCACCTCATAGCTGAGGACGTTGGCACCGTCGTCATAGTCATAGGAGACCACGGGAGTACCGTCGTTTTCAATGTGGCCATGGATCATGACCAGCAGACGGCCTTCGGCACGCATTTTCTCCGCAGTGGGGACGACCTGATCTTTGGTAATGGAAATCACTTCGTTGGTCTGCATAATTTGCACCGCCTTTAACAAATTCTGGGCAGCTGAGCGCCCGTCAGTCTGGTCAGCACACGTCCGCCGCCCAGACAGGTATTCAGGATGACCTTGCCGGGATATCGGTCTGTAACCGTTCCGATGATGGCGGCGTCCTCGCCGCCGGGGGTAGCACGGAGAGCAGCCAGAGCCGCTTCCGCCTGCTGGGGATCAACAACGGCAAGCATCTTGCCTTCGTTGGCACAGTAAAGAGGGTCCAGGCCCAGCATCTCACAGGCCGAATGGACCGCCGGACGCACCGGCAGAGCATCCTCCTCCAGCTCGATGGAGAGCGCCGTACCATCCACAAACTCGTTGAGCGTGGTGGCTACGCCGCCGCGGGTGGGGTCACGGAGCACCCGCACGCCGCCCGTTTCCAGCACGGAGGCTGCCAGACGGCACAGGGGCTGGCAGTCGGAACGCAGGTCGCCGCCCTCCAGCAGGCCGCTGCGGGCCAGCATCACGGCGGTGCCGTGGTCGCCCATGGCGCCGCTGAGGAGCACCTTGTCACTGGGTCTTAGATTGGCCGGGGACAGGCCGGGCCATGTGAGGGTTCCGATGCCGGAGGTGTTGATATAGATGCCGTCGCCCCGTCCCTTTTCCACCACCTTGGTGTCACCGGTGACGATGGACACGCCGCAGCCGGCGGCGGTATCCGCAATAGAAGCAACTATACGCTTGAGAGAGTCCAGCGGGAAGCCTTCCTCAAGGATAAAGCTGAGGCTCAGATACCTGGGAGTGCCGCCGCACATGGCCACATCGTTCACCGTACCGCAGACCGCCAGCTTGCCGATATCGCCGCCGGGGAAAAACACCGGGTCGATGACAAAGCTGTCGGTGGAAAAGACCAGCGGGCCGGAGAGATCCAGCAGCGCGCCGTCGCCAAGGGCGGAGAGCTGCGGATTGTGAAACGCAGGGACCAGCAGCTCTTCAATGAGGCGGGATGTGGCGCCGCCGCCGCTGCCGTGATCCATGGTGATGATATCGTGCTTCATAGGAGCTTCCTCCCGTAGTGGTAGGCTGCCGCACAGGCGCCCTCGCCGGAGACCATGCAGGGGCCGGTGGGTGCCTCCGGCGTACAGACCTTGCCGAACAGCGGACACTGTGTGGGCTCGATGAGGCCGCAGATCACATCGCCGCAGCGGCAGGGTGTGGGGACATCCCGCTCCACCGGCGTCAGATCAAACCGCTTTGCGGCGTCCCAGTGCGCAAAATCTTCCTTCAGGGCCATGCCGCTGTCGGGGATCAGACCCAGACCGCGCCACAGCGCAGCGCGGGGCTCCAGCACCTGCTCCAGCACTGCCAGAGCCGCTGCGTTGCCCTCCGGGGTCACGGCACGGGTATACTCATTCTCCAGACGGGATTCGCCGCTTACCTTCTGCCGCAGCAGCGCATACACTGCGTACAGCAGGTCTCCGGTCTCAAAGCCGGAAACCACGGCGGCAAGGCCGTATTCCTCCGGCAGGAAGGCAAAGGCATCCGAGCCCAGTATGACGGCCACATGGCCGGGACAGATCAATGCGTCGATGGCCACGTCTTCCCGTGCCATCAGCGCCCGCAGAGCGGGCATGGTGCGCTTCAGCAGGGACAGCATGGAGAAGTTCTCCACACCCTGCTCCTTCGCCTCCAGAACGGACAGCGCCGTGCCGGGTGCGGTGGTCTCAAAGCCGACGCCTACAAACACCACCTGACGCTCCGGCTCGTTCTTTGCGATCTCCAGCGCGTCCATGGGGGAATACACCACCCGCACATCCGCGCCCAGCGCCTTGCGGCGGCGCAGATCGTCGCCACGGACAGAGCCGGGCACCCGCATGAGGTCGCCGTAGGTGGTCAGTGTCACTCCGGGTCTGGAGGACAGCTCCAGCACCTGATCGATCTCCGCGGCAGGGGTCACGCACACGGGACAGCCGGGGCCGGAAATCAGCTTCACATTCTCCGGTAGCACCTGACGCAAACCGGACTTGGCAATGGCCATGGTGTGAGTGCCGCATACTTCCATGATGCGCACCGGAGAATCCGTCAGCTCCCGGATGGCGTTCAGCAGCTTATCTGCGCCTTCAGGACGGCGGAATTCAGCATCAAAGCGCATCGGCGACCTCCTGAATGGCTTGCAGGTTGGCCAGCGCCTGCGCCTCGTCCATGCGCTCAATGGCAAAGCCGGCATGGATGATGACATAATCGCCGATCTTCGGCTCCCGGACGAAATCCAGACGGATCTTCCGGCGCAGGCCATTGGCTTCGCCAACGCCCTCCTTGCCGTTGATCTCAGCGATGCGAAGGGGAATTGCAAGACACAAGTCAGGGAGCCTCCTTTCGTAAGAGGGCATCCGCGATCACCAGCTGACCGAGAGCAATGCCCTCGTCATTGGCAGATACGCGGGAATGATGGTAAGGGGTAAAGCCGTCCGCCTGCAATACATCCAACAGGCGCGGCAGCAGATACATATTCTGGAACACACCGCCGGAAAGCACCACCCGGTCACAGCCGGTGAGGTTTCTTGCGCGGCGGCACTGGGTCTCACCGGCGGAGATCAGGACGTCCATAAAGGCCGCTGCCAGCTCACCGGCAGGAACGCCTGACTTCTTCCCTTCCAGCAAAGCCGCCATCAGGGTGCGGTGGTCAAGGCGCAGCACGCCGTCCTCCTCATAAAAGGACACCGGCAGCTGCAGGTTGGTCGTTTCCGCCATGGCTTCCAGCAGAATGGCGCCCTGTCCCTCATAGGTGACGCGGGTGCGGTCTGTCAGCAGGGCGTACACACCGTCAAACAGCCGTCCCATACCGGAGGATACGGGGCAGTTGAGTCCGGCCTCCAGCTGACGCCGGAGCATACCGGCAGCTTCCGCCATGGGAAGTCCGGCGTCCCACAGCAGCGACTGCGTTACACGGCCGATGTCCTTGGTACACAGGTCACCGCCGGGCAGCGGGATGGGCCGCAGGGAACCGACGCGCCGAAAATCCTTTGCGCCGCCCACGAGACATTCGCCGCCCCAGACAGTGCCGTCACTGCCGTAGCCGGTGCCGTCCCAGATGAGGCCGATGCAGTCCCCTTCCAGACCATTGTCTGCCATACAGGAAACCATATGTGCGTGGTGGTGCTGCACCTGCAGCAGCGGAAGGCCGTCCCGCCGGGCACGCTCCTGAGCATAGCGGGTGGAAAGATAGTCGGGGTGGAGATCACACACCAGTGCTTTCGGCCGGATGTCAAACAGCTCCTCAAAGTGGGTGATCTGGTTTTCGTAGTGGGTCAGGGTAGCGATGTTTTTCAGATCGCCGATGTGCTGGGCCGGGAAGATCTGATCTCCGCGGGAGATGCAGAAGGAGGCCTTCTGCTCCGCGCCGCAGGCCAGAATGGGCGCCGCTGGATGATCCAGCAGCAGAGGCTGGGGCGCGTAGCCGCGGCTGCGCCGTATGGGGTAATCCTTACCCCGGAACACCCGCAGCAGCGAATCGTCGCAGCGGGTGATGATATCTCGGTTATGAAGCAGGAATCCGTCCGCGATGCCCTGCAGACGAGAAACCGCCTGATCGTTGTCAATAATGACGGGGTCATCGGACAGGTTGGCACTGGTCATCACCAGTGCGGGGAAGTCCTCCATCAGGAGATAGTGGAGGGGGGTATAGGGCAGCATCAGCCCCAGATCACGGTTGTCGCTGATCCCGGCGGGAACAGCGGCGCGTTTGCGCAGCAGCACGATGGGCCGCTGCCAGCCGGTGAGGAGCGCCTCCTCTTCCGGACTGATCTCGCACAGCACACGGGCAGCATCCACATCAGCGCACATCAGGGCGAAGGGTTTTTCGTCCCGCTGCTTGCGCTGCCGCAGCTTAGAAACGATTTCGCTTTCGGGCAGACAGGCCAGATGGAACCCGCCAAGACCCTTGATGGCCACGATCTCACCGCGGCGCAGAGCGGCCCTTGCCATCTCCAGCGGTGCATCGTCACAGCGCTCCCCTGCCCCATTCACCCAATGGAGTGCCGGCCCGCAGTCCGGGCAGCAGGTGGGTTGGGCGTGGTAGCGCCGATCAGCAATGTCACGGTACTCCGCCTCACAGGGCTCACACATGGGAAAGCTCCCCATGGAGGTTCTGGGGCGGTCGTAGGGCAGATCCCGGATGATGGTGAACCGGGGGCCGCAGTTGGTGCAATTCAGGAAAGGGTAACGATACCGCCGGTCGGCGGTATCGTAAAGCTCCTTCAGACAGTCGGGGCAGGTGCTGACGTCAGGGCTGACCAGCGCCTGACGGTGCAGAAGGACCTCACTCTCCAGAATGCGGAAGCCCTCGTAGCCTGCCGGTGCGGACAGATCGGTGCGCTCCACCCCGACGATCACCGCCAGAGGGGGCTGCTCCGATTGCAGCGCGGATAAAAACTGCTCCAGACGGGCGTCCTCCCCCTCCAGCTCCAGCTCCACTCCGGCTGAGGTGTTGCGCACCCAGCCGGAGAGGGCATAGCGTTCTGTCAGCCTGTGAAGGAAGGGGCGGAAGCCCACACCCTGGACAATGCCTCGGATATTCAGATGGATCCGCTGCTTAGCCATCGGTGGCTTCGCAGGCGGGATCAACGGGTTCCTCTGCAGCCTTGCCAGCCTCAGCAGCAGCCTTGGCGGCCTTGGCAGCCTCGGCCTTGGCCTTCAGCTCAGCCAGCTGCTCGGGAGTCAGCTTGGGAGGCGGTGCCTTCTTGATGAAGGTACCGGAAACGATGAAGTCCTCAGGCTGGGTGCCGACGATCATGTAATCATCGGTGAGCTTGATGGCCTTGCGGGCACAGAAATCAGCACACAGTCTGCAGAAGGTGCAGCTGGACTGATCGAAGGTGAAGGTGATCTCCTGTGCGCCTCCCTCCAGAGGCTTGATGGTGCGGGTCATGCACTGGGGTGCGCAGACACGCAGGCACATGCCGCAGTTGACACACAGGGTGGGATCGTAGGAAATGCGGCCGCGATAACCCTCGGCAGCCTTGGGGGGCTCGCCGGCGGGGAATGCTTCAGTGACAGCGGGGCGGAACAGGTTGCTCAAAGCACGCTTCAGATAAGGAAACATTTACTTACGCATCTCCTTCCGCTTTTCAGCCAGAATTTCTGCAGCCTGAGCCAGAGCGGCCATAATGGCCTCAGGCTTCGGTGCGCAGCCGCCCACGGACACA
This sequence comes from uncultured Oscillibacter sp., assembly GCA_964593575.1. Lineage (GTDB taxonomy): Bacteria > Bacillota > Clostridia > Oscillospirales > Oscillospiraceae > Oscillibacter. The sequence goes on from CAZQJD010000022.1 coordinate 5,711, forward strand.
TCCACGTGGACATACTTTTCCAGAGGACCGTCAATGGCGTAGCTGCCCTTGAACACGTTGCCGGAACGGGGGCAGGAGCCGATGCTCACCACGCAGAAGGGCTCGGGTACCTGTTTCAGCGTGCGAACCAGACGGTCACGGGTCTGCAGGGTGATGGGTCCGGAGACCACCACGATATCGGCCTGACGGGGGGTGCCGGTGAGACGGAAGCCCAGACGCTCGGCGTCATAACGGGGAGTCAGGACGGATACGATCTCGATATCGCAGCCGTTGCAGGAGCCTGCGTTGACGTGGAACACCCAGGGGCTCTTGCTCATGCTCTTGTCGATCAAATTCTGAATCATAGCAGCGTCCCTCCTTTACAGGCCAAACCAAACCAGAATCGCACTGATGGCAGCCAGACCGGCAACCACAGTCCAGTAGAACTTGAAGACCTGCTCCACCTTCAGGCGGGCGCACACCGCATGGGGAACAGTCATGGACACGAAGGTGACCACGGTGCACAGTGCGATGACGATGACCACATCCAGCGCCACAATGCCGGTGGACAGGCCGCCCAGGAACATGGCGCAGAACAGAGCGGTCATCACATACATCTTGACGCAGTGGCTCAGCTTGAACACGGCCAGAGGCGCGCCGCTGTACTCAGCCAGCATACCCTCGCAGATCTCAGTCTCAGCCTCGGCCACATCGAAGGGATGCATACCAATCTCGCAGGGAATGACCAGCAGCATGGCGATGGCGGCGGGGATCATGCTCCAGTGGAACAGGATGGGGCCGTTGGCAGACTGCCAGTCCATAATGGTCTGCAGGGAGAAGGTGCAGCCCAGAGCGCTGCCCTCACCTGCCACCTTGCCCACAGCCAGCAGAACCAGCACGAAGGGCAGCTCGTAGGAGATCATGGCCACCATCTCGCGGCTCAGGCCCACACCGGCAAAGGGAGAGCCGGAAGCAGCTGCGCCCACCATCATGGTGACGCTGGCCAGAGTCAGCAGATACAGGATGACCACCAGATCGCCGCCGGTAGAGTAAGCGGTGTAGCTCATCACAGGGATGAACAGTGCGGTGGTGATCAGTGCCGCGAAGCCCACCAGGGGAGCGTACAGGAACAGGCCCCGGCGTGCGTGACGGGGGACGATGGTCTCCTTGCCCCAGCACTTCAGCACATCATACAGAGGCTGCAGCAGAGGGGGACCAACGCGGTTCTGCATACGGGCAACCAGCTTGCGGTCGATGCCGGCCAGCAGGATGCCGATAACAACACAGAACAGAGCGCCGGGGAATACCAGCACATGGAACGCAGTCATCAAAAATTGAGTCATGTCAGGTACCCCCTTTACAGAAAGATCACACACAGGGCCAGCACCACAGCGATGGCCGCCGCGCCGTACAGGGCATAGTCATTGACCACACCGCTGTGCCAGTCATGCATGAAGCTGAAGTACCTGCGCCAGTTGTGCTTGAAGCCCCAGAACAGGTCGCTGCCGCCCACCTGGGAGAACACTGCCTTTTCGCCGGAGAAGAAGGACTCGAACTTGTCGTCGCCCTCGGTCTCCTCGGTGATCTCGGTGGTCTTGGGTTCGGGATTGCCCAGAACCGCCACCAGACACACGGCGATGGTAACACTCAGCAGCAGAAGCAGCCAGATGATGGGATCCCAGCTGCCGATGAATTCGGGAGCTGCAGCGGCGGAAGCAGCGATGCCCTTGGAAGCGGCATAGCCGGAACCCATAGCAGCGTCAATGTAGGCAGAGGTGTTCATAGCGGCCTTGGCGGCGGGCACCAGCAGCCAATTCTGAATCTGGGTGGGGAACAGGCCGGTGACCACGCACAGGGCGGCCATGATCCACATGGGGATGCACATACCCTGAGAGACTTCCTTGACATCCTTCAGATTCTCCGGCAGCTGGCCGAAGAACACGCTCTGGGCCACCTTGATGAAGGAGGCCAGTGTCAGGACGGAGGTAATCAGTGCGGCCACAGCCACCACCAGGAAGAAGATATTTCCGCCAGCCGCTCTCTCAAAAGCAGCCTGATAGATCATCCACTTGGAGGCAAAGCCGTTGAAGGGAGGCAGGCCACTGATGGAAGCGGCGCCGATGAGGAACAGGATGGTTGTCTTGGGCATCTTCTTGGACAGGCCGCCCAGCTCATCCAGATCCAGCGTGCCGGTGGCATGCTGCACAGCACCGGCGGTGAGGAACAGCAGGCCCTTGAAGATGGTGTGGTTCATGGCGTGATACAGACCGGCGGACAGGCCCAGCATGGTGCCCAGACCAGCTACGGTGATCACATAGCCCACCTGAGAAATGGAGTGGAAGGCCAGCAGACGCTTGAAGTTATGCTGGTTGAAGGCCATGGTGACGCAGATGAACATGCTGACGGCACCAACGCCGGTGACCAGATACTGCACGAAGGGCTGGTCGATGTTCTGATACAGAGCGTAGCACAGACGGATAATGCCGTACACACCGCACTTGGTCAGAACGCCGGAGATCATCAAAGAGATGGACGCGGGAGCCACAGCGTGGGCGTCCGCAGCCAGAGGCTGGAAGGGGAACAGGAACGCCTTGGTGCCGAAGCCCACAAACAGGAAGCCAAAGGCGGCCACGGTCACGGGGTTCATGCTGCCGGGCAGCAGGGAGGCGATCTGTGCCAGGTTCAGGGTGTGCAGCTGAGAATAGATCAGAGCGATGCCCACCAGAACGGAGGTGGAGCCCAGCGCACCCACGATCAGATACTTGAACGCACCCTCCAGAGCGCCTTCATAGCTGTTGCGGAAGGCCGTCAGCGCCACGGCGGTGAAGGTCATGATCTCGATCATGACGAAGATGTTGAACAGGTCGCCGCTGAGCACCAGACCCAGCACGGAGCCGGACAGCATCAGGAACAGGGTGTAGAAATTCACCAGGCTGTCGTCATGCTTCATGTAGCTGAAGGAGTAGACGCCGGAGACAAACACCGCCACGGTAACGATCAGTGCGAAGAACAGGGAAAGGGCGTCTACTTCCAGACTGATGCCGAAGGCCCAGCCCTCCACGGGCTGCCAGTTGCCCAGCCAGTAAGTAATGATCTCACCGTCAATGAGGACGGGCTTGATCAGGCACAGAACCAGGATCAGGGACGTTGCCATGGAAACCAGCACCACGGCATTGCGGGCAGTCTCGCTGCGGCGGCCCGCCAGAGAGGTGACAAACGCACCCAGAAACAGGGAAATTACCGCCAGAATCGGAAAGTTAATCATAAATTCCATTAGCCTCTCAACCTCCTGATCTCACCAGAATCGAGAGTGCCATACTGTTCCTTGATCTTCATGATCAGGCTCAGCGTCATGGCAGTCGTACAGGCGCCGATGACGATGGACGTCAGCGTCAGTGCCTGCGGGATGGGGTCCACAAAGAAGCTGCTGCGGTTCAGCTCGGTGATGGTGAAGATGGGCGCGGTGCCGCCGGGGTTGAAGCCCACGGAAACGATCAGCAGGTTCACGCCGTAGTCCACCAGGCCGGAGCCGATGCAGATCTTGAACAGGTTGCGCTTGGACACGATGCAGCAGATGCCCAGTGCGATCAGGGCGAAGGCTGCCATGTAGTTCATTGCGATCATGCCGCATCCTCCTTCCCGTCCTTGTCATCGTCTTCTTCGGAGTCGCCCAGTTGGCTGAGCATCATGGCCAGCAGGCAGATGATGCCGCCCATGACGTGATAGCCAACCGCGTGGTTCATCAGGATACTGGTGTCGAAGCCCCCGCCGCCAAAGACGAAGTTGATGCAGAAGTTGAAGCCGCCCACCACACCGATCAGGCCCAGACTCACATAGATGATCTCGGCAACCGTCTCGCTGCTGTGGAGCTTGTGGTTGTTGAAGGTCTCCTTGGTCTTGCCCTCGCCGTAGCCCAGGTAGACCAGCAGGATGGCACTGGCCACCAGCACGCCGCCCTGGAAGCCGCCGCCTGCGCTGATGTGACCGTGGAAGATCACGTAAGCACCATAGATGCAGGCCAGAGGCAGGAAGAGGTTTGCGGTGCTTCTCACGATGACAGATTTTTTCTTCATGTGCTTCATTCGTGATCACTCTCCTCTCCGTGAGCCTTGGATTTTCTCAGAATGACCAGACAGCCGGCCACACCGGCGATGAGGATGAAGCTCTCGCCCAGAGTGTCGTAGCCGCGGAAGTTGAACACCACGCTGAACACCACGTTGTCGGCAGCGGTCTTCTCCAGATTTTCGTTGACCATGATGGCAGCAACGCCGTCCGCCTTGGAGTTGTCGTAATTGGAGTTGTTCTCATACAGGTCGAGAACGTCCACCTTGGTGCCGTCATAGGTAGGCGGACTGCCGGCCATGACGACGCTGGCCCAGATGCCGCAGGCCAGAATGACCACCAGAGAGATGGTCAGAACCAGTTTCTTTGTTTTCGTCATTTCTGTTCCTCCTTGTCGGCGTTCACCTTGCGCAGGGCAATGATGAACAGAACGGTGGAGAGGACCGCGCCAACGCTGGCCTCAGCAATGGCAACGTCCGGTGCCTGCAGCAGCAGGAATTCCAGCGAGATAAAGGAGCCGGTGGCGCCCAGTGCAATGACGGAATCCAGCAGCTTCTCAGCGCGGACAGCAACAACAGCGGAGGCCAGAGCGCCGATGAGGACCAGAGTATTGAGTACAGCGATCAGCATTTCGGCTCATCCTCCTTATAGTCGTCAATAACCATCTCACGCACCGGCTTGATACCGCCGTTGTAGGCGCCCTTCAGCAGGGAGTGGTTGGAGATGGGGTTGGTGCACAGGATCATCATCATGATGACCAGCAGCTTTACCACGGTAGCGGTGTCCATGCCGTATCCGATGGCATGGATCACGCCGCCGATGATCAGGCAGATGTTGCCCATGGTGGGGATGCAGGTGGAAGCCTGCAGGCGGCCGTACACGTCCGGCATACGGAGCAGACCCAGAACACCCACGAAGGAGAAGAACAGGCCAACTGCCAGCAGGATGCAGGAGATGATATCAACAACGATCATGCTTACAGCCTCCTTTCGATGTAGCGGCCCACGAACACGGTGCTGATGAAGCCCAGCAGCGCCACGACCAAAGCGATATCCAGATAGATGCCGCGGCCGGTGTACAGGGAGTATAGGGACAGCGCCAGAGAGATCACAAGATCCAGGGTGTCCAGCGCGGCCACACGGTCAGCGGCAGTGGGACCCTTGAAGATCCGGTAAAGCAGACCCATGGCCAGCACTACCATAACGATAGCAGCGATCAACAGTCCAATCATGCCCAAATCCTCCCGATCCATTTTTCCATGGTGCCCTTGATGATGTCGCCGGCCTTGAAGCGGTTGGTCTCGGTGACATCGATCCAATGGATGTAGTAATAGTTATTGCCGTGCTTATCCTCAGCCACCTCCATGGTGATGGTGCCGGGGGTCAGGGTGATGCAGTTGCTCAGCAGCGCCATGCCGTAGGCACTGGAGGGCTTCTCGGCGGCAGGAACACGGATGATGCCGGGCTTGTAGTTCTTCAGGTCAGGAGAGAGGACAATGGCTGCCATGCTGATATTGGCCTTGATGACCTCCCACATGAAGATCACCGCCAGATAGAACACCAGCGTGATCAGACGGACGGGATGATACATGTAGAAGGCATCCTTCTGAATGAGGAACCGCGCGGAAAAGGCAGCCACCACGGCGGACACCGCCAGACCAACGAGCACCTCGCGCAGCGCCACAGACCAGGTCAGCAGCAGCCAGAACAGGAAGCAGAAGATAAACGTAGAGAGCCATGCGGAGAACTTTTTGTCTTTCAATTCAGTCACGCTCCTTTTCGGATCACTTCATCGACTTTCCCGGCGATCCATGCGGCCAGATCATCCAGGCCGCTGCCATCCCGGCTGGAAACGCGGAAAATGCTGATGTCGGGATTGACGCCGCGGGCAGCCTTTTCCACCCGGCCGTCGTCAAAATCGAAATAATCTTTCAGATCATATTTGTTCAGCGCCAGAGCATGGGAGGTGGCAAACATCAGCGGATATTTCTCCACCTTGTCATCACCCTCCGGGATGCTCAGCAGCGCCAGACGGAAGCTTTCGCCGATGTTGAATTCGGCCGGACATACCAGATTGCCGATGTTTTCCACAAACAAGATGTCCAGGTTTTCCAGATCATACTCAGGAAGCATCTTCTGGATGCTCATGGCCTCGATGTGGCAGGCGCCGTCCGTGTCGATCTGGGTGACAGGGATCCCCAGGCCATGGATGGTATCTGCATCGATCTGACCGGCAATATCGCCCTCAATGACGCCGATGCGGTAACGATCCCGCAGCCGGTCGATCAGGGAGATCAGCGTGGTGGTCTTTCCCGCGCCGGGGGATCCCATCACATTGATCAGGCAAACGCGGTGGGCGGCCAGCTCCGCTTTGACTGCGTCGCTGACATCCTCATTCCACGCCATGACCTGATGCATGACTTTGATTTCCATAGCTTCTATTCCACCTCTAAACTTTCAATGTAGAATTCCCGTCCCTGAATCAGCTTCAGGTCGGTGCTGCCGCAGAGAGGGCAGGCCACGTGGAGCCGGTCGATCCTGCTCTCTTTCCCGCAGGCATTGCACCGGATCACCACCGGCAGGCGGCGAATATCCAGAAACGCCCCCTCGGCAATGGTATCCTTGCTGATGACATCGAAATAGTACTGGATGCACTGGGGAACCACGCCGGAGTACTCTCCCAGCATGATGCGCACCGACTTCACCTGCTTGGCACCATGCTCATCAGCAGCTTTCTTCGCAATATCCAGAATGCTCTGGGTAATGGCCAGTTCGTGCATAACTCAGCAATCCATGCAGGAGAAGCAGGGATCGATGGATGCCACGATGAGGCCCGCATCCGCCACGGTGTTGCCCTTCAGCATGACGGGCACCGTGGGCGCGTTCTTAAAGGTGGGAACATGGATGCTCAGGCGGTGATTCTCCGTGCCGCCGTTGGTGACCACCTTATAAACCAGATGACCGCGGGGCGCCTCATGGCGGGCGATAAACTGTCCGGCAGGCACCTTGGGGATCTTGTTGCCCAGATTGATGGGGCCTTCCGGCAGGGCATCCGCCGCTTGGCGAATGATCTTGATGCTTTCATAGATCTCCAGCACGCGAACCACCACGCGGGCGTACACATCGCAGGAGGTCTGGACGGGCACACTGAACTCGAAGTCCTCATAAGAGGAATAGGGAGCATCTCGGCGAACGTCTATATCCACGCCGGAAGCTCTGGCGTGGGGGCCGACAGCGCCCAGACGGATGGCGTCCTCTGTGGTGAGCACACCCACGCCCTTGGTACGCATAGCCAGGGTCTTGTCGTTGGTGAGCCAATGGGTGATGGGGGCCATGCGCTTCTCCAGATCATCCAAGACCTCCAGCAGCTTGCGGCGCTGGTCATCGGTGATGTCCCGGCGGGCGCCGCCGATGATGTTCATGGCATAGTTGACGCGGTTGCCGGTGAGCATCTCCAGGGTATCCATGGTGTTTTCGCGGTCATTCCAGCACTGCATGAACAGGCTATCATGCCCCACGATGTGGCAGGCAACGCCCAGCCACAGCAGATGGGAATGGATGCGCTCCAGCTCTTCGATGATGACACGGATGTACTGGCCGCGCTTGGGGACCTCCATGCCGGCGATGTTTTCGATGGCCATGCAGTAGGTCCATGCGTGGGAATGAGAGCAGATGCCGCATACACGCTCCACCAGAACGCTGGTCTGGATGAAATTGCGTTCCTGGGCAATGCGCTCAATGCCGCGGTGGTTATAGCCGATGAAAACCTCCGCATCGCGGATCTGTTCGCCTTCTACGGTAAGGCGGGCGTGCACAGGCTCTTCCAGTGCGGGATGGTAGGGGCCGATCGGAATAGTGTAACTCATATATGCAACCTCCAAAGAGTTGGGCTCTCATGTATTTTGCCGACTTTCTTTTTCATAATTGTATCCTCCATCGTGCATGATGTCAAGGCAATCCCTGCAAAAAAACATCAACAATTCACTGTGCGAAAATGTTGGGCGCAGCATTGGCATTCCCTTGTATTTCAAGCGGACTTCCCCTTCCGAAATCCAGCAAAGCACTCTCCGGCAACGCGCAGAAAAGGACCTGCTGCAAAATAAGAATACCTGCAAGTGGAGCAGGCACTCCTGGCAGGGGATGTGTGAAGGGGGCGGTCTTGGAGCCCCCTTCACGTATTGGATCACCCGCCCGCAGGCGAAAATTCCGCAAGAGGTCTCAGACTTCTTGCGGAATTTCAAGGGGGCGTTGCAAAATGCAACGCCCCCTTTCATATTCAAAAAAGCATGTATTACAGCTGCTGCACGGTATAGTACACCGCTATCGCAAAGATAGCCACAGCCGCCGCCCACATGGCATAATACGCCAGAACGGGGGTAAACATGCCCGCCAGCACCAGCGTTGCCGAGATACCGATGGCCGCATAGAGCAGCAGATAGTCCGCAGACTCCGGCAGAAGCCGTGTGTCCCGGAATTTTCCGTTGGCATCGTGCAGCTTTTTCACAAACACAGCCGCAGCAGCGGACAGTGCCAGCCAAAACACCGCCAGGACACGGACCGCCGTGCGCTGGGCAGGTACCGGCAGGCACTCACGGCACAGCCACAGGATCAGCGCCGCACCGCAGAGAGCCATCAGCGCGTAGACACACTCGCGGTCATAGAGGAACCAGGCGATCCCAAGGATCATGATGCCCGGCACCACGATGCACAGCGGAGTCAGGGCACTGGTGTACCAAGCGCGGATCATGGGTGCGGTAACAGCCGCGAACACGCCTGCCCCCACCAGGATGCAGGCCGCCATCGTCTTCTTTTCACAGTCCTTCCGTCCCGCAAACAGGAGCACCAGGCCCAATGCTACCAACGCAGCACCGATCCAGGGCAGCGCAGGCAGATAGCGGTTGTGCCAGGTCAGCACCTGATTGACAGTACCTCTCACATAATAGCGATAGACCGCCAGCAGATAGATCTCCGCGCAGGCACCGGCTGTGAAAATCTTCGTCGCCGCGCCCATCGCCTTGTTTTTCTTTCCGGCATTCTTTCTTTTGTTGGATTTTTGAGCCATGTATAGCAACCTCCAAGGCAAATCAAATGCACTTTGGATGCAAGCAAAGCAAACATCAAGGGACATTCTAAGGTATTATAGCAAACCCGCTCCTGTTTTGCAAGAAAAACCGTTACGGTTTTTTACGACGCGGCGTTGTTCTGCGTATTTCCCAGCCCCAGCACACCGTAGTAGTCATTGTCCAGGATCTTCACCGAATAGTTGAACAGATCCTTCACATGACTGTATACCGTGGACGCATAGTCCATACCCGCGTCAGAGCCTTCATTGGGTGTCCAGGTATCCGTCCGGGCATTATAGCGTCCCTCCTCGGTGATGAAGCTGCGGTTTTTGAACACAGCCAAGCCGGGAGAATCGGACAGGATATCGGTTCCGGCCAGAAGACGGGAATCATACTCCAGACCGAACAGGTTCAGCAGCGTAGGCAGGATATCCAGAGAACAGCAGGTCTTATCCACCACCACAGGCTCCGCCATGTCGCCGGACCAGAGGATCAGGGTGCTGCGGTAGACCTCAAAATCGGTATCCATCTCGCCGCCGTAAAACTCGTTCCAGGTCTCGGGGGCCATGCCGTAGGGATAGTGGTCGCCGGAGATGCAGATGACGGTATTCTCCAGCTGACCGGCAGCCTCCAGCTGCTCCAGAACGTAGGCCAGGGCCTGATCGAGCTCCATATTGCATGCGATGTAGGCTTTCGCCTCCTCGCTCATGTCCAGATCCGCCACCTCAGCCTTATGCTTGCCGGCCATGGAGTTGCCCAGGAAGTTATAGTTCATGTGGCCGCTGACCGTCATGTAATAGTTGTGGAAGGGCAGTTCCCCTGCCAGCGCCTGAGGAATGGTCTTCTCCATCATCTCCAGATCGGACTCCGGCCAGGTCTTGCGCACCTCCAGGCCGTTGCCCAAGCCGTAATACTCATAGCCCATATTGGGATGAGAAATGTTACGGTTGTAGTAAGTATAGGTATGATTGTGGTAGGCCATGGTGGGATAGCCCTGCGTCCGGAGCATATTGCCCATGCAGAAGGGCATGGAATTGCTGCCGGACTGCTTGAAGGAGCGTACCTTGCTGGAGGGGATCAGGCTGGTGCAGGCCACATACTCACCATCTGTGGTGGACTTCCACCACAGAGGATTGTAGAACTCATTGAAAACAAAGCCCTCGTTTGCCAGCTTGTAGAGGGTGGGTGTGTACTTTTCATTCACCGCGTACTTCCAGAAGCCCTCCGCCGTGATGAAGATCAGATTCTTGCCCTCGAACATGCCGGTGTATTCATTCTTCAGCGTGGGCTCCCGGGTGCTGAAATACTGGTGCATGCCCTTGAGCGTCTTGCTGGTCTCCGTGCTCAGCAGCGCCTCAAAGTCAATATCCAGAACGTTGGGCTCATAGACGATGGGCTTCGGCTCGTCCGGCACATCCGGAACCACCGGCTCGTCCGGCGTATCCCCCGGCTGCCCCGATGTGCTGCCGTCCGGCTGCTCCGGGGACCGCTCCGAGCCTGTGGAGGCGGAGGATGAGCCGGCAGACGGCGGCGCAGGAACATCGTCCTGCATGCCGCCGGGGCCAACATCGTCCTCATCGCCGCCCCAGCCCAGCATGAATTGCGCCTCCAGACGCAGGGTGGTCAACACGCCGAAATCGGCCATGGACTGATCCGGCGACCACGCATTGGTATAGATCGCCCTGGGCGACAGAAGTCCGTCGTCGCTGACCGTAACCGCCAGCACCGCCGCGCCCTGAAGCAAAACCACAGCCGCCAGCAGGATCACTGCCGGCTTCCATGTGGCGGGCCGCCAATGAACATGGCGCATTCTTCCGGGCGAGTGCTTGCCCTGCTTGCTGTGGAAGTGATCCCATGCCAGCAGCACCGCCAGCGGCAGGATCACCAGAACGATGGGCGGAAGGCTCTTGAGAATACCGTCCACCGCGTTCTGCCAGAAATCCGCAATGGCATCCTGAGCCATAGCAAGAGAGTCCAGCACCAGAAACGCTTTGAAAATCGTATAATACACGGCCTGTGTGCCGTACCAGAACATCAGGACCACCTGCAGCAGTATGGCCGCCCACTTGTTCACCCGTTCGTTCCAGACGGAGCAGGCAAGTCCGCACAGCGCGCCCGCAGGCAGTGTAAACAGCAGCGTAAACCAGAGGCCCCGGTCAAACAGCGTTCCCTGTGTCCAAACCTTGACCACGCATTCCATCCACAGAATGGACACGATAAAAAACGCAGGCCGAAGCAGCCACTTCTGCTCCTTCACTTTTTCAAAAATCTGCTTCATGGAGAGTCCTTTCCAAACCACATCACACAACGACACCGTCACCGATGTCGACAAATAGCGACAACCTATCCTTATAAATATAGCGCAAATCCTTGCGCTTCGCAATATCAAATCGGTTACATTTCCGGATAATTCCGCCGAGCCGCCCCGCCCGCCGCAAGGCCGAGATTTGCGGTTGCCAAGGCGGCGCAAACGGGATATACTGAATAAAAAGCATTCTCTTTTCCGGTATACACATTCTGAAACGGCAGGTGTTTTTCTGTGGATAAAAAGAAAACGGACAAGAAGGACGAGATCATTCTCCGGCAGCTGGAGCTGATCCGCACCATGTCAGAGCACAATCTCAACCGGATGGGCAGCGACTTCTGGGGCGGCTCCTCCCTGAGTCCGGACTCCCCTTTCCGGGAGTTTCTAAACAAGGAGCCAGAGAAGACCGATACCCCAAGGACCACCGTCGGCACGCCCGCCGCACCCGCTGACAGCGCCGCAGCCTCCACCGGCAGCGACAACGCACAGGCAAAGCCGGCTGAGGAAGTCACGCCGCCGGAAAAGATCGAGGATCTGCTGGCGGAGCTGGACGGCTACATCGGCCTGACCGCCATCAAAAAAGAGGTGCGCAGCCTCATCAATATGGTCACCATCCACAAGCTGCGCCGTGAGAACGATCTCCCCACTCCCGACCTGAGCCTGCACATGGTCTTCTCCGGCAATCCCGGCACCGGCAAGACCACCGTGGCCCGGATCATGGCGCGGATCTATCACTCTCTGGGCATCCTCAGCAAGGGGCATCTGGTGGAGGTGGATCGGGGCGGTCTGGTGGCCGGTTATGTGGGACAGACCGCCATCAAGACCGGCAAGGTCATCGACTCCGCGCTGGGCGGTGTGCTGTTCATCGACGAGGCCTACGCTCTGAACAGCGGCGCGGAGAACGACTTCGGTCAGGAGGCCATCAACACCATCCTGAAGTCCATGGAGGATCACCGGGACGATCTGGTGGTAATTGTGGCGGGTTATGACGGCCTGATGGATAACTTCATCCACTCCAACCCCGGTCTGGAATCCCGCTTCAACCGCTTCCTGCATTTCGACGACTATACCCTGGACGAGATGATGCAGATCTTCGAGATGCGCTGTGACAAGGGCTGCTACGAGCTGACGGAAGACGCCCGCCCCCTGCTGCGGGAATTTATCCAGCTGGCCAACACCAACTCCATCTCCTTCGGCAACGGCCGCGGCGTCCGCAACCTCTTCGAGCAGATCCTGGTGGTGCAGGCCAACCGGCTGGCGGCGCAGGACTGCCCGTCACGGGAGGATCTCATGCGCATCACCGCCGCAGATGTCCGGGTGGCGCAGGGCAAGTCCCCGGAGGAAAACGAGATCGAAAAAGCCGTCAGAAAATCCGGCGGCATCTGAATCGAGTAGGGGCGGTTTTCCGCCCCTCTCACACCACCGAGTGTGCCGTTCGGCGCTCGGCGGTTCAACCTAATTTCAAAGCATGCTTTTCTAAGTAATAATCCAGCGTACTGACCAAGCCTCGCTTGGTCAGTATTTCTTTTGAGATGGCTTTCTTAACGGCTGGATGGTTGGATACGACCATGTATCTGTCTCCAATACCCGCCGTGAGTTTTGCCTGCCACGGATTTATTCCCAACTTTGTGAGCCCCCATGCTCTTTTCTTGCGCACCTTCCACTG
>CAZQJD010000023.1:0-18751 GCA_964593575.1 uncultured Oscillibacter sp.
CCAGATTCCACGTGGCAAGGCCGTTGTCGATCTCCTTGCGGCGGCCGGTGAGCTTGCCTGCGCGGTACAGCTCCATAAACGCATCGCTGATGGTGCCGGTCCAGCAGCCAAGGTCGGTGAGGTCGGACTCCGCCAGCATCCGTGCCACGGTGAAGGGCACGCCGCCCACACCCAGAGACAGGGTAGCGCCGTCAGGGATTTCACGCAGCACATGCTTGGCAATTTCCATATCAATGGGAGACGGATCGCGGTAGGTACGCAGAGGCAGCGGGTCATGCTCGCCCTCCACGATGTAGTCGGCCTCGGACAGGTGGACGCGGTGAGAGCCGTCCACACCCTGCAGCCGGGGGTAATGCTCGTTGATCTCAAAGACCACTGTGCGGGCATTTTCAAAGATGGTGCGCCATGCGTAGCAGCCGATGCCCAGACCGCAGTAGCCGTTCTCGTCGGGGCGGGACACCGGCACAAAGGCCACGTCCACCCGGATGTGATTGCGGTACAGATCCGGCAGAGAGCGCAGGATCATGGGCAGGAAGCGCACAAGCCCCCGGCTCTGGAGCTTGCGCTCATAGTCGCCGATGTGCCAGCTGTAGTAGCTGAAAGCGCTCTGCTCTGGGTCGCACTCAACCACTTCGATGCGGGGACGGATCACCAGACCGCCCCGGATCTTCACATCCCGCAGCTCGTCCTTCCGGGCGGCCAGCGCCTTGTCCATCAGCTCCGGGAAACCGGCGCCGAAGCCGTAATCCACCCAGTCGCCGGACTGCACGGCTTTTGCCGCAGTCTCGGCGCTGACAAATTTATGTCGATAATCGTTCTTCATCATCATTATCCTCTTTTCCGGATGCGGTGCGCAAAGCCTCGGCTTCCCAGCATCCGAAGCTCTGCGCACCGCATCCTATGTCAGGGCTCTATGCAGACGGAGGTCACCGGTATGTGCCGCTATATACATATCTCATTATACACATGAGAAACGTGTATGGAAATGCTTTTTTACAACGAAATTCCGCTCCCTTGCGTTCCTTCTTCTACGGACCCTCGATCAAAAGCTTTCATCGGGGATCCCACGTGCTGCGCACGCGCCAGACAGTCAAAGGACCTCGCTCGCGGCGAGGTTCTTCAGGCTGTCAAAAAAGTCCAAACGGACTTTTTTGACAGCCTGGCAGGAACGGTCTTTGCCGTTACCATTTCGCTTATCTTTGTCGTATGTACTCCACAAGATATCTGTCCGCCAGACGCCACAGCTGGAGCAGGCTGAGGAATTTACCCTTCAGCATCTCCCGCCCTGCCTGCTTGCCGCGGCGAGGAAGCTCCCATTTCGTCAGCCAATCCCATTCGGAATACTGTTTCTTGGCGGCGTCATGGAAACTGAACTTGACGCGCTCATTGCGGCAGAGATCCGCGGCAGCCAGCGGCCACAGCAAATGATACTGCGCAGGCTGAATATCCGTAAAGATGGCGGGGCACGCCCCTTTTGCGATCATCTGTGTCTCCCGGTCGATGTGGATGGGCAGGGATTCCCAGCGGTAGCTGTCCTCCGTGAAGGAGAAGCGGATCAGCATACCGCTGTCGGTATACTTCTGAGCGCGCTGGTAATCCGTATCGAAGATAAAATTGCCCAGCGAATAGAAGATGATCTTCTCTCCCACCGTCTCGTAGTTCTGCACCACATGGGGATGGTGGCCCACCACGATGTCCGCGCCGTACTCCAGATACCGCAGGTAGCGCCTGCGCAGAAAGGGCAGCGGCATCTGGGCGAATTCCTGTCCCACATGGGACACCACCACGCACCAGCGGCAGCGCTTTTTGACTTCCTGGATCTGCGTCTTCAGACGCTCCTCATCCTCCGCCGTGAAGCAGCCGGGGGTATCTTCTGCCGCCCGGTTGTCCCGGCTGTAGGTCACCGCCAGCAGGCCGATGCCGCCGTCACCCTCCAAAATCACCGGTGCGGAGGCAGCGTTCAGATCTTTGCCGATGCCGATGGTTTGCGCGCCGCTCTCCCGCGCCGCGGCAAGGGTACTGTACAGCCCGTCCTCTCTACAGTCCATAGCGTGGTTATTTGCCAGATTCCAGATGGTCCCATTGACCTTCCGGAGCCAGTACAGGCACTCATGGGGGTTGGCATGGGCCAGCGGCTTGTCGGAGCGCAGCGCACCGGAGCTGACAGCGCCCTCCACATTCACCACCGTATGGTCCGACTCCGCCAGAAAGCGGCAGACCTCCTCGGAGATCAGGTCCTCCCGCAGGCAGGACTGTGCAAAATATTTGGAAAAGGCCGTGTCACCTGTAAAGGCAAGGCGTGTCACAGCTGTATCCTCTCTTTCATCAGAACTGATGCCGGTGGGGGACTCTTACTTCACCAGAATATCGAAAATGCCCATCAGCTTGCGGTCGATCTCCGGGTGGAACTGGACGCCCAGGATCTTATCGCCGTACTCCACCACCTCGATGGTGCCGTCCTCGGCACGGCCGGTAACGGCGATGCTGGGGGAAGGATTCTGCACGCAGAAGCTGTGGAAGGTTCCGGCCTGGATGGCGTCGGTGCCCACCAAACGCTGGATATGGCTGCCGGGAGTCAGCAGCACGGTGTGCTTGGTGTCATCCTCATGGCCGCGGATATGCTCCTTCAGATGGCCCGTCACCTGACTCAGTCTGTGCTCCGGCATATCGCGCAGGGTATTGTGGTAGAAATCGCACATATCGCCGGTGACACCCATCTCGGCCATCAGCTCATGGATCTTGAAGTACATGCAGATGGTCTGCATACCCAGACAGATGCCCAGCAGGGGCTTGCCGGTATCCAGCGCGTGCTGCATCACCTGGAAGTGACAGGGCCAGAACTTATGGCCGCCCAGCAGCAGGAAGGAATCGAACCGCTCCAGCACCTTCTCGGAAACGTGGCCGTCGGAGGGCAGGATGCCCAGCGGAGTGGCTCCCAGATCATAGATGCGGTTGCTGTAATTGTTGCCGAAATAATACTCGTCCCTGCGGGGATTGGGATCGTCGTACATTCTGGCAGGTGCCAAAAGGCCCACAAGCTTTTCCATAGTCAATTGATCTCCTTGCTGTTTTTTGATTTTTTATAGATACCAGGCCACCGCCGCAATGCGTCTGGCGGCCTCCGCCAGAGAATCCAGCCAGGCATATTCGTTGATGGTGTGGGAACCGCCGCCACGGGTGCCCAAAGAGTCCAGACAGGTGCCGCCGTAAGCGGTGATATCCGCCGCGTCAGAGCCGCCGCGCAGCATTCTGCCCTTCAGGACAGGCAGGCCGGTTTTCTCAAAGATGGCATTGGCCTTCTCCAGCAGCGCCATGTTCCGCTCCGTCTCCTCCATAGCAGGCCGGACGCCCTCCAGCTCATAGGTGCATTTGCAGCCGGGCACATGGGCCGTGGCCGTCAGCTCACGGAGATAGTTCTCCAACCAGTCCCACTGGGCCGCCGTGGCAAACCGGAAATTTGCCACCATGTCGCACCGGCCGGGAATGGTGTTGGAAGCCGTACCGCCATGGATGATGCTGCAGACGCAGGTGAGGCCGTTATCGTCCTTCAGCTTCTCCAGCTCTACGATTTTATGGGCGACATCAGCGATGGCGCTGGCGCCCTCGGTGACGCAGCGGGAGGTGTGGCCCTCCTTGCCCTCCACATGGAAGATATAAGTCGCCACGCCCTTGCGGCTGGTGCAGGTATAGCCAGCAGAGTGGGTCTCCAGATTCAGGAAGCCGATGCCCTCCATGGCCTTTTCACAGATGTAGTTGATGGTGGCCTTGTTGCTCTGACGGCTGCTGACCTCCTCGTCCGTCTGCAGCAGCAGCTGCACGGGTCGTCCGGTATAGCCGCTCTGCCACAGGGCGTCCATGGCAAAGAAACCAGCCACCACACCGCCCTTACAGTCTGTGACGCCGGGACCGTATATCTTCTCACCGTCCCGACGAGTGGGCTTGGGGCCAAAGCTGCCCACAGGATGCACCGTGTCGATATGGCCGGAGATGCACAGGGGCTTCTCCGGGGAATCGGCATTCATGGTGATGCAGACCACATCGCCGGAGACTGCCTGACGGCAGTACTCCACCTTCCAGCCCCGCTCCCGGGCCATCTGCGCAAAGAATTCGCCCACAGCGTCCACGCCCTCCTTATAATTGGTGGGGCTTTCGATGTCACAGGCCTGCTCCCATACGTTCAGATACGTCTCCCGCAGCTCGTCGATCTTCTGAAACACCTTTGTGTGCGCCATACCCATACCTCCTGCGATTTTGTGCAATTCAGACACATTATAAAATGGTTTTACACCATTTTACCATTAACCAGGCAGGATGAAAAGCACCTTTTTCCAAATCTCCCTTGCCGATTTGCACAAGACGCATCTGAAAAACGCCCTCTCTCGTTGTGCGGTTCATTTAATTACCAAATTACCGAATTAAAGTATTGACAAATTTCACCGGGAGGGGTATGATAGGCCACATGAGAGAGGAGTCCCCTTCCCCAAAACATTGAAAAGAGGTATTTGGTATGAAAAAGCTGTTTTGTATCCTGATGGCAGTAATGATGCTGGTTCTGTGTGTTTCCTGCGGCAGCGGCGGCAGCAAGGATCGTCTGGCCGAGATCAAGGAGAAGGGCAAGCTCTCCGTGGCCACCGAACCCTACTTCGCCCCCAACGAGTTCATCGATCCCACCAAGGGCGGCGAGATCGTGGGTCTGGACATCGAGCTGGCCAAGTACATCGCTGACAAGATCGGCGTTGAGCTGGAGATCGTTCCCCTGGAGTTCACCGCGGTGCAGGCCGGCGTTGCCGAAGGCAAGTATGACCTGGCCATCTCCGCACTGGCCTATTCCCCCTCCCGTGCAGAGTCCATGAACCTCTCCGACGTGTACCTGTCCTCCAACACCGGCTACGGCTTCCTGTGCCGCGCCGAGGACAAGGATAAGTATACCAGCCTCGAGTCTCTGGAGAACGCCGTGGTAGTCACCCAGAGCGGCTCCGTTCAGGAAGGCCTGTACAGAGACAACGTGAAGAAGTGCAAGGAGTTCAAGCTGGTCTCCAGTATGTCCGACGGTTATCTGGCCGTTTCCGAGGGCAAGGCTGACGTCTGCATCACCGCCGTCGCTTCCGGCGACCTGTACGCCGAGGCCAACCCCGGTCTGGCCACCACCAGCTTCCGCTTCGACATCGACCCCAACCAGAACGGCGAAGTGGTCGCCGCTCCCCCCGAAGGCACCGACAGCCTGATCGAAGTGGTCAACCAGTGCATCAAGGAACTCAACGACAAAGGCCAGATCATGGCATGGAACGACGAGTTCAAGGCATACGCCGCCAAGCTGGGCATCGAGTAATTTGCTTCCCCTGCGTGATGGGGCGTCTGATGACGCCCCATCCGCTTCGATTTACGACTTTAACAGGAGCCTGAGTGTATGTTCACATTCTTCACAAAACTTGTCAAAATACTGGAAAAATACGGCATGCTGTTCGTCACCGGCACATGGAACACCCTGTGGATCTCCGCCGTGACGGTGCTGCTGGGCACCCTGCTGGGCATGGTCATCGCCCTGATGCGCATGGGCAAGATCAAGCCCTTCCGTCTGTTTACCGACGTCTATATCGAGATCCTGCGCGGTACTCCCGTGCTGCTGCAGCTGTACTTCTTCTGGATCTTCCTGCCCAAGTTCCCCGTTTTTGCGGAGCTCTCCGACCTGCAGTGCATCCTGATCGCGCTGGTCATCAACGCCTCCGCCTACATCGCCGAGATCATCCGCGCCGGCATCGGCGCTGTGGACAAGGGCCAGTGGGAGGCCGCCAAGAGTATCGGCCTCACCCCTACCCACACCATGACCCACGTCATTCTGCCTCAGGCGGTGAAGAACATCCTGCCCGCTCTGTGCAACGAGTTCATCTCCACCGTCAAGGGCACCTCCCTGGCGTCTATTTTCTTTGTGGGTGAGCTGATGACCCAGTACAAAACTGTGGCATCCATCACCTACCTGCCCCTGCAGCCCCTGGTGATTGCCGGCGTCATCTATTTCATGTTGAACTTCATTCTGTCCCGCATGCTGCGCGCATTGGAAAGGAGGCTGATGGTCAGTGACTGACGTGATCCTGCGTACAGAAAATCTGAAGAAGAGCTTCGGTAAGCTGGAGGTCCTGAAGGGCATCTCCACCTCCATCTCCCGGGGCGAAGTGGTGTCCATCATCGGTCCCTCCGGCGGCGGCAAATCCACCTTCCTGCGGTGCCTGAACCTGCTGGAGGAGCCCACCGACGGCAAGGTCTATTTCAAGGGTCAGGACATCACCGACAAAAAGCTCAACATCTGCGAATACCGCCAGAAGATCGGCATGGTGTTCCAGAACTTCAACGTGTTCCCCAACATGACGGTGCTGGAGAACATCACCCTGGCGCCCACACTGGAAAAGAAGATCCCCAAGGCTGAAGCCGAGGCGGAAGCTATGGCGCTGCTGCGGCGCGTGGGTCTGGAGGAAAAGGCAAACGAATATCCCCGGAAGCTCTCCGGCGGACAGAAGCAGCGTCTTGCCATCGTCCGGGCGCTGGCCATGCATCCCGAGGTGATGCTCTTCGACGAGCCCACCTCCGCACTGGACCCGGAAATGGTAAAGGAAGTCCTCAGCGTCATCGAGGATCTGACCCGCAGCGGCATGACCATCCTCATCGTCACCCATGAGATGGGCTTTGCCCGTGAGGTGTCCAACCGGGTGCTGTTCATCTCCGACGGCGTCATCACCGAGGAGGGTTCCCCCGAACAGATCTTCACCTCCCCGCGCCATCCCGCCACCAACAAATTCCTGAGTATGGTACTGTGACCGCTATATTGTAAAGGAGATTTCCCATGACACAGCTGGAAAAAATTCAGAAGCTCGTGGCCGAAAAGGCCGAGACCTCCATCCGTCTGGCCAGAGAGATCTGGGAATATGCGGAGCTTCCCTTCTGCGAGACCAAGTCCGCCGCCGCCCTCATCGATGCGCTGAAGCAGGAAGGCTTCACCATCGAGGAAGGCATCGCCGACATTCCCACCGCCTTTACCGCCACCTTCAAAAGCGGCACCGGCAAGCCGGTGATCGGTCTGCTGGCAGAGTACGACGCCCTGGCCGGTCTGAGCCAGAAGGCAGGCTGTCCCATGCAGGAGCCTGTCATCCCCGGCGGCGACGGCCACGGCTGCGGACACAATCTGCTGGGCGCCGGCTGCTATGCCGCCGCCGTTGCCCTGAAGGAGTACTTCGAGAGCGAGAAGATCGACGGCACCGTCATCTTCTTCGGCTGTCCCGCCGAGGAGGGCGCCGGCTCCAAGCAGTTCATCGCCCGTGCCGGTTATTTCGACAACGTGGACTTCGCCTACACCTGGCACCCCTCCACCATGAATCAGGTGGGCTCCAAGAGCAGCGTTGCCATCATGGGCGCCAACTTCATCTTTGACGGCGTTTCCTCCCATGCCGGCGGCAGCCCCCATCTGGGCCGAAGCGCTCTGGACGCCTGCGAGCTGATGAACATCGGCACCAACTACCTCCGTGAGCATATGATCGACGCCGCCCGCATCCACTACGCCTATTCCGACGCCGGCGGCACCGCCCCCAACGTGGTGCAGGGTCACGCCGTCATCAAGTACGAGGTCCGCGCGCCTCAGGTCAAGCAGGTGCAGGAGCTGTTCACCCGTGTGGTGGACATCGCCAAGGGCGCAGCCCTCATGACCGGGACCAAGATGAAATATGAGATCACCTTCGCCTTCTCCGACTATGTGCCCAACAAGGCGCTGGCCGCCGTGGTGGACGAGTGCATGGTAGAGGCCGGCGCACCCGACTGGACGGAGGAGGACTACGCTCTGGCGGCGGAGTTCCTGCGCACCTACAGCCGCACCACCCTCATCGGCATTCAGGAGAATCTCAGCAAATATATGGAACCCGACGAGCTGGAGGAAGCACTGAAGAAGCCCCTCCACAGCACCATCTACCGCTTCGATCCCAAGGATTCCGGCTACGAATCCGGCTCCACCGACGTGGGCGACGTGGGCTACGCTACCCCCACCATCATGCTCCACGTAGCCACCGCGTGCCTGGGCAACGTGGGACACTCCTGGCAGAACACCGCCTTCTCCGGCTCTGACATCGGCATGAAGGGTATGCTGAAGGCTGCGGAGATCATGGCGCTGGCCACCCTGCGCACCATGGAGCGCCCGGAGGTCCTGGAAAAGGCCAAGGCTGAGCTGAAACGCAAGAACGGCGGCAGCTATACCTGCCCGCTGCCGGAGTATGTACAGCCTCCCATCGGTCGTTATTAAGCTTCTCCTCCCCTCTCTACATAGGAGCCAGCGCTCTGCAGAAGCTGCAGGGCGCTGGTTCCGTTTTCCGGTGACAATACCGAAAAAGCAGCAGCGCCTGAAAAGACGCTGCTGCTTTTGGCTCATCGACCGTTACCGCCGTAGTAACCGCCGTAGCCGCCGTACTGGTTGAAGAAATCTTCAAAGAAATCAAAAATGCTGCCGTAGCCGTTGGGGTACTGGCTGTTGGGGTACTGGCCGCCGCTCTGACCACTCTGCCCGCTCTGGTTCTGGCTGGGCGTCTCTTCCGCCACCGGCTGGGCATCCCATGTGAGCTCCATGGTCAGCTCGTTGCCGCCGCGGTACACCGTCAGTACGCACTTGTCGCCGGCGGAATAGTACTTCTTCACCGCCGTCAGATCCTCCAGAGAGGTGATGGTATGGTCATCCACCTTGCGGATGACGTCACCCATCTGCAAACCGGCCTTGGCCGCCGCGCCGTCTTCCTCCACAGAGTAGATGAACACGCCGTTGGAGATGCCGTAGCGGTACTGGGCAGCCATCTGCTCTGTCAGGGTACCTGCGCTGACACCCAGATAGGGCTTGTTGGTGACATAGCCGTTGGTCATGATGTCCTCGATCATGGCCATGACGTCATTGATAGGGATGGCGAAGCCAAGGCCCTCCACCACGGAGTTGGAATAGGTGGAATACTTGGCGGTGACGATGCCCACCACCTCACCGTAGCTGTTGAACAGCGGGCCGCCGGAGTTGCCGGGATTGATGGAGGTGTCCGTCTGGATCATGTTGAAGGGCGTGCCGTCCACATTGATGGCACGGTTCACGCTGGACACCATGCCGCCGGTCTGGGAGAAGGTCAGCTCACCCAGCGGGTTGCCGATGGCCAGCACACGGTCGCCCACGCTCAGCTTCTCGGAGTCGCCGATGACCACCGGCAGCAGGTTTGCCACATCCACCTTGATGACGCCGATGTCGTAGTCCTCATCGCTGCCGATGATCTTTGCGTCATAGGTCTCGCCGCTGTACAGCGTCACCTTCACGGTGGTGGCGCCCTCAATGACATGGTGGTTGGTGACGATATAACCGTCCGCCGTCAGGATGAAGCCGGAGCCGGAGGAGGCGTTCTCCACCGTCTGGCCGAAATAGTTTGTGGTGGCGGAGCAGTTGATGGACACGGCGCGGTTGACGTTGGCGGCGTAGTTTTCCGCATCAGTCAGCAGCTTCTGACCATCCACCGGCTGTAGCACCACTTCCTCCACTGGGCGGTCACTGACATTCACGGTGGCGGTGTTGGGCTTCTGTCCGCCGTTCAGCGATGCCATGATACCTGCGCCGGCAGCGCCGCCCAGCAGGGCGCACACCAGCGCCAGCGCCACGATCTTCAGTCCGGCACGGCTTTTCTTCATCTTGGGCGGCTGCACCGGCGGCTGGGGCGGCTGGCTGCTCTGGTAATAGCCCTGAGACTGACTTCCAGAATACTGGGGCTGGCCGGGCTGCGCCGTGTTCTGGTACATATTTCGGTAACGGTTCAGCTGCTCATCCGCAGAGGCCGGCTGCTGGTCAGGAGCAGGCTGGCTGTTCTCGGGACGCTTATATGAGTAATGATAATAGTTGCTTTCATCGTTATACATGCTGATACCTCCTGTCTGTTCCATGCACATGTAGTATAACCTATCATAGCGTAAAATCCATCTTTCCACAAGAAGGACTTCTGCTTGCACCTTTGAGAGAAGTATAGTATGCTAATCTTAAATCAATATGAAAAGGATGCGAATTTTTTGCTGAAGATAGAGAATCTAAAGCTCCTGCCGGGAGATCCCCTCTCCCGGCTCACCGCCGAGGCGGCTAAGGCGGCCCGGGTGCGGGAGTCGGATATCCGTGCGCTGCAGATCCTGCGCCGCAGCGTGGACGCCCGTGAGGGCGTTCAGCTGGTGTACACCGTGGCAGCGGAGGTCAACGGCGAGGCCGCCGTGCTGCGCCGCTGCCGGAACGGAAAGGTCTCCCGGTATGAACCGCCCGCACTTTACCAGCCGCCCACTCTCCGTCCCGCTCCCCAGCTGCCGCCGGTGGTGGTGGGAGCAGGCCCCGCCGGTCTTTTCTGCACACTGGTGCTGGCCATGGCGGGACTCCGCCCCATTCTGCTGGAACGGGGACGTCCCGTGGAGCAGCGGCAGGCGGATGTGGAGAAGTTCTGGTCAACCGGCGTGCTGGACCCCACCTCCAACGTACAGTTCGGCGAGGGCGGCGCCGGTGCCTTCTCCGACGGCAAGCTGAACACCGGCACCAAGGACCCTCGCCACCGCTTCATTCTGGAGCAGCTGGTATCCTGCGGCGCACCGGAGGATATCCTCATAGACGCCAAGCCCCATGTGGGCACCGACCGGCTCCACATCGCCCTGAAGTCCCTGCGGACAAGGCTTCTGGAGCTGGGAGCGGACATCCGATTTGAAAGCCGTCTGGCGGACATCCGCACCGTGGACGGCGAGCTGACTGCCATTACTGTGGACGGGCCGGCGGGGTGCTATTCCCTCCCCTGCCGCCATGTGGTGCTGGCACTGGGGCACTCCGCCCGGGACACCTTTGAAATGCTGTACCGACAGGGCGTGCCCACGGAGGCCAAGCCCTTTGCCGTGGGCGTGCGCATTGAGCATCGCCAGTCGGATATGGACTTTGCCCAGTACCGTACCTGCGCCGGACATCCCGGCCTGCCGGCGTCCAGCTACAAGCTCTCCTGCCATCTCCCGGAGGGGCGCGCCGCCTACTCCTTCTGCGTCTGTCCCGGCGGTCAGGTGGTGGCTGCCGCCTCCGAGGAAAACCGCCTTGTCACCAACGGCATGAGCGAATTCGCCCGGGACAAGGAAAACATCAACGGCGCCCTGCTGGTGAACGTCACGCCGGAGGATTTCGGCGGCGACAAGCATCCGCTGGCAGGCATCGCCTTCCAGCGTCGGCTGGAGGAGGCCGCCTTCGCACTGGGCGGCTCCAACTACCGTGCCCCCTGCCAGCGGGTGGGCGATTTCCTGGCCCACCGGGCCTCCGTCCGCTGCGGACGGGTGAAGCCCAGCTACCGCCCCGGCGTCACCTACACCAATCTCCGCCACTGTCTGCCGGACTTCATCTGCGACACCTTAGAGGGCGCTCTGCCCATTCTGGGCAAGAAGCTTCTGGGGTACGCCGACCCCGACGCCCTGCTGACAGCAGTGGAGACCCGCAGTTCTTCCCCCGTTCGTCTGCCCCGTGACGCAGCGTACCAGTCTGCTGTGCGGGGGCTGTTCCCCTGCGGCGAGGGCGCGGGCTATGCCGGCGGCATCCTCTCCGCCGCCGCCGACGGCATGCGCTGCGGTGAAAGCATCTGTCATTTCTATGAAACATCAATATAAGGAGGCCAACGAACCATGAGCAGAAATATTTGTGTCTGGCTGGATGAAACCGCTCCCATCGTGCAGGAGGAGATCCGCGCAAAAATCACCGCCACGGCGGAAAAGTGCGGCTTCGTCCCCCACTTCTATACCCGTGAGGCAGACGCCGCTGCCGATCTGGACAAGTTCGAGGTCATGTATGGCCGCTCCACCGATCTGGCAAGAAACGCCCGCAACCTCAAGTGGATGTGCTGCTGCTGGGCAGGCGTGGCCCCCTTCTGTCAGGAGGGCGTACTGCCGGAGGACTGCCTGCTGACCAACTCCGCCGGCGCCTACGGCGACACCATTGCCGAGCATTCCATCATGGTGCTGCTGATGCTGCTGCGCCGGATGCCGGAATATGAGGAGATCGTCAGCCGCCGGGAGTGGCGCAACCGCCTCCCCATCCGCTCCATTCTGGGCAGCCGCATCACCGTGCTGGGCGCGGGCGATCTGGGCACCACCTTCTCCAAGCGCGCTAAGGCCATGGGCGCCGCCCACATCACCGGCGTCAGCCGCAGCGGCGTAGCCCGCGACCCCATCTATGACGAGATGCTGCCCATCAGCCGCCTGGAGGAGATCCTGCCGGAAACTGAGATCCTGGTGATGTCTCTCCCCGGCACCGCCGAGACGGCGGGCATCATGGACGCCCGCCGCATCGCCATGCTGCCCGCCAATGCCGTCATCGTCAACGTGGGCCGCGGCAACTCTCTGGACCAGTACGCCGTCCGGGACGCTCTCAACGAGGGCCGTCTGGCAGGCGCCGCCATCGATGTGTTCCTGCAGGAGCCCATTCCCCAGGACGATCCCCTGTGGGGCACGAAGAATCTCATCATCACCCCCCACATTGCCGGCAACCTGACCCTGCGCCACACCGCCCTGAAAAACGCCGGTATGTTCTGCGAGGATCTGGAGAACTACGCAGCAGGCCGTCCGCTGAAGCACCTGGTGGACCGCAAGCGTGGCTATTGATGCCCTCCGCAACCTGTAATTGCGGAAATTCCCGGTCATATTGGTAGACTGCCCACCCGTTTTTTTCCATACTGTTGCCATGAAAAACCCAGAAACGGAAAGGAGTTTATTTTATGACAACCGGCGAAAAGATCGCAGCTCAGCGCCGCAAGGCCGGACTATCACAGGAAGCACTGGCTGAGCGGCTGGGGATCTCCCGACAGGCCGTTTCCCGCTGGGAGACCAACGAATCTCTGCCGGATACGGAGCGTATCATCCAACTGAGCCGGATTTTGGGGATCTCCACTGACTATCTGTTGTTGGAGGAACAGGCAGCGGACGAAGTTTCTTCAGCGAAGACGCCTGCTCCGGCCACATCGGCTGTCCCTCTGACTACCCACCGGACAGCCGCCGGGTTATTCCGTCTTTGCGGCGTGTCCCTGTCAGGGGGCGGAGCGGTCATTTCGCTGACAAGTCTTGTTCTCATTGCTTACCAGACCATGAACCTAACACGGTGGGGGGATCACGGCAGGCTTGGCACAGTCCTGCGGAGGGAGCTGTCGGGTGCCGGTCTGTTCGCCGGACTTCTGCTGATGCTCATCGGCATCCTGCTGCTGGCGGTGGACTTCTTCCTCCGCAAACGCCCATAAAACACCTCAGCCGCCGGAGAGACTGCAGTCTCTCCGGCGGCTTGGCCGTTTATCCGCCGATGCTGGTTTCCCGGAATTCTGCTTTCATGGCAATTCCGGCGTCATCGAAAAACACAAAGTAGGTGTCGTGGATGTAGCTGGCATCCAGCGGGCCGTTGTCGTAGTTTACATAATACGCACCCATGCACTCCCCGGTGTCCAGCGTGTATTCCCGGTCAAAGGCGCCGTATTTCTTCACGATCTCCGCACGGGTCTTCCCCGCGATCCAGTCCGCGTCGTAAAGGCGGTGGATGTTGGTCTCGTCATAGTGGGGCGTACAGGCCGTCAGCCACAGCAGCACCGCTGCCAGAAGTCCGGCGGCCAGCACCTTGTGGCGGCCCATCAGTAGCGGCGCACCACTGCCGCCACCTTGCCGAGGATCTGGCAGCAGGTGCCGTCAATGGGAGAATAGTCGTCGTTTTCCGGCAGCAGCCAGATCTGGCTGCCCTGACGCCGGAAGCGCTTCACCGTGGCCTCGTCCTCCAGCAGCGCCACCACGATCTCGCCGTTCCGGGCGGTCTGGGCACGGTGCACCACCACCAGATCGCCGCTGAGGATGCCGGCCTTGATCATGGAGTCGCCCCGGACGCGGAGGGCAAAATACTCGTCGCTGCGTCCGCCGGTGTCGAAGGCCAGATAGTCCTCGATGCACTCCTGCGCCAGAATGGGACTGCCGGCAGCCACGTCCCCCACGATGGGCACGCGATCTGCCTGCACCTCCTCCACCACCGGGGCGGCAGGGGCAGGCGCGGCTGCCTGCTGCACAGGACGGGTCAGGGTGATGGCACGGCCCTTGCCGGCGTCCTTCTCGATGTAGCCCGCCTCCGCCAGCTTCTTCAGATGGAAATGCACCGTGGAGGGCGAGCGCAGCTCCACTGCCTGACCGATCTCCCGGACAGAGGGGGGATATCCCCGGTCGCGGAGGCTTTCCACAATATAATCATAGATCTTCTGCTGCATTTTGGACAAAGGCTGCATGGGCATCTTCCCTTCCCAATTTCGTTTTTTCTTATGATATCATACGTTTGTTTGAATTGCAAACATTTGTTCGCATCTTTTGCAAAAAAATGTCCCGGCGGTTCCGCCGGGACACGGCTCACTCTTCGGTGAAATGAACGTGGTTGAAAATATGCTCCTCGCAGAAGCAGTGGTAGCCGGCGCAGCGGGAGCAGTAACGGAACTGCAGATCCGGGTGGCTGGCGTCGGTACGGCCGCAGACGCCGCACTTGTGGCGGAAGCCCTGCTCACGGGCCTTGCGCTGCTGGGCCTCGGCAGCCTTCTTGAACTGGATGGTCTGGTGGGAGTTCTTGTGCCGGACAAAGCCCCGCTGACGGTTCACCGCGCCGGTAAGATCGTTCCAGAAGAAGACCAGGAAGTTGGCCAGCGCGATGAGGGGCGTCACCCAGCCGGCCACATGGCCCCACAGCAGAGACTGGACGATGCCGATGGCAAAGAACGCGCCGTCCAGGATGGCCAGCCACTTCATCTTCACCGGGATGATGAACATGAACATCACCTGCGTATTGGGATACAGGGCGGCAAAGGCGAAGAACATGGACAGGCTCACATACTGGGCGCCGACGATAGTGAGACTGTAGCCGGAGAGCAGCGAGCCCACCACACCGCCCAGGGCCGTGAGCACGATGCCGGAGAGATAGTACAGGGTAAACTTGGCGGTGCCCCACTCCCGCTCCAGAATGGAGCCGATGAAGTGGTAGAAGTACAAAAACAGCACCAGCCAGATACCGTCCGACAGGGAGTAGTAGCCGGGCATGAGGATGAAGGTCACCAGACGCCACACCTCGCCCCGGCAGATGGAGGCCCAGTCGAAGGCCAGAAAGCTGACGGCTGCAGGGCTGGAGAACACCGAGAGAAGATACACCAGCGCGTTGCCGATGACGATGTACTTCATCAGGTTGGGAATACCGAAATTGGGATGCTTGTAGGCAAAGCGGTCGATGGCGCTGCAGAGCTTTTTCAAAGCAGGAGACCTCCTGAAAATAAGGCTATAATCGGACATACGGGATGCCGTCTGTCCAATTATAGCCTATATACATACAAAAGTCATGTATAATTTTTAAATTATAGCGTTTTATCCTCTCCAGAACAGGAAGAACGGTATTTCAAACGGCTCTGTTTCTTCCTCCAGGACCTTCATCTCACAGACGCCCATGCCGCGGCCCTTGACCTCCAGCTTGCCTTTGCGGTTTCCTTTTCAAACTTGCCCTCCTCAATAAGAGGGGTCCAGAACCACGATACGGCCATCCCGCTCCTCGGCGATGGCTGTGATATAGTGCTTGCTCCGGTCGCTGAAAACGCCGTGATATCCTTCTCGATTTCCACTGACCCGAACAATGGCGCCGCCGGTACGCAGGCAGCGGCGAAGTGCTTCCGCGTCCTTGGTCTTTTCATAGCGGAAGCCCATCTTCTCCGCAAAGGCAGGGAAATACCGCTCGGCGTTGGTGCCGGCCTTATAGTTGGCCTTCACGTCATAGGACAGCTGCAGGGCATCCTTCAGCTCAAAATCGCTCTCCGCCAGCAGACGGTGATTCTCCGCATCCATGTGAAGACAGTCAGTCTCCGAAGCGCGCGCATACTGTGCGGCATCCAGAAACTCCACGCCAAAGGAACGGCAGATGGGCTGATAGACTTTTGCAAATCGAAGCGACTCCTCGTATTTTCCGTAGAACAGACTGTGAGGGTATTTCCTGTCATGATCTGCGCCGATGGCAATGGGTGAGATCACCAGAATTCTCGTCTCATCACGAAACGCTGATCGATTGTAAGCATCTAAAATATCCCGAATTCATCGCTATACGCAGAATTTTTCTCAGGCCCTTTCCGGACCCTGAGGCGTGGGTATATTTCAGTATCGTTGGTCCCCAGGCTGATGATCAGCAGGTCGATAGGCTTGTTCTCCAGAAGCGTGTATCCAAGTCCCGAGCAGCCGTTTCGGCAGTCACGAAAGGGCTCTTCAAAGGCAGTGGTCCGTCCGTCAATGCCGCATTCCACCATCTGGTATTCTTCTCCCAGCTTTCTTTGCAGGATGCCTGTCCACCGGTGCTTTCATCAAGGCGAAGGCCGTTTTCGGGGTCATACCCCCAAGTGTTGGAGTCACCGTAGCAAACAATTCGTTTCATGTTGTTTCCCCTGCATCATTTCGTATAGTCAGGCTCTTTTACACCATGCTTTCATGCATCCGAGAGACGATGATCCGTGGGCAAAGGGAGGCGGCCGCCGCAGGATTCGCGTACCCCCATACCACGCCCCTGCGGCGGCCCCATCAAATGAAAAGAGCTGTATCAATCCTCCGTGCGCCGGACAACACCAAGATAGTGCAGGATGTTCAGATCCTGCGTTCGGTCGCTGCCGTGATGGCCCCGGACAGGCTTGCCCTTGGTGTTCAGCTCGGAGCCGTAGGGCTCCACCTTATGGACGCCGTGATCCGGAGAGAAGGTCACCAGCGTGTTGTGCTGCTTCCAGTTGCGCTTCACCGCGGAAACCAGCATATCGAAGAACTGTCCCTGACGGTACAGGGCATTGATGGTGTCTCTGGCATCCGGCCCCAGTCCGTGATTGCGGCTGTCAAACCGGAAGGTATAGACGCAGATGACGTCGTATTCATCATCCGCGATCAGGTTCTGGGCCTTTTCCACCACCTCGCCTTCGGTCTCACAGTGATAGAAATGGATGTCCCGGCCCAGGAAGATGTTGGACAGGCTGCACTTTTCCGTGGCGATCATGGCCACCTTCTTCCCTGCCCGCAGCACGGCATCGAAAAATGTGTCGATCTGAATGACCGGCTTTGCGTATTCCTGAATCCCATGGACGGCAGGCTCCGCGCCGGTATACATGGTGCCGAAGCACACCGGCGTCACGGAAGGCATGGGGCTCTTGAAGGGAATGGTCAGCTGGGTATGCTTCAGCACCGGCTCAAAGGCATCGGGATACGCCTGATACAGCCACATGCCCACCGCGTCGGGATTGTGGATCAGGACGCGGTCAAAGCCATCCTTACAAAGATCGTCCAGCGTATCGCAGACCCAATCCAGCGGCGGCTCCGCGCAGGCGGGAGCCTCAATGCCCATGACCTTACAGATGGTGGCCGCAAAGCGGGTCAGTGAATTCCTATTGTATGCTTTCATGGTTTCCTCCTTGCAGATGGTGATTACTTCTCCGTGCCGAATGCCGCGGGCAGCTCGGCAACAACGGCAGCCACCAGCTTGGCGCTGTTCACCAGAGATTCCGCCCGCATATACTCCCGGACGGAGTGGATATGGCCGCCGGTGGGGCCCATGGAGCAGACGCTGGGGGCGCCGGCCATGGTGGTGTAGGAGGCGTCGGAGCCGCTGGAGGTCAGCACAGCCTCCCGCTCCCCCATGCCGTATTTCCGGCTGACGGCGGCAATGTGCTCCGCCAGCGCGTAGTTCTGCTCCGTGGCCTCCATGGGGAAGCGCTCACCCACCACATCAAAGGTGGACTGGGTGCCGGGGATGAAGGACTTGGCAATGATGCCCTCCACGTGATTCTTGATCTCCTGCCTCTGCTCCATTTTCCAGTAGCGGTTGTAGAGGGTGAACTCCACCTTCTCCGGCACGGTGTTGGGCGAGGTGCCGCCCTTGATCATGCCGCAGTTATAAGTGATCTGAGCCTGGTCGCTGGGCGCCTCGATGGCCAGGATCTTGTGAGACGCTTCCTTGATGGCGCTGATGCCCTTGGCGTATGCGCTGCCGGCGTGGGAGGCCTTGCCGGTGACATACACCCTGTAGCGGATGGAGCCCTTCCGGCCCACGGTGATCTTCGTTCCGTCGCCGGGCTCCAGCGTGATGGCTGCGGCGCTGCCCCGGGCATTGTCCCGGATGAAGTCCTTGCCCTCCTCACCGGACAGGCCCTCGCTGAGCTCCTCGTCACCGATCATGATGAACTTGATGGGGCGGTCACGGTAGCCGGCGTCCTGCAGGGCGCACATGGCCAGAAGACCGATGACCAGACCGCCCTTCATGTCCGTAATGCCGGGGCCATACCAGATGCCGTCCTCCTCACGGAACAACGGCTCTGCAAAGGTGCCCTTGGGATGCACCGTGTCCAGATGACCGGTGAATACCACCGGCGGCAGCGGCGCGTCCTCGTTGCAGGTAATGAGCAGACCATCGCCGGCCTTTTCAAAGGGATGCACCTGCACATGGAAGCCGCGCTTTTCCGCAAAGTCACGGAGACAGCGTCCCACGGCATCCACATCCGCCTTGTCCGGCGTGTAGCTGTCCATACAGACGATGTCACGCAGCAGCTGCTTGTGCTCCTCCGCACGGGCTTCCACACAGGCAAAAATTTTCTCGATCATCGTTGGTTTCCTCCTTGGGATCACAGCATGAGTCTGTACCGCTCCAGCTCGGGAGTGTTGCAGTAAACGAAATGCTCCGGCAGGATCTCGCGCA
>CAZQJD010000024.1:0-18634 GCA_964593575.1 uncultured Oscillibacter sp.
CCATCATGTACGGCTGCAACAACTTCTGCTCCTACTGCATCGTGCCCTATGTCCGTGGCCGTGAGCGCAGCCGCGATCCCCAGTGCGTGCTGGAGGAGGTGCGCTCTCTGGTGGAGGCCGGCTATAAGGACATCACCCTGCTGGGTCAGAATGTCAACTCCTACGGCAACGATCTGGGTCTGGGCTATGATTTCTCCGATCTGCTCAGCGATATCGACAAGATCCCCGGCGAGTATCTGATCCGCTTTACCTCCAGCCATCCCAAGGACGCCACCCACAAGCTGTTTGACACCATGGCCCGCTGCAGCCATGTGGCCAAGCAGCTGCACCTGCCCTTCCAGTCCGGCAACGACCGTGTGCTGAAGGAGATGAACCGCCGCTATACCCGGGAGCAGTACCTCTCCCTGATCCGCTACGCACGGGAGAAGATGCCGAATATCGTCCTCACCAGCGATGTCATCATCGGCTTCCCCGGCGAGACGGAGGAAGAAGCCATGGACACCGTCTCTCTGGTGGAGGAGGTAGGCTTTGACGCCCTGTTCACCTTCATCTATTCGCCCCGCCCCGGCACCCGTGCGGCGGAGTTCCCCGATCCCGCCACCCGGCAGGAGAAGCTCAAGTGGTTCGACAAGCTGCTGGCGGTGCAGAACGACTGGTCTGCCCGGCTCCACGCCGCCTACATCGGCAAGACCGAGCGTGTGCTGGTGGACGGCACCAGCGACGATCCCGATTACCCGCTGGCTGCCCGCACGGAGGGCCACCGTCTGGTGCGTCTCAAGGGCGATCCCGGCCTGATGGGCAAATTCATCAATGTCCGCATCACCGACAGCAACACCTGGGCGCTGTACGGCGAGGCGGAATGAGGGAGGATGCCTGTGAGGATCGTTACCCTTCTGGAAAACACGGCCTGCCGGACGGATGTTGCCATCGGTCACGGCCTCAGCCAGTATATCGAAACGGCCACCCATAACATTCTCTTCGACATGGGCCCCGGCACGGAGCTCGCCGAAAACGCGGAGAAGCTGGGGGTGGATCTGGCGGCGGTGGATATCGCCGTCCTGTCCCACGGCCACAACGACCACAGCGGCGGCCTGCGGAAATTCTTCGCCCTCAACGGCCATGCAAAGGTCTATGTCCATCCGGCGGCCTTCGGAAGCTACTGGGCGGTGGAGGCCGACGGCTCCGGCAAGTATCTGGGGCTGGAGGACGGCCTGCGGGAGGAATTCGCGAACCGTTTTGTGAAGGTCTCCGGCGTCACCGTTATTGACGACACCCTGACCCTCTTTGACACCGTGGACGGCACCTTCCCGGCGGTGGATACCTCTGCCCGATTGAAGGAAAAGACGGCGGAGGGCTATACCCCTGACCGCTTTGCCCACGAGCATAACCTCATCGTCCGGGAGGACGGAAAGACCGTGGTCTTCGGCGGCTGTGCCCATCGCGGCATCGTCAACATCCGGGACGCCGCGGCAGCCATTCTGGGCCGTGAGCCGGACGCGCTGGTCTCCGGCTTCCACCTGTTCAACCTGACCGAGGGCAACGAACAGGGCGACGCCCTCATCCGCAAGACCGGCGCAGAGCTGCTTCACGGCAGCGCCGTGTATTACACCGGCCACTGTACCGGCGATCACGCCTACGGTATTCTGAAGGACATTCTGGGCAGCCGCCTGCAGAGCATTTCCACCGGCGGTACATTGGTGCTTTAACGGAAAATTTCCCGCGCCAGCAGAAAGGCCTGCCGGGCCAGAAGGCTCTCGCTGACGCTGGCGGAGGCGTTCCTTTCCTCATCGTAGCGCAGCAGGAGCTCGTGCTGCTGGTCGTTCAGCGTGTCGGCCAGAGCTTTGAAGGCCAGCTGCTCCCGTTTCTGGTGGATAAAGTATTCTGAATTTGCATAGGACAGCCGCTGCTCGCTGAGATGCGACAGCAGGATGTCGATATAGTCTTTTTTCATAGAAGTGCCCCCTTTGCTTGCGACCGTTTGTTCGTATGTGCTACTATAATACAACGACCGTTTGTTCGTGTCAAGAAAAAGAGGAAGTATTATGACTTTTTCTGAAAACCTTGTAAGGTTAAGGAATGGCAGGAGCCTGTCTCAAAAGGAGTTGGCAGAGGCTACTGGAATCACCATGCGTGCCTACCAGCGTTATGAGTACGGTGAACGCGAGCCGCGTCTTTCTACGCTGATCGCCCTTGCGGATTTCTACGGCATTTCTCTGGACGAGCTTGCCTGCCGCCAGCGGTGATCACGCTGCACGAGCGCGTAGCGAAGCGTAACGCGCGGCGGGGGCGCTGCGTCAGTGCTTCCGTTGCCGGGCGCAGGCCGGTGATTTCCCCAGCAGTCGAAAAGAAGGACCTTTTGCAGCAAATTTGCACCAAGCGGCTTTTCTTTTGACCGTGAACGGCCGTTTTCTTTTCGCCAAGACGAAAAGAAAATGGGGGTTCAAACGCCCCTCACGGCGCAGCCGTGAACAAACACCCCTGCAGGTGCACCCTGCGGATCAAAGAGAGAGGTGACCATCATGGCAGAACTGACCCCCATGATGAAGCAATATCTGCAGATCAAGAAGGACAATCCGGACTCCATCCTGTTTTTCCGGCTGGGCGACTTCTATGAGATGTTTGCCGACGACGCCAAGCTGGCTTCCAGGGAGCTGGACCTGACCCTCACCACCCGTGACAAGGACCCCAACAAGGCCCCGGAGGAGAAGCTGCCCATGTGCGGCATCCCCTATCACGCCAGTGATTCCTACATTGCCCGGCTCATTGCCAAGGGCTACAAGGTGGCCATCTGCGAGCAGATGGAGGACCCCGCCGCCACCAAGGGACTGGTGAAGCGTGACGTCATCCGTGTGGTGACCCCCGGCACCGTCATTGACGCCGCCTGTCTGGAGGATAAGAGCAGCAACTTCCTCTGCGGCGTGTATCTGGACAGCAAGAGTGCCGGTGTGGCCTTCTGTGACATCTCCACCGGCAAGACCCATGCCGCCGCATTTACCGGCAAGGACCGGCTGGAGCATATCATGAACGAGCTGGGCCGCTTCGCGCCGGTGGAGGCCATCCTCAACGACGGCGCGTATTCCGAGCCTGCGCTGCTGCAGCTTCTGCGGGATAAACTCTCCTGCCGGACGGAAAACGGCGGCGAGCGCCGTTTCCTGCTGGCCGCTGCCGAGCGCAGCATCCGCAGGCAGTTCGGTGACGAGGCCTACGACTCCCTGCCTGCCGGCAATCCCGCCGCGGCCATGGCCATCGGCGGCCTGCTGGATTATCTCTACGAGACCCAGAAAGCCGACCTGAGCCATATCCGTGAGCTGGATTACTATGAGCAGGGCCGGTTCATGGAGCTGGATCTCACCGCCCGGCGGAATCTGGAGCTGACGGAGACCCTCCAGCGCCGTGAGAAGAAGGGCAGCCTCCTGTGGGTGCTGGACAAGACCAAGACCCCCATGGGAGGCCGTATGCTCCGCAGCTGGCTGGAGCGTCCCCTGCTGAGCGTCACCGCCATCGCCCGAAGAAACGGCGCTGTGGCCGCGCTGGTGGACGATACCCGCGTCCGGGAGGAGCTCATCGCCGCCATGACGGGTCTGGGCGATATGGAGCGGCTCATTGGCCGCATCGTCTACGGCAGCGCCGGCGGCCGGGATCTGACCTCCCTTCGGGCCGCCATTGAGCGGCTGCCCGCCATCCGCGCCCTGCTGGGCGAATTCGGCGGCGGCAGACTGGCGGAGCTGGCCTCTGGGCTGGACACGCTGGAGGACATCGGCGGCAGGATCGCCGCCACCATCTGCGATGAGCCTCCCTTCTCCGTCCGCGAGGGCGGCATCCTCCGGGACGGCTGCAGCGAAGAGGTGGATCGGCTGCGCCATATCCTCAAGGGCGGCAAGGGCATCATCACCGAAATGGAGGCCCGTGAGAAGGAACGCACCGGCATCCGTACTCTGAAGATCGGCTACAACAAGGTCTTCGGCTATTACATCGAGGTTTCCCGCTCCTTTGTGGATCAGGTGCCGGACAGCTACATCCGCAAGCAGACCCTGACCAACGGTGAGCGTTACATCACCCAGGAGCTGAAGGAGCTGGAGCACACCATCCTCACCGCGTCGGAGCGGGTGGTGGCTCTGGAATACGAAATTTTCAACGCATTGCGTCTGGAGGTGGCGGACGCCGCCGGACGGGTGCAGGCCGCGGCTGCCGCCGTGGCGGAAACGGATGCCCTGTGCTCTCTGGCGGCGGTGGCGGTGCGCAACCGCTTCTGCCGTCCCGATGTGGACGAATCCGGCGTCATCGAGATCCGTGAGGGACGTCACCCCGTGGTGGAGCAGGTGCTCAAGGACGCACTCTTTGTCCCCAACGATACCTTTATGGGTGAGAAGGAGCAGCGGGTGGCCATCATCACCGGCCCCAACATGGCCGGTAAATCCACCTATATGCGTCAGGTGGCTCTCATCGTGCTGATGGCGCAGATGGGCAGCTTTGTCCCTGCCGCCTACGCCCGCATCGGCGTGGTGGACCGCATCTTCACCCGCATCGGTGCGTCGGACGACCTTTCCGCCGGCCAATCCACCTTCATGGTGGAGATGAGCGAGGTGTCGGAGATCCTGCGTCACGCCACGAAGCAGAGCCTGCTGATCCTGGACGAGATCGGCCGGGGCACCTCCACCTTTGACGGCATGGCCATTGCCCGTGCGGTGCTGGAATACTGCGCCGACAAGAAGCTGGGCGCCAAGACCCTGTTTGCCACCCACTATCACGAGCTGACGGAGCTGGAGAGCACCCTCCCCGGCGCCGTGAATTACAGCATCGCTGTCAAGACCCGGGGCGAGGACATCATCTTCCTGCGGAAGATCGTTCCCGGCGGCGCCGACCGCAGCTACGGCATCGAGGTGGCGAAGCTGGCGGGCCTGCCGGACAAGGTGGTGCAGCGGGCGAAGGATGTGCTGGCGGAGCTGGAGGCCGAAAGCGGCGTAACCTATGTGCAGCCTCGCCGGGAGGACGACCAGATATCTCTCGCTGCCGTGGGCGAGGGCGAGGTGCTGGACGCGCTGCGCCGCTGCCAGCCGGAGACATTAACGCCCATTGAAGCGATGACTATGCTGTACGAACTCAAACAAAAGCTGAAGTGAGGAGCGCTTATGGCGAAAAAGAAAGCAACTGCCTATATGACCTCCGGCGAAAAGCTGGCTGGCGCCATCTTCTTTGTGATCTATCTGGTGGTGCTGCCCTTTGCCATGACGCCGCTGTTCGATCTTGTGGAAAAGCTGCTGGAGGCGGAGATCTCCGCCTCTCTGCGCAGCGCCCTGTGCTACTATTCCTGCTTTGCCGTCACGGTGCTGATCTTCCGGCATTTTCTGGCCAATACCAGCCGCCGCTTTATGGACAATCTCGGTGTCTGCTGCCAGACGGTGGTGGTGGGTCTTGTGGCCCTGTATGGCCTCAATGAGCTGGTGTACCGGCTCACCCGCATCCTCATCGGCAACCAGACCAATCTCAACGATATGACGGTATCTGCCCAGATCCAGGGCGCACCCCGCACCACGCTGCTGATCGTCATTTTCCTTGCTCCCTTTGTGGAGGAGGTTCTGTTCCGCGGACTGGTGTTCGGCAGTCTGAAGGACAAGAGCCGCACCGTGGCCTATCTTCTTTCCTGCGCCCTGTTCGCCCTGCTCCATGTGTGGCAGTTTGCTGTGGAGCGGCAGGACATCACCTATTTCCTGATGATGGTGCAGTATCTGGTGCCGGGTCTGGTGCTGGCCTGGGCCTATGACCACTCCGGCTCCCTGTGGACGTCCATCGGACTCCACGCTGCCGTCAATGCGCTGGCCACCTGGGCGGCTTGGCGATAAGGAGGTATTTTCCCATGCCTGAGATCAAACAGCTTTCCGCCCATGTGGCGGACCTGATTGCCGCCGGTGAGGTGGTGGAGCGTCCTGCCAGCGTGGTGAAGGAGCTGGTGGAGAACGCACTGGATGCCGGCGCCACCGCTGTTACCGTAGAAATTCGCAACGGCGGCATGAGCCTGATCCGCGTCACGGACAACGGCTGCGGCATCGCGCCGGAGCAGCTGCCCACGGCGTTTCTGCGCCATGCCACCTCTAAGCTGCGGACGGAGGAGGATCTGGCGGCTATCCGCACGCTGGGCTTCCGCGGCGAAGCGCTGGCGGCCATCGCCGCTGTCAGCCGTGTGGAGATCGCCACCTGCCAGACCGGTGGGGGAGAGGGAGCGTCCCTCTCTCTGGAGGGCGGCGTTCCCGGCACTGTCTGCCCGGAAGGTGTGCCGCAGGGCACCACCATCCGGGTGAAGGATCTGTTTTACAATACCCCCGCTCGTCTGAAATTCATGAAGAAGGACAGCGCCGAAGCGGCGGCGGTCAACGGCCTGCTGCAGCATCTGGCACTGTCCCGCCCCGATGTTTCCTTCCGGTTCATCAAGGACGGCACGGAATCGCTCCACACCCCCGGTGACGGGAAGCTGTCCTCCGCTGTGTACGCGGCGCTGGGCCGGGAATTTGCCTCGTCCCTGCTGGAGGTCTCCGGCAGCGGCGGCGAGATCAGGGTGCACGGCTTTGTGACCAAGCCCCTGTTCGGCCGCGGCTCCCGCAGCATGCAGATCTTCTTCGTCAACGGCCGGTTCATCAAGTCCCAGCTGCTGACCGCCGCGCTGGAGGAGGGCTACCGCAACCAGATCATGAAGGGCCGCTTCCCCGGCTGCGTGCTGTTTGTGAGTCTGCCCCATACGGCGGTGGATGTGAATGTCCATCCTGCCAAAACGCAGGTGAAGTTCGCACGGGAGAAGGATGTGTTTGACGCTGTGTACCACACCGTCATGGACGCGCTGGACAGCGACGGCAAGCCCGTTCCCGCGGCAAAGCCTGTCAGTCAGCAGTCCAACCCCCGGCAGGACTTTTTCAAAACCATGACCGCCGGCGAATTCCGGCAGAAGACGGAGGAAAAGCCCGCTGCCGCGCCGCCCGTCCGTCCTGCGTGGAACACGGAGTGGAAAGCGCCTGCGGCAAGGGTAGCGGATGTGGAGAAGGCGGAGCAGTTCTATCAGATCAAGCCTGCGCCCAGACCCGCTGTGCCCGCCCTGCGTCCTGTGACGGTGATCGCCGACGAGAAGGACGACGAGATCACCTCCGCGCCCTCCGTAAGATCTGCCGCACCTGCGGTACAGGCCTTTGCGCCGGAGGAAAAGAAAGCCGCCCCGCCGCAGGCAAAGCCTTTTGTTCCCGCCATTCCGGAGGAACGGCAGACCGTCATGGAGCTGCCGCAGGAGACATTGCTGCCTAAGCAGGAGCTGCCGTGGCGCATTGCCGGCGAAATTCTGCGTACTTATATTATCTGCGAGGCGGAGGACGGCGTCATCTGGCTCATCGACAAGCACGCCGCCCACGAGCGCATCCATTTTGACCGCCTGATGGCGGCAAGGGAGCCGGTCGCCGCCCAGCGTCTGCTGCGTCCCGTGGCGGCGGAGCTGGGGAAGGAAGACGCGGCGCTGCTGCTGGAAAACACGGCGCTGCTGGCGGAGCTGGGCTTCGCCTGCGAGGATTTTGGCGGCGACACGGTGCTGGTGCGGGAGGTTCCTGCGGATATGGATGCCGAGGACACCACCGCCACACTGGAGGAGCTGGCCCAGAAGCTGCGCACTGGCCGCGACCCGGCAGAGCGCAGGGAGCATATGTTCCACACCATGGCCTGCAAGGCGGCCATCAAGGCCGGTATGGTGTCCGATCCCGCGGAGCTGCGGGTGCTGGCAGACCGGGTACAGGCCGGCGAGATCAAATACTGCCCCCACGGTCGTCCCGTGGCGGTGAAGCTGACCCGCTACGAGCTGGAGAAGATGTTCAAGCGGGCTTGAGGCAACAGTACCCGAGTCTTGCTGCCTTAAGGCAGCTGGTCTTAAATCTGCGCGGATTCGGGTCCTGTTGCCTTAAGCGATCAAGCAGAGAAGGGAGGAAGCGGACATGGCGCCGAGAATTTTATGCGTGGTGGGGCCCACCGCGTCTGGCAAGACGAAGATGGGCGTGCTGCTGGCAAAGCGGTATCACGGCGAGGTGGTGTCCGTGGACTCCATGCAGATCTACCGTGGCATGACTGTCGGCACTGCCGCGCCTACGTTGGAGGAGCAGGAGGGCGTCCCCCACCACATGGTGGCGGTGGCGGAGCCTGCCGAGCAGTGGAGCGTGGCGAAATACGCGGAAGAAGCCACGGCGGTCATCGACGATATCCTGGCCCGGGGCAAGCTGCCTGTTCTGGTGGGCGGCACCGGTCTCTGGCTGGACGCTGTCATCCGGGGTCACGGCTTTGCCGGCGGTCACGCCGGCGGCGAAATGCGGGCGCAGCTGCAGAAGGAGTTTGAGAGCAGGGGCATCGAGCCTCTGCTGGAGGAGCTGCGCCGGGTGGATCCCGCGTCCGCGGAGCGGCTGCATCCGGCGGATACCAAGCGGATCCTCCGTGCGCTGGAGGTGTGGCGGGAAACGGGCAAGACCATCACCGCCCACAACGCCGAGACTCAGGCCATACCGCCCCGGTATGACGCGCTGTACATCGGCCTCCGGTTTGCCGACAGAAGGGATATGTGGGCGCTCATCGACCGCCGGGTGGATGCCATGGTGGATGACGGACTGCTGGAGGAGGTGCAGAGTCTTCTTGGCAGCGGCCTGCCCCGGAATGCCACGGCGCTGCAGGCCATCGGCTACAAGGAGTTCCTTGGTGTGCTGGAGGGAGAGCGCACCACGGCCGACGCGCTGGCAGAGGTGAAGCTCCGTTCCCGGCAGTATGCCAAGCGCCAGCTGACCTGGCTGCGGCGAAACAAGGAAATTTTCTGGGTGGAATGGGAGAAAGATCGCGACTTTGCGAAAGCGCTCCGAGTTTCGACAGAATATCTGTCTGCCCATGGCTTAAGATAGCTTCGGCGGGCAGAAAAAACGCAGTTGCTGTCCGCGAAAACAGAAAAAGGAGCGGACAAGCATGCAAAACAAGGCAAATCTGCAGGAGATCTTTCTCCTCAAAGCGAGACGGGACAGAGTTCCCGTGACACTGTTTCTGATGAACGGCTTTCAGCTTCGGGGCATCATCACAGGCTACGACGCATTTGTGGTGGTACTGGACACCGAGGGAAAGCAGCAGGTCATTTACAAGCACGCCATCTCCACGGTAGTTCCCATACGGCCTGTGGACCTGAATGATGACCGGGGAGGCGGTGCGGCACCAAGGTAAGGAGTGTCCATGAAGAACACCTCGATAGGATTCAAAATCACAACTGCAATCCTGTGTCTTGTGACGGTAGGGTATTTCTGTCTGCAGGGCTACCGGTATTTTACCGACCCGCTGACCACCTCTCCGGCCTATACATATCAGGTGGAGCAGAGCGTTACCGTTACCGGCTGGGTGGTACGGGAGGAGCAGGTGCTGCAGGCGCCGGATACCGGTATTCTGCAGCTGTCCCGTGCCGAGGGAGAGCGGATCTCCAAAGGCGGGCAGGTGGCCATGATCTATGACGATCAGGCTGCGTTGGACCGGCAGGAGGAGATCGAAGACCTGACAGCCCGCATTGCGCAGCTGAACTACGCCAAGGAATCCGCCATGAACAGCGAGGCGGTGCTGCGGCTGGACAATCAGATCATCACCGGCATTTTAGAGCTGCGCAGTGCTGTTGCCGCCCGTCGGCTGGATACGGCGGACGCCAGTCTTTCTGAGCTGCGGACCTTTGTGCTGAAGCGGGATTACTCCTATTCCGGCGGTGAGGATCTGGATGCGCAGCTGAAGCAGCTGGAGTCCCGGCTGAAGACTCTGCAGGGGCAGTCCATCGTTACCCGGAAGCAGGTGAAGGCGCCGGTAGGAGGATTGTATTCCGCCGTGGTAGACGGGTATGAGACTGTACTGACACCTCAGGCGGCGGAAGCCATGCTGCCTGCGGATCTGGCGCGGCTCAGCAAGGATGCGTCGGTTTCCTCTCGTGTGGGCAAGCTCATTACCGGCGATACCTGGTACTATCTGTTTTCCGCGTCGGTGGAGTCTCTGGGGAAAATGACACAGGGGCAGAAGGTTTCGCTCCGGTTCGCATCCTCCAGTGCAGAGGATCTGGAGATGCGGGTGGTTTCCATCCACACCGATGAGAACGGAGAGGCCGCGGTGCTGCTGAGCAGCAAGGAGAAGCAGGCGCAGATCACGCTGCTGCGCCAGCAGAGCGCAGATATTATCTGGAATACCATCGAGGGGATCCGTGTTCCCGCTGCTG
Organism: uncultured Oscillibacter sp.; assembly: GCA_964593575.1. Taxonomy (GTDB): domain Bacteria; phylum Bacillota; class Clostridia; order Oscillospirales; family Oscillospiraceae; genus Oscillibacter. The sequence continues at coordinate 10,235 of CAZQJD010000024.1, forward strand.
CCATCCGGGTGGATGGCGAGGGATGCACGGGCATCTACTGTGTTGTGGGCATGAACGCCCGGTTCAAGCCGGTGGAAGTCATTTATACCGGCGGTGACGGCTATACGCTGGTGCGTGGCCTGTCAGACAGTGAGAAGACCAAGCTTCGGCCCGGTGACAGTGTCATCGTGACGGCGTATGGCCTGTATGACGGAAAAGTGATCGGCTGATGCCGGGAAAGGACAGAGAGAAAATATGTCTATCACGGAAAATATCCGCTGCGTGCGGGCTGAGATCGCGGAGGCTGCGGCTGCGGCAGGGCGCCGCCCGGAGGAGATCACGCTGGTGGGCGCCAGCAAAATGAACGATGCGGCTGCCTGCCGGGAAGCAGTGGCCGGCGGTATCGACGCACTGGGTGAAAACCGGGTGCAGGAGCTGCTGAAAAAGTACGCCGAGGACGCCTATACCGGCGCGCCGCTGCACTTCATCGGTCACCTGCAGCGCAACAAGGTGCGCCAGATCGTGGGCAAGGTGGATCTCATCCAGTCTGTGGGTTCGCTGGAGCTGCTGGCGGAGATCCAGCGCTGCGCGGAAAAACTGGATCTGGTGCAGGATGTGCTGCTGGAGGTGAATATCGGCGGCGAGGAAAGCAAGAGCGGCTTTGCGCCGGAGTCGGTGTATGCCGCGGCGAAGCAGGCGCTGGAGCTGCCCCATATCCGCGTCCTGGGACTGATGACCATCCCACCGGTTGAGGTAAACCCCGGTGACAGCACACAATATTTTGAAAAAGTGCGGGCTCTGTATGTTGACATAAACTCGAATTTGTTCCATAATAAATTAGAATGCCTGTCCATGGGCATGAGCGGAGACTTTGCGCAGGCCATTCGTGCCGGCGCCACTATGGTGCGTGTGGGCACCGCCATTTTCGGCGCCCGCGATTATACCTGATGGACATGATGTGAATAAAGGGCAGATTGCCCGGTGGGAGGCTTGGTATGAGCTTTTTGGACGAACTGAAGAAATGGACGCATCCCTACGATGACGAGGACGATGATTTCGAAGAAGAATTCGAAGAAGTGCCCCGCAAGGAGACCGCCTTTGAAGAACGCCGCAGCAGAGTGGAGAGCCGCAACAATAAGGTCGTCAACATCCACGCAACCACGCAGCTGAAGGTGGTGCTGGTGAAGCCCGAGCGCTTTGAAAACGCATCTGAGATCGCCGATCATCTGAAGGACAAGCGCACGGTGGTCATCAATCTGGAATCCACCAACAAGGACATTGCCCGCAGACTCATTGACTTTCTTTCCGGCGTGGCATATGCCGGCGAGGGAAAGATCAAGAAGGTGGCGGCCAACACCTACATCATCACGCCCTATCATGTGGACATCGAGGGCGATCTGATCGACGAGCTGGAAAACAACGGTCTGTATTTTTGATCAATAAAGAGAGCAGGGGGATTTGAGTATGCTGACACCGCAGGAAGTCTCCAGTCACGCCTTCCCGAAGGCGGTCATGGGCGGCTATAATATGAGCTCCGTGGATGAGTTTCTGGACGAGCTCACCGATGACTACAGTGCGTTGTACAAGGAAAATGCGGCGCTGAAGGCCAAGCTGAAGGTGCTGGTGGAAAAGGTAGAGGACTACCGCGCCACGGAGGATTCCATGCGCGCCACGCTGCTGACTGCCCAGAAGATGGCGGACAGCATCGTCCGTGAGGCGGAGACCAAGCGCGATATGATCCTGGCCCGGGCCGATCTGGACGTTCAGGACCGGATCACCGAGCTGAAGGCTGTCATGGAGGCCAACGAGAAGCGCATGCAGATCGGTCAGCAGGAGCTGGCCGGGTTCATTGCCGCTGTGCGTGATGTCTGTCAGCGTGAGCTGGATGCGCTGGAGCGCCTGCCGGAGCTGCCGGTGGATATCAAGCGTGTGGAGCCTGTCACCATCACCCTGCCTGAGGATGCGGTGGAGAAGGAAGCTGCTGTGCTGGCAGAGCTGGCAGAATTGACGGAGGCCGCAGAGACTGCGGCCGTGCAGGAGGAAAACAAGGCGGCGCCGGAGGAAGAGAATGGGGAAGCTGAGGACGACACCAGGGTGTATCCCGAGGGAAATCCCTTTGTGCCGGAAGGCGATCACCGCAGTACCCGCCGGATCGATCTCACGGAGCTGAAGTTCGGCCGCAACTACGGGAAAGACTGAGCTGTGGGAGGCGGTGGAAGCACTGCCTCCCGCTTTTCAAATGATTCAAACCGAACAAGGATAGGAGACAATATGGAACAACGCCCCATCATTGCCATTCTGTATGATTTTGATAAGACTCTTTGCACCACCGACATGCAGAACTATGCCTTTATCCCCAGCCTGGGTATGACCCCCGGGGAGTTCTGGAAGGAAGCCAACACCTTCGGTCATGAAAACAAGATGGATGGTATTCTGGCCTATATGTTCACCATGATCCGCAAGTCGGAGGAGAAGGGCATTCCCTTCACCCGGGGGTCTCTGGTGGAAAAGGGCCGGGACATTGTGCTGTTCCCCGGTGTGGAGGACTGGTTTTCCCGCATCAACGAGTATGGTCGCAGCCAGGGCGCGGATGTGGAGCACTATGTGATCTCCTCCGGCCTGCGGGAGATCATCGAGGGCTCCTCCATCAGCCATGAATTCAAGGAGATCTATGCCAGCGAGTTTTATTATGATGAAAACGGTCGCCCGGTCTGGCCCAAGCTGGCGGTGAACTTCACCGCCAAGACCCAGTTTGTCTACCGCATCAACAAGGGCGTGCTGGATGTGTCCAACGACAAGGATCTCAACGACTCCATGCCGGACGACAGCAAGCGCGTGCCTTTCCGGAATATGATCTATCTGGGCGACGGCCTTTCCGATGTGCCCTGTATGAAGATGATGCGGGTCTACGGTGGTCAGGCCATTGCCGTTTATCAGCCCGGCAGCCGTCAGGGTGTGGAGGATCTGCTGGCCAAGGGGCGGGTGGACTACATGTTCCCGGCGGATTACAGTGCCGGCACGGCGCTGGAGGCTACGCTGAAGGGCATTATCTGCCGCATGGCCATTACGGACCGTCTGGCGCAGGAGAACGCCCGGCAGGTGAAGGCCATCGGGCGGGGAGAGCTGCCCTACCAGTCCAGCCTGTTCTGAAAATGTATGTCACATCCCGGACAGCAGTCCGGGATGTGATTTTTGAAAAAATGTCACGATCTCCTTGACTTTCCCCCTTCTGGAAGGTCTAAACTGACCTCATTAACGTTTCAGGAGGCATACCCATGGAAACAAACAATGCAAAACTGGAGACCCGGCGTATCCTGATTTTTCTCACGGTCACCTTTGTTATCACCTATGCGTACAGCTTCGGTGTGGTCTGGCCGCTGGCTGGGGATACCGATCTGCGAGCCGTACCCTCTGTGGTGATCCAGCTGTCTGTGGCGGCGATCATGCTGTTCCCTGCCCTTGGCGTTCTGTTGACGCGGCTCATCACCGGAGAAGGCTTTCGGAACGCATGGCTCCGACCTAACTTCCGGGGAAATGTCAAAACCTATCTTTTGGCCTGGTTCGGCCCAGGCATCCTGACCATTCTGGGTACCGGATTGTACCTTCTGCTGTTCCCGGACAAGTTTGATCCCGGTCTGAGCTATCTGAAAGCTGTGCTGGCAGCTGCCGGCGGCGGAGAAGCGGAGCTGCCCGTGTCCTGGAGCGTACTGCTTTTGGTGCAGGCGGTGCAGGCGCTGCTGTTGGCGCCGGCGCTGAATGTGATCACCTGCTTTGGTGAAGAGTGGGGCTGGCGGGGCTATCTGCTGCCGAAAATGGCCGAAAAGCTCCCGCCGGTCCCCATGCTGCTGGTTACCGGCGTCATCTGGGGACTGTGGCATGCGCCCATCACCGCCCTGGGTCACAACTACGGCGTGGGCTATCCCGGTTTTCCGTGGACAGGCATTGCGGCTATGTGCGGCTTCTGCATCGTGCTGGGGATCTTTTTTTCCTATCTGACGCTGAAAACGGGAAGCTGTATTCCGGCGATCCTGGCGCATGGCGCCGTCAACGGCACTGCTGCGCTGGGCGTGTATCTGACGGAGGACGGAGGAGATCCCTTTGTCGGTCCGGCGCCTACCGGCATCGTGGGCGCGATCCCGTTTATCATAACCGCCTTGCTGTGTCTGCGATCCCTGACCGGAAACAAAACTGCCTGTGACTAAGTGCGGACCTCCGCGCCATTTGGCGCGGAGGTTTTCCGTTCTGGTTTCATCCTTCGGCAAAAAAGCATTTACACACCGTATTTTTTCTGGTAAACTATACGATATGTATTTGCCCCGGGGGATTCCCGGTTTGATAAAGGAGTGTGGAACCATGGCATCATCCACGGAATTTTCCCGCACGCTGTCCCTGCTGCGGCAGGAGCGCGGCGTTTCTCAGCGCACAGCGGCTGCGGATCTGGGGATCTCTCAGGCGCTGCTGAGCCATTATGAAAACGGAGTCCGGGAGCCGGGTCTCCTCTTTGTGGTGAAGGCCTGCGACTATTACCATGTGTCCGCGGACTATATCCTGGGACGCACACTGTCCCGGGACGGCACCATGCTGTCTTCTGAGGATCTGCTGGCGGCGGAGAAGCAGAGCAATGTGCTTCGCGGCAGTATCCTGGCTACCATCCAGTCCAAGCTGTTGGCCGGCACCATCGGTGTGCTGTTCGAGCTGCTGGGCAAGCTGGGGGACAAGGCGGCCATCAACGAGGCTGCCGCCTATCTGGGAACGGCGGTCTATCAGCTCTATCGCCGGCTCTATCGGCACAGCGGCGCCAACGAGGCGTATTTTTCTCTGGATGCAGCTGACTGGCAGTTGGATGCGGCAGCTGCGGATATGAAGCGCAGTGAGCTGCGGTATGCCCGGGCTCTGCGTGAGCTGTCGGAGAAGAAGGCTGCCTATCCGCCTATGAGTGAGGAAGCGGTGACGGAGGCCTTCCCGGGTCGCTGCCAAAGTGTTGCACAGGTGCTCCATGGCGCAGATAGCCGCATGGCTGACCTTGCCGGAAAGTGAGGGCGCGATGTCTTTTCAATCGCTGGCCTTTTTTGGCTTTCTGGCAGCAGTGACGGCTGCATGCCTGCTGGCGGGGCGACGCAGCCTTTCCTTGGGCAAGGCTCTGCTGGCTGCAGCCTGTCTGGTATTCTATCTCAATGGTGTCTCTCGGCCTCTGGCAGGCTTTGCGGTTTTGCTGGCGGGTATGACAGTGACCCGGGCGGCTGCATGGGCAATGTGTGCGGGGAAACACAGAAAAGCTGTTTTCGCCGCTGCAGCCGGATGGCATATTGCTGTTTTGCTGATCTTCAAATACACAGGTTTTTTCACCGGCGGCGCTTTTCGCATCGGCTGGGCACCGGTGGGGCTGAGCTTTTTCGTCTTCCAGCAGCTGTGGTATCTGAAGGAAGTCTTCACCGGAGAATATGTCCCGGAGAAGATCGGCCTTTCCGGTGCAGGCGACTTTTTTCTATACACCTTCTTTTTCCCGTCTGTTACCTCCGGCCCTATTCTGCGGCCGGGCGCATTTCTCCCTCAGATGACCGGCGAAAAGCTGTTCCGTCCCGATTGGCAGGATGCAGCCGCCGGTATTTACAGCATCTGCGTGGGCACGGTCAAGAAGGTCCTGCTGGCGGATTCCTTCGCAGTGGTGGTCAACAACGGCTGGGCCTACGAGGGCGGCATCTCCGCTGTGACGGCCTGGATGATGATCCTGGGCTATACCCTGCAGCTGTATTTTGACTTCTCCGGTTACTGCGATATTGCGCTGGGTGCGGCCCGTCTGCTGGGCATTCGTCTGCCGGTGAACTTTGATTCGCCCTACCGAAGCCTTTCCGTCACGGAATTCTGGAAGCGCTGGCACATCACCCTGACCACCTTCCTGCGGGAATGTCTTTACTTCACGCTGGGCGGCAGCCGCAAAGGAGCGCTGCGGACGTATCTGAATATTCTGATCGTCTTTCTGATCAGTGGCTTCTGGCATGGCGCCGGCTGGACCTTTATCGTGTGGGGTGCGCTGCACGGCCTTGCACAGGTGGCAGAGCGACTTTTGGGCAAATGGCCGGAGCGTTTGCCGAAGCTGCTGCGCTGGGGAATGACCTTCCTGTTCCTGAATCTGGCGTGGGTGTTTTTCCGGGCGCCGGATGTGGGCAGCGCACTGGCGCTGCTGCGCGCGGCCTTTACCCCGGACTTCAGCCTGCCGGCCGGATGGCTGGTCAGCGGCCTCTTATCCAAGGAGGTTGCGGCTGTGGGAATGCTGCTGCCGTCTCTGTCGGAGCGCATCAATATTCTCTTGATGGCGGCGCTGTATGGCGCGGGTATGCTGGTGATCGCATGGCCCCGCAGCACAGCAAGAGAGATGGAGGATGGCTGCCCCGGCTTCCTGCGCAGCGCATTGCTGGCGGTGATGAGTGCCTGGGCGATCCTGTCCTTCACTGGTGTTGGCACATTCATTTATTCCAATTTCTGAGGGGGACGTATGAAACAAGCGTATCAGCGCTGGATCTGCGGTTTTATGGCGGTGGTGCTGCTGTTATTGGCAGCCTGTGCCGCTGTGGTGTACACGGTGGACCCGGCTCTCTATTACCGCATGCCGGAGAGCGGCAAAACGGCATATTTCAGTGAGCGCTATCAAAGTGCGGGCCTTGCGAAAAATGCCGCGGCGGATACTGTGCTCATCGGCACCTCCATGGCTTCCAATTACCGGGCAAGCCGCATCGGGGAGGCGTTTGGCGGTGAGGGACTGCGTATCACGCTGCCGGATGGCTACCTCAGCGAGTTTGACAGAGTTATGGAAGTGCTTCTTCACCATCAGGAGCCGCAGCGGGTGATTTTCGCGCTGGATCTGAACATTATGATCCGGGATGAAAGCGGCGTGACGGATGTGATGCCGAAATACCTGTATAACCGCAATCCTCTGGATGACATCCAGTACCTGCTGAACAAGGATAATCTCTATTACAGCCTCTTCAACCTGATGAGCAGAAAATGGGGTTCTCTGGAGACCATGGATGAGGGCTTTGTCTGGGATGAAGGCGTCTGGTGGAACCATGAAGCGGCACTGATGTTTTATCAGCGTCCGGAGCTGGCGGAACAGCCGCTGCCGGCGGATGCCTATACAGAAAATGTCCGAAGCAATCTGGCGGTTGTGGAAAGCTGGATCCGGGAAAATCCCGACATAGAGTTTTGCATCTTCCTGTCGCCCTACAGCATGCTCTTCTGGGACAAGGCTGACCGCCTTGGCGAGACGGAGGCATTGCTGACGTCTATGGAGCAGATCAGCGAAGCCTTGCTGGAGCATGAAAATGTATCGCTCTATGGCTATCTGATGGACAGAGAATTTGTGGAGGATCTAGACAACTACTGTGACCATATCCACCACTCCACGGAAATGGGTGAACGCTTGCTGGGCAAGCTGGCTGCCGACGAAGGCCGGATCAGCAAGGAAAATCTGGCAGATACTATCGCCAACTGGCGGGAGTTTGTGATAAACTATGACTATGAAAAGTTCTGGGACGAAGCCTTCTGGCTCCAATGGATCGCCGACAAGGCGGCAAAGACAGCGTCCTGACGATACACTGTATATCCCTGCCGCATCACTGCCGGGCAGGGAAAACCCGGGAGGATACATGCTTATGACCAAGCAGAAAAACATTCGCAATTTCTCCATCATTGCCCACATCGATCACGGCAAGTCCACCCTGTCGGACCGGATGATCGAGCTTTGCGGCGCCGTGGAGCAGCGGCAGATGGAGTCTCAGATCCTGGATAATATGGATCTGGAAAAGGAGCGCGGCATTACCATCAAGGCCCGCGCTGTCCGCATGGACTACAAGGCCATGGACGGAGAGACGTATACCCTCAACCTCATCGATACGCCGGGCCATGTGGACTTCAACTATGAGGTTTCCCGTTCTCTGGCAGCCTGTGAGGGCGCCATTCTGGTGGTGGACTCCAGTCAGGGCGTGGAGGCGCAGACGTTGGCCAACACCTACCTTGCCATGGAGCACGATCTGGAGATCCTGCCGGTGTTCAACAAGATCGACCTGCCTGCCGCCGATCCCCAGCGTGCCAAGCATGAGGTGGAGGACATCATCGGCCTGCCCGCCATGGATGCGCCGGAGATCTCCGCCAAAATGGGCATCAACATCCAGGCCGTACTGGAGGATATCGTCAAAAACGTACCGCCCCCCTCCGGCGATCCCTCCGCACCGCTGAAGGCCCTGATTTTTGACAGCCAGTATGACAGCTATCGCGGTGTAATCGTCTATATGCGCCTGATGGAAGGCTCTCTGCAGCCGGGCCAGACCGTCCGCATGATGGCCACCGGCGCCCAGTATACCGTGCTGGAATGCGCCAATCTGCCTTACTATATCACTTCCCCCATCCTGACAGCGCTGCTGGAGG
>CAZQJD010000025.1:0-17786 GCA_964593575.1 uncultured Oscillibacter sp.
GGAGGATGGCTTCGGAAACCTTCTGCACGGCCTCGTCCTGACCGATCACGCGGCGGTGGAGCTCGTCGGGCAATTGCAGAAGCTTCTCTCGCTCGCCTTCCTTCAGCTTGGTCACAGGAATGCCCGTCCAGCGGCTGACGATGCGCGCGATTTCGTCGTCGGTCACCTTGTCGCGCAGAAGGCTTTCGTCGTTTTCGGCGCGTTCGGCGTTCTCTTCCTCCATGGCCAGCTTGCCCTGCAGATCGGGCAGCCTGCCGTATTTGAGCTCGGCGGCCTTGCCCAGATCATAGGCGCGCTCGGCCTGCGCAATCTCGGCGTTCACCTGCTCGATCTCCTCGCGCAGCTTCTGCACCTTGGTGATGGCGTTCTTTTCATTCTCCCAGCGCGCCTTCATGGCGCTGAACTGCTCGCGGTGCTGGGCCAGCTCCTCCTCAAGATTTTCCAGACGGCGGCGGCTGCCTTCGTCCTCCTCCTTCTTGAGGGCGGCCTGCTCGATCTGCGGGCTGGCGCGGTGCAGCAAACGGCCGGCCGCGGGAACACTGTCGCCGGCCGCCAGAACGATAACGTCACCGAGAACCAGCTCGTCAGAATGGAGGGTCACCTGCCTGCCGTCGCGCAGAACCTTACAGGTGGCAGCAGTCATGGTCTGCAGGGCTTCGATGGCAGCCTCTGCCTTGCTTTCCTGCAGCACGCCAAGAATGGCATTCAGCAGCACCACGATGAGGATGATGAACACCTCTGCCAGACCTTCCGGTTCGGCAGGATTCTGAACGTTGTGAATACCGGTGGTGACAGCGGAAACACCTGCGGCGATCATCAGGATGATCAGCATAGGGTCCTTCAGCTGCGCCAGAAAGCGCTGGAGCATGGTGGGTTTTTCCGCTTCCTTCAGCTTGTTGGGACCGAACTTGACCAACCGCGCTTGCGCCTGCGCGCGTGTCAGCCCCTCCGCGCCGACGCCCAACTCCCGAAGGACCTCCGCAGTGGATCGTGTATAAGTCTTCTCCATTCGGCAACGCTCCTATTCTCATTTAGAAAAATACTGCCGCCCGCATTTCCTTGTCAACAGCGTGCAGATATGATACCATATGCGCAGGCGGCGCCATTTGCCGTTTTTATTCTCGCCGAACACAGGAGGCACTATGCACAAAACATGGTGGAAAAAGCATATCTTCCTCCCCGTCCTTCTGACAGGACTTTTGCTGTTCTCCGCAGCAGCCTGCGGCGCAGCGCAGCCACCCGCCGACACCGCCGGCAGCGGCGGCTTTACCTTCACCGACGATCTGGGGCGGGAAGTGACGGTGTCGGAGCCGCAGCGTACAGCGGCACTGCTGGGCAGCTTTGCCGATCTATGGTATCTGGCAGGCGGCACGGTGGTCGCTTCGGCAGACGATGCCTGGGCGGATTTTGACCTTCCCCTGCCGGAGGATGCCGTTGATCTGGGCATGACGAAGCGTTTGAACATGGAAGCTCTGTTTGCCGCACAGCCGGATTTTATTCTGGCCAGTGCCAATACGCAGCTGCATCTGGAATGGATGGACACGCTGGAGGCCGCCAATATTCCCACCGCCTACTTTGATGTATCCGACTTTTCCGATTACCTGCGGATTCTGGAGCTGTGTACCCGGATCACCGGATGCCAGGACCTGTACGAAGCCAACGGTCTGGCGATCCAAAAGCAGATCGACTGCGTCATCGCTGACGCACAGCAGCGGCTGCAGGATACCGGAGCCGCGCCCACGGTGCTGAACCTCCGTGCCTCCGCCACCTATATCCGGGCCAAAAACTCTACCGGCAATGTGCTGGGTGAAATGCTCAAGACTCTCGGCTGCATCAATATCGCCGACAGCGATACCTCCCTGTTGGAAAATCTCAGTGTGGAGCACATTCTGCTGCAGGACCCGGACTTCATCTTTATAGCCCAGCAGGGCGATGATCCGGTGGCTATCCGCAAGCATGTGGATGCGTTTTTCACGCAGAATCCGGCGCTGGCACAGCTCACCGCCGTTAAGGAAGGACGCATCTTCATAATGGACAAAGCCCTCTATTCCATGAAGCCCAACGCCCGCTGGGGCGAAGCCTATGAAAAACTGGAGGCGATCCTGCAAAATGAAAACGGATGATCGCTCCGGACGATTTGCCGCAGCTGCCGCGCTGTGTCTTCTGGCAGCTGCCGCCAGTCTGTGTCTGGGGTCGGTGCCCCTGTCTCCGGCACAGCTGTGGGAAGCACTGCGAACCGGCGCAGACAGCACCGCCGGACGCATTCTCTGGTTCTCCCGCATACCCCGTACCGCCGCCTGCCTACTGGCAGGCGGGGCGCTGGCAGTGTCCGGCGCTGTGATCCAGAACGTTCTGGCCAACGAAATGGCCTCTCCGGGCATCATCGGCGTCAACGCCGGCGCCGCGCTGGCAGTCACCGTCTGCTGCGCACTGGGCGCCTTTTCCGGCTGGTTCATTGCCGGCGCGGCCTTTTTCGGCGCAGCAGCCGCCGTCCTTCTGGTGGCCATCGCCGCCCAGAAGCTGGGTGCCTCCCGCACCACGGTGATCCTGGGAGGCGTGGCGGTAAGCAGCTGCCTTACCGCCGCATCAGAAGCCATCTCCATTCTCTTTCCCGACGCCGGTATGCAGGCAGCAGACTTCCGGATCGGCGGTTTTTCCGCCGTGGCACATACGCGGCTGATCCCCGCAGGCATACTGATCCTGCTGGCAGCACTGCTCCTTATGACCCTCAGCAGCGAGCTGGATATCTTGGCGCTGGGCGAGGACACCGCACGGAGCCTGGGGCTTTCCGTAAAAAGGATGCGCACTCTGTTTCTGGGACTTGCCGCCCTGCTGTCCGGTGCCGCCGTCAGCTTCGCTGGCCTGCTGGGCTTTGTGGGACTCATCGTGCCCCACATCGCCCGGAAATTCGTGGGCGCGGAGAGCCGCCGTCTGCTCCCCTTCTGCGCCCTGACCGGCGCTGTGCTGGTGACGGCATGCGATCTGCTGGCGCGGTTGCTGTTCGCACCCTATGAAATTCCCGTAGGCATCCTGCTCTCCTTCATCGGCGGCCCCTTTTTCCTGTACCTGCTGTTCCGCCGGAAAGGAGGTCACGCATGATCGAACTGCGCAATGTCTCCGCCGGCTACGGCGGCAAGAATGTGATCCGCGATATTTCCCTGACTCTGCAGCCGGGGAATGTCACTGTCATTATCGGCCCCAACGGCTGCGGCAAAAGCACCCTGCTGAAAACGATCACAGGGATCCTTCCTCCCTCCGGCGGCCAGATCCTGTTCAACGGCACCTCCGCCGCCGCACTTTCTCCCGCAGAGACAGCGCGGCAGGTGGCTTACCTGCCGCAGAGCCGCCGCGTCCCGGACATCTCCGTTCTGAGTCTGGTGCTGCACGGGCGGTTCCCCTACCTTTCCTATCCCCGCCGCTACCGGGCAGAGGATCGGGAAGCCGCACACCGTGCGCTGGAATGGGTGGGATTGGAGGAGTGGGCACAAACACCCGTCAAGCAGCTGTCCGGCGGCATGCAGCAAGGCGTTTTCCTTGCCATGGCGCTGGCGCAGGACACGGACACGATCCTCATGGATGAGCCCACTGCATTTCTGGATATCGCCCATCAGCTGCGCATCATGGAGCTGGCACAGCGGCTGGCAGCAGAGGGAAGATCCGTTGTGATGGTGCTCCACGATCTTTCTCAGGCGCTGCGCACCGCCGACACCGTTGCCGTGATGGAGCATGGACAGCTGCTGTGTGTCAGCACACCGGAAACGCTGTTCTCCGACGGTATTCTGACCGATGTGTTCGGCGTGCAGATGCAGAGGATCCCCTGCGATGACGGGTGGCACTATGTCTGCAGCGCTATCCGATGAATCCCACTGGAGGTCAACCGATATGCCACTGTTCCCTTTCTTTATGGACATCCGCGGCGCTGACGGACTCATCGTCGGCGGCGGAAAACACGCTTTGGAAAAGGTGCAGCGCCTGCTGCCCTTCTCCCCCGCCCTCCGGGTCATCGCCCCGGAGCTGCTGCCGGAGCTGGAAGCCATCTCTGGCATTGTCATCAGCCGTCGGCACTTTCAGGAACGCGACCTGACACCGCCGCCTGCCTTTGTGGTGGTCTCCACCGGGGATCAGGTGGAAGACCGCCGCATCTCTGCCCTGTGTCAGGCACAGCGTATCCCTGTGAATGTGGTGGACGACCAGCCTGCCTGCACCTTTGTGTTCCCCTCCCTCATCACCCGGGGCAAGCTTTCCATCGGCATCTCCACCGACGGTGCCAGTCCTGCCGCTGCCGTACAGCTGAAGCGGAAGGTGGAAGCTCTGCTGCCGGATCGCACCGAGGAGATCCTGGACTGGCTGCAGGCCAAGCGTCCTGCTGTTCTGCAGGCTATCCCTGACCGAAAACGGCGCTTCGCCTTCCACCACCGCCTGACAGAAACCTGCATGGAGTTGGACAGACCGCTGTCAGAAGAAGAATTCCTGCGTCTGCTGACAGCCGCAGGAGAATCGTGATGCATCCGGATCAGGTGCGGCATCATCACAGAACAAAACCGGCTGAACTGTTCCGGCCCTGGTCAACCTTGACAGGATCGCATCAGTTCAGCCGGTTTTTTCGTTATTTTCCCACGGCTCCGATCAGACGCAGCACGTCTTCCAGCGTTCGCCGGTAGTTCTCGGCGCTCTTGTGCGCATAGGTCTCAAAAGCCACTGCCTCCCGGTCAATGCCGAACATTGCGGTCACGCCCAGACCATAGGCTTCCTCAGAGCCCTCAGCAAGGCTACCGGCAATCACGATCAGAGGCACACCGGCCGCCGACGTCCGCTTGGCAACGCCGGAGATCACCTTGCCCCGGACACTCTGGGAATCCACACGGCCTTCGCCAGTGATGACCAGATCCGCGTTGCGGACATGCCGGTCAAAATCCACGGTATCCAGAACCACCTCAATACCCGGGCGAAGCTCCGCGCCCAGCAGTGCTACGGCGCCGCCGCCAAAGCCACCGGCAGCACCTGCCCCCGGCATATCCGCAATGCTGACACCCAGTTCCTTCTCCAGAACACCGGCCAGCGCCTGCAGCTCACCGTCCAGCAGCTCTGCCATGGCGGCATCCGCCCCCTTCTGGGGCGCGAATACATAGGCCGCGCCGGCAGGTCCGCACAGCGGGTTGTCCACATCGCAGATACAGGTGATCCGTACATCCTTCAGCAGTTCGCGGCACGCCGAAGCATCGATATGGGTAATTTTGCTGAGATCGCCGCCGCGGGGAACGAAGGTCTCTCCCGCTGCGTCGAAAAAACGTACGCCCAGTGCAGCAGCGCAGCCACAGCCGCCATCATTGGTGCAGCTGCCGCCCAGCCCCAGCAGGATCTCCCGGCAGCCGTTCTCCACTGCATGACGGATCAGCTGTCCTACACCGTAGGTGGTGGTGGCAGACGGGTCCTTCCGGTCTGCCACCATGGGCAAACCCGCAGAAGATGCCATCTCGATGACGGCAAGCATATCCTTTCTCGCATAGGCCGCCTCCACGGGTTCCCCATACGGCCCGGAAGTCACCGCAATGACCCGCTGAGCCGACAGAGCCTCGGCAAAGCAGTCCACCGTGCCCTCGCCGCCGTCTGCCACAGGGATGGAGATCACCTCGCAGGCGGGAAAGTATTTCGGAACCGCCCGGCGGGCTATCCCACAAATCTCCAGGCTGGACAACGTTCCCTTGAAGGAATCCGAGATCATGATACATTTCTTCATACACTGCCTCCTTCGCCAAAATCTTTTTCATTATACCAACAGTGGAGTATGAATTGCAACTGAGGCCGTTGCCTTTTTTCGGCCGCCGCTATATAATGAAAACCGATATTCAACACCCCCAGCAAAGGAGTCTTTACCATGCGTTTAACACCTCAGCAAATCCGCTCCATCGCCACAGGCATTCTGGACATGAAGGAGCGCGCCGGCAGCGTACGTCTGCTGCGCATCACAGATGCCCAGCGGGCCATCTATCATGAGAACGACACCGGCTGGCGCCGTGCCCAGACCACCGCCGGCATTACGCTGGATTTCCACACCGACTCCCAGGCCCTGACGCTGGCCTGCTCAGATATTTATCTGAACCCCAACTATCACTGTGCCTTCGATATTCTCATCAACGGCGAGTTCCACACCAGCTTTTCTCTGGCCATTGTCAGACCTGCGGAGGAAGCCTCCCTGACGTCCGGCTTCCGCCACACCTTCCGCCTGCCGGAGGGGGAAAAGCGGGTGACCCTCTACTTCCCCCTCTACACCATGCAGATCGACGCAGTGGAGCTGGACGACGGTGCCACCCTTTCTCCCTGCCGCCACAGCCGTAAGTGGGTGGTATTCGGCGATTCCATCTCCGAAGGCCGGGAGCCTGACCATCCCTGCAACTCCTATGTGTGCCGTCTGGCCCGTATGCTGGACGCAGAGGTATACAATCAGGCCATCAGCGGAGAGATCTTCCGCTCAAGAAAAATCGTCCCCGGCACCTATCCCCAGTGCGACTTTGTCTCGGTGGCATACGGCACCAACGATTTCCGCAAGCAGGAATACGACCTTCTGATCCCGGAGGTCGCAGCATTCTTCCGCCAGGTGACGGAGACCTTCCCCAACGTGCCCATCTTCTACCTGCTGCCCCTGTGGCGGAAGGATCATGATGTTGTGACCCGGGGACGAACCCTGGAGGATGTGCGGATCATTCTGCGGCAGGAGGCGGAAAAGTATCCCCAAATTCACATCATCGACTGCTGGGACTTCATCCCCCATGAAGAACCATACTTCTTTGACCGACGCCTGCACCCCAACGACGAGGGCTTCTCCTTCTACGCAGAGGCGCTGTATCCTGAGATCCTCCGCCATCTGCCCCAGGCGTAAAGGCGGCGCCCCAACATCCGCGGAAAGGACGTGACGTATCTGAACAACACCCTATACATTTCTGTTGACTCCACTGATCCCGCCTTTAACCTGGCCCTGGAGCAATATGTCTTTGACTCCCTCCCCCGTGACCGTCAGTACTTTCTCTTCTGGCAGAATCATAACGCCATCATCATTGGCAAGCATCAGAATACGCTGGCGGAGATCAACGAAACCTATGTCCGGGAACACGACATCCGGATCGTCCGGCGTTTATCCGGCGGCGGCGCCGTATACCACGATCTGGGCAATCTGAATTACACCTGGATCACCGATGCAGGTGATTCTGCTCAGGTAGATCTGCGAAAGTTCTGTCAGCCTGTGGCAGATGCGCTGATCTCTCTGGGCGCAGATGCCCAGGTCAGCGGGCGGAACGACATTCTCATCGCGGGTCAGAAGATCTCCGGCAACGCCCAGTACATCCGGGAGGGCCGGGTCATGCATCACGGCACCCTGCTCTTTGACTCGGATCTCTCCATTCTGGGCAATGCTCTGAAGGCAGACCCCGCTAAGATCCAGGCAAAGGGCGTCCGATCTGTCCGCAGCCGCGTCACTGCCATTCGCCCCCATCTGCGTCAGGACATCTCTCTCGCCGACTTCAAGGCACGAATCTTGCAGAATCTGTTCCCGGAAGGTGTCACGGAATACTCCCTTACAGATACTGATATCGCAGCAATCAATGAGCTTCGCCGCAAGCGCTATGACACATGGGACTGGAACTACGGCGCATCGCCCCCTTGCTCCCTCATCCGCAAGCAACGCATGGATGGCTGCGGCACCATTGAGGCGCATATTCAGCTGGAAAAAGGGCGCATTTCCGCCATTACCTTCCTGGGCGACTTCTTCAGCACCGTGGAGCCAGAGGAGCTGGCTGCAAAGCTGGTGGGCCTGCGGCTGATGGAAGATGACTGCCTTCCCCTTCTGGAAGCAGCCGATGTCTCACAGTTCTTCACCGGTGCGCAGCCCCGGGATATCCTCACGCTTCTTTGTGAAGGGAGCATACCATGAAAATCATTGATGCACATCTGCACCTCTTTCCCAATGACACGCCCCGACCGGAGCAGCTGGCCAGTTCTGTGGGGCACCACAACTCTATCGGGCACCTGAGGGAGGTCTACGGTCAACTGGAGATCATCCATGGCGTGGTAATGGGAAACCGCAGTCTGGAGCCGGATTATCACAGCTATCCCCCTGAGCTCTTCCACTACTGCCTTGGGCTGGACAGCTCCCTGATGGCTTCCGCGCCGGACAACACCATGGAGAAGGTGGAGGAAAACCTGACGCGCGACAGCTGCTGCGGCGTAAAGCTCTATCCCGGCTACAACAAGCTGCCTCTCACCGACTCTCTCTATGAGCCGGTGTATCAGCTGGCTTCCCGATACGATAAGCCGGTGGCGGTGCACATGGGCCTCACCTCCCGCCCTCAGGCGCATCTGAAATACTGTCATCCTCTGGCGCTGGACGAGGTAGCCGCCGACCATCCGGAAACCCGGTTTGTCATGTGTCACTTTGGGAATCCCTTCCTGGAGAGCGCAGCGGCGGTACTGGCCAAAAACAGAAACGTGGCAGCGGATGTATCTGGCATTTTGGAGGGCCCGCTGGATCTGCGGCAGTATATGCGTGAGCAGACGGGCTATGTGTTCCTGCTGCGAACCTGGCTGGCTGCCAGCAGCTGCTGGGACAGGATCCTGTTCGGCACCGACTGGCCCATCGTCAATCTGGGTGACTACATTCGGTTCATCCGTCAGCTGGTACCGGAGCAGCACTGGGACGCCGTATTCTTTGAAAATGCCAACCGCATCTACGGATTGGGTCTGTAGTCAAAAAGGGGGCGTTGCATTTTGCAACGCCCCCTTGAAATTCCGCAAGAAGTCTGTGACCTCTTGCAGGTATTCTTGTTTTGCAGCAGGTCCTTTTCTTACTTTTCCTTTTCCACAGGCGCACAGCGGGAATAGGTGGCGTTCATTGTGCGGATCTCCGCGGCCAATCCCGCGGGGATCTGGCCGGGCAGCAAACGCCATTCCCAGTTGCCCTTGCCCACACCGGGCACGTTGATACGGGCCTCCTCGCCCAGCGCCAGATAATCCTGCAGCTGTGCAACAAACAGGCTGGCCACACTGCCCATACCCGCCCGCAGCACGGCACGGCGCACAGTCTCTGTGGTTCTGGCGCCCAGATACTGCCGCACAAAGGCGCGCTCATCCGCCTCG
Source organism: uncultured Oscillibacter sp. (assembly GCA_964593575.1). Classification (GTDB taxonomy): domain Bacteria; phylum Bacillota; class Clostridia; order Oscillospirales; family Oscillospiraceae; genus Oscillibacter. The sequence continues at coordinate 9,127 of CAZQJD010000025.1, forward strand.
GCGCCCTCGTACCAACCAACAAGGGTGTTGTTGTCGTGAGTACCGGAATAGCAGATGGTGTTGACGGAATAATTGTGAGGCAGATAGGCGTTGGCCGGATCGGAGAACGCAAACTGCAAAACCCGCATTCCCGGCAGGCCGGAATCACGCAGCAGCTGCACCACAGCAGGGGTCACGTTGCCCAGATCCTCGGCAATGAACTGTACGCCCCGGAACCAGCCCATCAGCGGCTCCAGCAGGCCCATTCCGGGACCGGAACGCCATGCGCCCTCCTTGGCGCTCTCAGCGTCGGCAGGCACTGCCCAGTAGCTTTCAAAGGCGCGGAAGTGATCAATGCGGATCATGTCAAACCGGCGGATAGCGCTGCCCACACGGCGGATCCACCAGCCGTAGCCGTCAGAGCGCATCACGTCCCAGTTATACAGGGGATTGCCCCAGAGCTGACCCTCTTGGCTGAAATAGTCCGGCGGTACGCCAGCCACGGAGGCAGGATGTCCCGTTTCATCCAGATCAAACTGGTGGCGCTCAGACCAGACGTCAGAAGAATCCAGTGAAACGTAAATGGGCAGATCGCCGATGATGCCCACGCCATGGGCGTTGGCATAGCGCTTCAGCATAGACCACTGATCGTCAAAGAGGTACTGGACATAGGTATGATACGCCACCTCGTCCGCCAGCTGTTCACGCCAGTATTCCACAGCAGACCGGTCATAATTGCGCAGCCCCGCGTCCGGCCAGTCCATCCACGCTTTTTCGTCAAAGTAAGCACGGGCAGCCATATACAGCGCATAGGGCTTGACCCAGCCATTTTTCTCTTCAAAGTCACGGACGGACTCCTTGTCCCTTTCATAGCCCACGGCAAAGGCCCCGCGCAGCAGCTTCTCCCGGGCAGCACGGACGGCAGGATAATCCACCCGGTTCGTTACCGGCAGCTTAGCCGCCGCCAGCTCCTCCTCCGTCACAAGGCCGCAATCCCACAGCAGCTCCGGGTCGATCAGCAGCGGGTCGCCGGCATGGGTGCAGATGCTGGAGTACGGGGAGTTTCCGCCGCCGGCAGGCACTACCGGCAGGATCTGCCACCAACGCTGGCCAGCATCTTCCAGAAAGTCGATAAATTCCCGTGCAGCCGCGCCGATGGAGCCCATACCGTATTCAGATGGCAGGGAAAACACAGGCAGCAGAATACCAGCGGAACGATCGATCATAGCGTTTGCTCCTTTGTCTCATATTGTTTCCGGATCTTCTTCATAACGACAAACCAGCAGCCCAGCTGCACCAGCGCCGTCAGCGCCCAGGTAATGGGATAGGACAGGTACACCGTGGTAATATGGTGATATTCCGGGATCTGGAACACCGTGGCGATCCAGATCAGACGGAAGCCGCACACGCCCACCAGAGAAATGATCATTGGGATGACAGACTGGCCAAGTCCACGGAGGGAACCCACCATCAGATCCATGGAACCCACCAGGAAATATACCTTGGTCATCAGATTCAGGCGCGTCATGCCGGCCGCAATGACCTCCGGCGTCTGGCTGTAGATGCTCAGGAGCGGCGCTCCGCAAAGCATACCAAACACGGCAACGGCCACGGAGATCACCGCCGTGCAGCCAAAGGCCACCATCAGGATCCGGGGCAGCCGCTCACGCTTCCCGGCACCCAGGTTCTGACTGGTAAAGGACATGGTGGCCTGCTGCATGGCACCTTCCAGACAATAGATGAATCCCTCAATGTTCAGTGCAGCGGCATTGCCCGCCACCACGATCTCGCCAAAGCTGTTGACCGAGGACTGGATCACCACGTTGGACAGGGAAAACAGCGTGCCCTGCAGACCTGCAGGCAGCCCCACCCGCAGGATATTTTTCATCTTATCCCAGTGGATGCGCAGTTCCTTCCATTCAAGATGGATATCCCCCTGATTGCGCATCATGCAGCGCACCACCAGAACGGCGGAAACCACCTGGCTGGCAACGGTAGCAATGCCAACTCCGGCCACATCCAGATGGAACACGATCACCAGCACCAGATTCAGGCACACATTCACCACACCGGCAATGGTCAGATACACAAGGGGGCGACGGGTATCACCCACAGAGCGCAGCAGCGCCGCACCGAAGTTATACACCATGGAAGCGGGCATGCCCAGAAAATATATCCGCAGATACAGCGCCGCCTGAGGCAGGATCTTCTCCGGTGCATCCATGATAATCAGCAGCTTTTCCGCACCGATCCAGCCTACGAAAATCAGGATCACACCGCTGATAAAGCTCACCAGCATGGCTGTGTGCACGGTGCGCTTCAGCTCCTGGTCCAATCCGGCTCCCCGTTCGCGGGCTGCCTGCACGTTGGCGCCCACGGAAAGACCCAGAAACATATTTACCAGCAGGTTGATAATAGAACTGTTGGCTCCCACGGCGGCCATGGCAATGTCTCCGGCAAACCGGCTCACCACCACCAGATCCGCCGCGTTGAACAGCAGCTGCAGGATGCTGGACAGGGCCAGCGGCATGGCAAACAGCAGCATTTTGCTCAGCAGCGGCCCATTGGTCATATCAATGCTGTATCCCATGTTTTTCTTGGCAGTCATTCAGGTTGCTCCTTTCTCAGATGACAGAGCGGTCTGTTTTGCCGCCCGGGAATCCTGCTTCAACAGCGGTCGAACGGTGATCAGCCAGCAGATAAAGTGGATGGAGAAGGTGACAAGCCAGGAGATGGGATAGGACAGCAGCAGATGCCACAGGGTATGGTATTCGGGGATCTGGAACACCGTGGCTATCCACAGCATCCGCGTGCCCACCACGCCCGCCAGAGACACGATCATGGGCATCAGGCCGCGTCCCATGCCTCTGAGGGTGCTGGTAGTCAGATCCATAAAGCCGCAGATCACATAGGTATGGCCCAGCAGCGTCAGACGGCTGAGCGCCGCCTCCAGCACCGCCTCCGTTTCGGTATAGATCCCCAGCAGAGGCCTGCCAAGGAAAATACAGATCAGGGAGATGACCACCTGCGCCGCGATCATGCAGCCATAGGAGGTCAGCATGATACGGGGAACGCGGCGGTATTTTTTCGCGCCCATATTCTGTCCCACAAAAGAGATATTGGCCTGCATCAATGCAGAAACAGAGCAGTAGAAAAAGCCCTCCAGATTGTGGGAGGCGGAATTGCCGGCCACCACGATCTCGCCAAAGCTGTTGACCGAGGACTGGATCACCACATTGGACAGGGAGAACAGCGTGCTCTGCAAGCCGGCAGGCAGTCCCACCCGCAGAATGTCCTTCAGCTTGTCCGGATAGATCCGCAGCTTCCGCAGCTCCAAATGGAGATCGCCGTCATCCCGCATCATGCAGCGCAGCACCAGCGCGGCGGAAATGATCTGGCTGACCACCGTGGCGATGGCGACACCTGCCACATCCAGATGGAACACGATCACCAACACCAGATTCAGACACACATTTACGACGCCGGCAACAGTCAGATAGACCAGAGGCCGACGGGTATCCCCCACGGAGCGCAGCAGCGCCGCGCCGAAGTTATACAGCATGGTAGCAGGCATGCCCAGAAAGTAGATCCGCAGGTAGAGGATGGCCTGTTCCAGAATATTGGCCGGCGCATCCATCATCGTCAGGATCCATCTGGCACCCAGCACACCCACAAAGATCAGCGCCACGCCGCCCACCAGACTCAATGCCATGGCGGTATGCACCGTGCGGTTGACTTCCACATGGTCACCGGCGCCCCGTTCCCGGGCCGCCACCACATTGGCGCCCACGGAAAGACCCATGAAGGAGTTTACCAGCAGATTGATAATGGAAGCATTGGCGCCCACGGCAGCCATGGCGTTATCGCCGGCGAACCGGCTCACCACCACCAGATCCGCAGCGTTGAACAGCAGCTGCAGCATGGTGGACAGCATCAGCGGCAGGGCAAACACCAGCATTTTGCTCAGCAGCGGGCCATCGGTCATATCCAGAGTATAGCCCGCGGCTCTTTTGACAGGCATAATCGCTCTCTCCTCTCTTAGGGCGAGGGGAATCCACCCCCGTCGGGTTTTCAGGCGGATTTTAGTCAGCGGGAACAGGTTTCTCCTGCTGCCGCTTCAGTTTACGGATGGCATAGCACCAGCAGCCCAGATGGATCAGGAAGGTGGCCAGCCAGGAAATCGGATAGGAAGTCATCAGGGACTTGTAGGTATGATATTGGGGGATCTGGAACACGGTAGCGATCCAGACCACACGGAAACCGCATACACCCACCATGGATACGATCATGGAGGTCAAAGAATAGCCCAGGCCTCGCATGGCGCTGCCCATGACGTTCATGGCGCCGCAGAGGACGTAGAAATTTACCATGATGGAGAACTCTTCCATGCCCACAGCAATGACTGCCGGCGTCTGGGAATAGATGCCCAGCAGCACCTCTCCCCACAGGGCAAAGAGAACCACCACCACCGCCGATGCCGCGGCCTGATAGCCCATGGCGATCAGCAGCACCCGGGGCACACGCTTTGTCTTCTTTGCGCCCATGTTCTGGCCGATGAAGGACAGCACCGTGGAGCACAGGGCCGTGTCAATGCAGTGGACAAAGCCCTGGATATTGCTGGAAGCGGAATGTCCGGCAATGACCACCTCGCCAAAGGAGTTGATGGAGGACTGGATCAGCACATTGGATAGTGAGAAAACAGAGGCCTGAATACCGGCGGGCAGACCGATGCGAAGGATCCCCAGCAGCTTGTCACGATAGATCCGCAGTTTCCGCGGCTCCAGACGAATATCCCCCTCATCCCGCAGGAGGCAGCGCAGCACCAGCACGGCGGAAATGATCTGGCTGACCACCGTGGCGATGGCGACACCCGCCACATCCAGATGGAACACGATCACCAACACCAGATTCAGCACTACATTCACCACACCGGACAAGGTGAGATAATACAGAGGCCGGCGGGTATCACCCACAGAGCGCAGCAGCGCCGCGCCGAAGTTGTAGATCAGCGTGGCAGGCATGCCCAGAAAATAGATCTTCAAATACAGCCCCGCCTGCTCCAGAATATTTTCCGGGATCTCCATCCACTGCATCAGCCAGTCGGCGCCCAGCAGGCCCACCGCCAGCAGGAGGATGCCGCCGGCCAGACTCATGGTCATGGCGGTATGGACAGTGCGGTGCATTTCCTCGCGCTCGCCCGCGCCCCGTTCCCGGGCCGCCAGCACATTGGCGCCCACAGCGATGGAGGTGAAGGACTTCACCATGAGATTGATGAGAGATGTATTGGCTCCCACCGCCGCCATGGCATTGTCGCCGGCGAACCGGCTCACCACCACCAGATCCGCAGCGTTGAACAGCAGCTGCAGCAGCGTGGACAGCGCCAGCGGCACGGCAAAGAGCAGCATCTTCTTCAGCAGCGGGCCATTGGTCATGTCCATGGTGTAGCCTTCCTGTTTTCTCGCAAGCATCATACGCACTCCTCCCCGCGGCAGCACCGCCCGTTTATACAGCAGCCGTGATTTCCCGGCGTTTCAGCTTTCGGATGGCAAAGACCCAGCAGGCCAAATGCGCCAATGTGGTCACCGTCCAGGTAACGGGATAGGACAGGATCAGCACTTCCAGCGTATGATACTGAGGTATCTGGAAGATAGTGGCGATCCACACAAGGCGCATTCCGCACACGCCCACCAGCGATACGACCATGGACGCGGTGGAATGACCAAGGCCGCGGACGGCGCTGCCCATGACATTCATGGCACCCATCAGGAAATACGGCACCAGCATCAGTCGGAACTCCAGCATACCCACTTCAATGACCTCCGGCGTCTGGGAATAGATACCCAGCAGCAGGTGTCCCCAGTTCATGGAGATCACCGCTACCGCCACCGAGCTCACCGCCAGATAGCCCATGGCCACCATCAGGATGCGAGGCACGCGATCCATCTTCTTCGCGCCCAGATTCTGGCCTATGAACGACAGCACCGCAGAACTCAGAGACATGCTGATGCATTGGACAAAGCCCTGAATATTGTTGGATGCGGAGTGACCGGCGATGACTACCTCACCAAAGGAGTTGACAGAGGACTGGATCATTACATTGGAAATGGAGAACAGGCAGTTCTGAATGCCGGCAGGCAGACCGACGCGCAGAATATCCGCCAGTTTATCGCCGTGGATCCTCAGCTTTCGCACATCCAGACGAATATCACCGTCATCCAGCATGAGGCAGCGCACCACCAGGGTCGCGGAGATGTACTGGCTGACCACCGTGGCAATGGCAACGCCAGCCACATCCAGATGGAACGCGATCACCAGCACCAGATTCAGGCACACATTCACCACGCCGGAAAGGGTCAGATAATACAGCGACCGCCGGGTATCGCCCACAGCACGCAGCAGCGCCGAGCCAAAGTTATAGATCAGCGTAGCCGGCATGCCCAGCATATAGATCTGCAGATACGCACCGGCCTGTTCCCGGATATTGTCCGGCACATCCATGGTGTTGAGGATCCAGTCCGTTCCCAGCAGACCCACACCGATGAGCGCCAGTCCACCGATCAAGCTCAGGGACATGGCAGTATGGACGGTGCGGTTCAAGCCCTGGCGGTCTCCTGCCCCCCGTTCCCGGGCCGCCAGAACATTGGCGCCGATAGAAACACCGGAAAAGGCACGGACCATCAGATTCACCAGAGAGCTGTTGGCGCCTACGGCGGCCATAGCATTGTCACCGGCAAAGCGGCTCACCACCACCAGATCCGCCGCGTTGAACAGCAGCTGCAGCAGTGTGGACAGTGCCAGCGGCACTGCAAAAAACAGCATCTTTTTTACCAGCGATCCGCTGGTCATATCAATGGTATAGCCACGGCTCACCTGTTCCGCCATGTCAACGCCACCTTTCACAATTCATAGAAACACCCTCACCTGAGCAGGAGCAACACCGTTTTTCCGATTCCGAAAGAACTGCCGGCATCTTTGCCATCCGCCGGCGGACGTATTGCAGCTTGTCCATGTGAGAGTATGGTTATTTTAACAAATGCAACCCCCATTTTCAACCCGATCCCCCCCTTTTTTCGGAGATTCTGCACCCTGTTTTTTGTCATTTTACACAAATCCCTTTTGCTTCCCCTTTGTGGCCACCTGTGATATGATAGCTGTAAAACGCAGTCCCCACACGCAGGAGGTGTCCGCCATGATCCGCCGTTTTCCCACTTTCTTCCATGACTTCCGCTGTCTGGCCGGCAGTTGTCCCCGCAGCTGCTGTATCGGCTGGGAGGTAGAGATTGACGACGACAGTGCCGCGGCCTACCAGTCCGTCGCCGCCCCCCTGGGCGCGGAGCTGCGCGCCAGTCTGCGCACCGATGCCGACGGCGCTCTGTGCTTTCCGCTGGCCGGCCGGCGCTGCCCCTTTCTGGACGCGGAAAACCTTTGCCGCATCCACCGACAGCTGGGTCAGGAATACACCAGCATCACCTGCCGGGAGCACCCCCGCTTCACAGAGGATTTCGGCTCGCTGCAGGAGATCAGCCTGTCCGCATCCTGTCCGGAGGCGGCACGGCTGCTGCTGTCAAACAGCGCTCCCCTGACATTTTGCGAGGAAACGCTTCCGGACACCGCCCCGGACGAGGAAGAAGATCCCTGGCTCCCTCCCCTGCTGGCCGTGCGAGACTTTGCCCTGACACTGCTGCGGGACCGGACACAGCCCGTCCGCCGCCGCATGGCGCAGGTCCTTCTTCTGGCTGTACAGGCGCAGCAGCTGCTGGATGAGGACCGCGCGGACGCGCTCCCCGCACTGTGCCGCGGTGTTCCGGACATACCGTCTGCAGCACAGGACGTTCCCGCGCTCTTTCCCGGCTTTCTGGCTACGCTGGCCGGTCTGGAAATTCTGGAAGCCGACTGGCTCCCGCTCCTGAAGTCCGCCGGAGTGCAGGCCGGACGCCTGCCGGAGCCACAGCTGGAACGACTGACGGCGTATTTCCTGTTCCGCTGGCCGCTGAAGGCCATCAACGACGGCGACCTTCTGGGCCGTGTACAGCTGTGCCTCGCCAGCGCACTGACGGTGGAGCTCCTGTCCGCCCACACCGCTTCTCCCGAGGAAGCGCTGTACCGCTACTGCCGTGAGATCGAACACTGTCAGGAAAATATCGACGCCCTGCTGGATGCTTTCCAGTGGGATGCGGCTTTGCTGCCGGATGCCTTCCTGTGTACACTGCAAAACGATTAACCGTCCTTCGCCCTCAAATAACAAATCTGCACAAAAGGCATTGACAAACGAATCATTTTGTTGTACATTATAATCAAGAAAGGCAATACCTTTCCGGTTCTGAAAGAAGTCCACGGCACACATCATCTGCCAAAGACGAAGCATACTCATTGTTATGAGCCACACGAGCGGCAGCGGCAACGGCCTATGCAAAAGACTGCGTGTAACCCATGTTTTATGGATTGGAAGAAATCTGCCCGGTCGACTTTCAGATGTGTTCCCTATCCCGCGCAAGTATTCAGAAAGCAAGAGGTAATGTGACTGTGACTGAAAAACCGAATCAGAAGTGACCCCGTCTATCCGTTGGAGGTAGGCGGGGTCGATGCTGTTTCCGGCTATTTTGCTCTTGCCCGTAAAGCAAAAAAGAAGGACCTGTTGCAAAATAAGAATACCTGCAAGAGGAGCAGGCACTCCTGGCAGG
>CAZQJD010000026.1:0-17782 GCA_964593575.1 uncultured Oscillibacter sp.
AGTGACTGGGCTGTGAGGGAGTAGCGGGCGCGCGTTCGGCGCGCAGCAAGTCAACATACTGGCCCATAAAGCCTGGCTTGCTTTCAATCGCGAGACTCATGTATAGCGAGGCTATGCATGGAGTCTACCCTTTTTTAGGTTCAGACGCTCAGGTATGGCTTTTGCCCTGCCTGGGCTTTTATTTTTGGGAAAATGGAATAAAATGGAGGAAAAAAAGATGGAGTGGGGATTTTCATTCTTTTTCAACAGCATACTTCTGGGTGTCGGCCTTGCCATGGATGCCTTCTCGGTCTCTCTGGCCAACGGTTTGAATGAGCCCAATATGAAACGGCGGAAAATGTGCGGTGTGGCCGGCGTTTTCGCCTTTTTCCAGGCGCTGATGCCCATGACCGGCTGGATCTGCGTACATACCATCGTGCAGTATTTCCAGTCCTTTGAGAAGCTGATTCCCTGGATCGCCCTGGCGCTGCTGGGTTATATCGGCGGCAGCATGATCCGGGAGAGTATCCGCGGCGGCGAAGAGGACGCGTGCAGCGGCGGCGTGGGGTTTGCCGCGCTGATGGTGCAGGGCGTTGCCACCTCCATCGACGCTCTGTCCGTGGGCTTCACCATCGCGGACTATGACCTGCCCTCCGCGCTGCTGGCGGCGGGGATCATCGCGGCGGTGACCTTCGTGATCTGCATGGGTGGTCTTGTCATCGGACGCAAAGCCGGCACGAAGCTGGCGGGAAAGGCCGGTATTCTGGGCGGCGCCATCCTGATCTTCATCGGCCTGGAGATCTTCATCACCAGTTGGTTTTGAAAAGAATTTCCGCATCCGTGAATTGACATTTTGGGCGGAAGAAAATATACTGGTCCCATGGATATGATGATGAAAGAGACTCTGGCAGAGTCCATGCGCGGCTTCCATCTTCCGCGGTACGGGGAGCTGCCAACAGTGGGACTCTATCTGGAGCAGGCGGCCATTTATATCAACCACTGCCTGTCGCCGTTGGGCTGTGTGGAGATCACCGGTTCCATGATTCGCAATTATGTGAAAATGGGGCTGGTCAACAATCCTGCCCAGAAGCAGTACCATACGGATCAAATCGCCCATCTGATCTGCATTACCATTCTCAAACAGGTGCTTTCCCTGGAGCATATTCAGGAGATGTTCGTACATCAGCGGAAGGTGTATACCGATCAGGTGGCCTATGACTATTTCTGCACGGAGCTGGAGAACATTCTCTATTTCCGTTTTGGCGTGAAGGACACGGTGGAGGATGTGGGTGACACGGACACCGTTATCAAGGAGATGCTGCGCAGCGCCGTGGTGGCTGTCTCCTACATCATTCATCTGCACGCCTGCTTTAACCAGCTGCCCGAGTCCTGAAGCGTTCATGCGACATAACAGCCGCCGGTCTCTGTCGTGGAGACTGGCGGCTTTCGTGATTTGCGGTGTTCAGCGCCGCAGCAACGGGAAGGCCCTGTGCAGCACCAGCGCGGCGGCTCCGGCAGCCACTGCCAGCAGAGCGCCGGGGACCAGGGGCAGCGCCCAGAGCAGGGCGGTCAGGATGCACAGCAGAAGTGCGGCAGACAGTGCGGTGTGCATGCAGCGCCGGTTTTCGGAGAGGATGGCCGGCAGTACGCAGGCGAAGCCGGTGACGGCGCAGGCTGCCAGATACAGCGCCTGCCGCAGGATGGGGGCGCAGGCGGCCAGCAGTGCGCTGAGGCTTGCTTCATCCATCCATGTGAAGAACTCCAGCTGTGCAGCCCGGCGGACAAAGATCGGGGCGATGCCTTCCAGTGTACCTATCCGGATCAGCAGCGCTGCGCTGCCGAACGCGCCGAACAGCCAGATCCGCTCAGGACGCTGCAGCCGACGCCCTGCCTGCCGGGTCAGCCACGGCAGGGCAAACAACGCCAGCGCGATGACGATCCCGGCGGCATCCACCAGCACGTCTGTGAGCTTGCCGGTGCGTCCCGGCACCAGTGTTTGGTGCAGTTCATCCAGCGCGGCCAGTACGGTACAGAGCAGGGCGGTGGCGGCAGCCCGATGGGGGCGGCTGTTCAACAGCCGGGTCAGAGCCAGCCAGATCAGCAGGGTCAGCATAAAGAACAAAAACATATGGGCGGCTTTTCGGATGTACATACTCAGGAGCCAGTCCACCGCCAGCTGCACATGGCTGCTGACAGCGCTGTAATCGGAGCCGCCGGAGATGAGGACATCCTCGATGACGCCGGCGGAGACGCTGCCGGATATGTCTCCCGGCTGGGCGGAAAGCCGCCAGATGAGACTGTACCAGAGGGCGGCGGGCGCCCAGTACAGTAAAGAACGCAATGTACGCATACATCCTCCATGAGAGCGGGATGGTGGTAAAAATATACCATATGATCCGGTGCGCGGCAAGTAAAGACCATGAACCTTTCGATGGAAAGCGCTGCCGCCATCGCTCTTGGGGACTTTGGTCCGGCGCTGGGCTCCCTGCACAACCTGCGGGGTATCCAAGCCTGTCAGTTCCCCCGCCAGCCGACGGATGGAAAGGGAACCAACGCCGTCCTGACGGATGATCTCGCAGGTCTTGGAAATGTAGTTCTCTTTGGAGATGACTTCATTCATGTGAACACCGTCCCAACGTAACAGCAGCCACCAGTGTGCTAAAAGCAGGGAGAAAAGTCAAATGGGCCCATGAAACGGAAAAACTGCACAAAGAACAAAACAACGGGAAAAGAGGCGACAGTCTAAGGCGCAGTCAAACAAACAACTCCTTGATATGGGAAATGAGTTCGCTGGCGATCGGGGGAAGGGTATTCTCTGCGCGGACAATGTAACCCAGCTCAGTGGAATAATTGACACCCTTCAACTGAAAAACCCGGCGGTTGTTGTTGCGGCCTACCTTATAGGGGGAACCCTCAACAAAGCCGATAGCAATGCAGTCTATCAGATCCATCAATTCTCTGCGGCAGGCGCGTTCTGTGCAGGTGATAATGTTAGAAGAGGGGGAATTCAGCAGACCTAAGTGCTTAAGCAAAGCGGTGCTGTGTTCCGTAAAATTGTGGACCAGGGGAAATGGCTTGACCATATCCAACGTCACCCAGTCTTCTGCGCGATTGAACAGAGGGTTATGGGGGCCGACGGTCACGGTCGGCTGGCAGGAGGCCAGCGGATAAAAGAGAACATCCCTGGTCTTCAGCCGACGCAGAAGCTGCTCTTGCTGAAAGGTATAAATTCCAAACCCGCCTACCTGCACCATGCCGGAGGCCACCATTTCCAAAGACTTCTCACGGGAGACATCATAGTAGTCGATGTACAGGCCCTCTGCCTTGTGGGCTTTATATACTTGGGCGACAGCGGTACTCATATACGAGAATGAACCATTGGAAACTCTGAGACGGGGTTTTCCCCGGGCGTTTTTTCCATAGATCTGTGCCGGCATTTGATCGATGGTATATAGAACATCTTGGATATAAGGGAGGATGGATTCTCCGAAGGGTGTCAGTGTAACGCCTGTACTTTGGCGAATAAAAAGCGGTTCTCCCAGTGATTCCTCCAGCTTCTTTACGGCGGCAGAGAGCGAGGGCTGGGATATGTACAATTCTGCGGCAGCGCTGCAGAAGGACCCGTGCCGGGCAATCTCTGCGATATAACGAAAATGTTCAATGTTCATATGCAACCTCTTTGCATCTTCCAATAGCGGAACACCAAAAATATTTCTGTTTTTCCCCAAAATGCTTTTCGCGGGACGCGCTGTTTGATACAGGAGTATATTACGGATTGAACGCTTGGCATATAGTTAAAAACTATTGCGGCCATAGTCATTCTATTGTTGCAGAGAATTTTTGTCAAGGAGTAAAATACAAACAGAAAAGACATTTGTCCGTGAAATGGCTGGAGGAGAATGAAGTGAAGCAGATTGAAGAATTGGTGAATCAATATTGGGAGAGCATACGCGGGTATTGGTATTGGCTTCATTCCCATCCTGAGTTATCTGGTGAGGAGAAGGAAAGTGCGGCTTATATTGCCGATTCGCTTCGCAAAATCGGATTAGCGCCGGTAGAAAATGTCAGCTGTTATGGTGTTGTTGCGCTGATTGAAGGCAAACAACCCGGGAAGTGTGTGGCGCTTCGGGCGGACATTGATGCCCTTCCTGTGGAGGAGTTGACCGGTGTACCCTTTGCCTCAAAGTATCCCGGTAAAATGCACGCCTGCGGTCATGACAGTCATGCGGCAATGCTGCTGGGTGTTGCACATGTTTTGAATGATATTCGCGATAAATTCAGTGGAACGGTCAAGTTGATCTTCCAGCCCTCGGAGGAAAACTCTACAAGCAGCGGTGCGGCACGCATGATCGCGGAGGGGGTTCTGGAGAACCCCAAAGTTGACGCTATTTTCGCTCAGCACGTGGCTTCAGGGCAAACCATAGGAAATATCTCGCTGCGCAGCGGAGCAATGACAGCTGCATCAGACCGGTTTTTTATCACCATAAAGGGAAAAAGCTGCCATGCCTCCCGACCAGACAAGGGTGTGGATGCCATAGCGATCAGCGGACAAATCATTTCTGCGCTTCAAAACATTGTTTCAAGAACTGTTAGCCCCTTTGATAGCGCAGTCATCACCATAGGGAAAATTGTCGGGGGGACCGGCTATAATGTCTGCGCAGAAACCTGTGAAATGAGCGGGACCTGCAGGAATCACAATCCGGCGGTTCGTGAAATGATCCCCAAACGAATGGAGCAGATTATCAAGGGAATTACGGAAGCCATGGGCGGTGAATACTCTTTTCGGTATGTCTATGGATATGATCCGCTGATCAATACACCCGAGACGACTGCTTTGGTCTGTAATACTGCTGCAGAAATTTTAGGAAAAGAACACGTCAAAATATCAAAGCATCCCGGTATGGGCGGAGAGGATTTTGCGTTCTATTTACAGAAAGTTCCCGGTACTTACTATTTCCTGGGCACACATAAGGAAGGGACGCCCCGCTGGCCTGCGCACAACAGTCATTATGTGCCGGAAGAAGAATCGCTCAAGATCGGTGTTCATCTTATGGCAGCTGCAGCGTTGAATTATTTGAATCAGATGTAAACGCAGTTGCGTGTCTATGGATGTGTTCAAAACGAAATAAGGACTGCCTTATACTAATGTGTATAACAGCGGCAGAGACTGTTCTTTTCATTGCTGTACTCCACCGGCGACTTTTATATTTCTGCCGCTGCTATGCCTTTTTCCCGGACGATCATTTCGCCATGCAAATGGAGTGATGATAGATTCTCAACCAAAGACCATATAAGGAGGAAAACAAATGAAAAGACAGATCGCGCTACTTCTGGTTCTTGTCATGTCCCTGTCTCTTGTTGCCTGTGGTGGCCCAGCGCCCGGCAGTACACCCGACAAGTCCGCTCCCAGCAAACCAGCCGAATCCGTTAAACCCTCCGAACCCAACCAGCCGGCTGATCCCGACGCTGACAAGTATGGCGGAGATCTGGTTGTTGCCTATGGCAATTCTGTTGCCCATCTCGATCCACACCAGCAAACCGCAAGTCAACTCGGCATAAAAGGAGTCACGCTGCATGTGTGGGAAGGCTTAGGCATCTATGACTACAACGGCAAGGCGTATGGACAGGTCTGTGATATCGAAGAGTCGGCGGACGGATGCACTGTGAAATTTACGCTTCGTGAACGGTATTTTTCCAACGGCGAGAAGATCGAGATGGAGGATGTTCTGGCGTCTTTGCACCGCAGTGTGGCTCTGCTGTCCAGTGGTGATTATGATGAGAACTGGAAGAATACCACGATGACGGTGGAGGGAAACACCATAACGTTTTCGATGGATTCCTACAATCTTATGTTCATGAACTCGCTCTGTAGTGTTGCGGGGTTTTACCAAATCATGCCCAAGGAGATTTGTGAGAAGTATGCCTTTACGGGTGGTGAGGTTCAGCCCAATGGCTTTACCAAGGGTGCCAGCGCACCTGTTATCAGTCGTGTCGAAGACTGTATTGGCAGCGGCCCCTACGCGATAACCAAATATACGGACACAGAAGTTGCGTTTGCACGCAATGACAAGTATGCTGCGATTGAGAACGAGGGGGCTGTAGGTGTGGCCAAGGCGGCCAAGTGCTACATGGATACCATTACCTTCTCTATTAACACGGATTCTGCTTCCCGTAATGCCGCTATGCTGGCAAATGAGTACCATATTGGTGCTGTTTCCGATGATGTGCGTGAGGCTGCCAAGGCTGCGGGTATTATCTTCGGCGATCCGGGTACCACCTGGACACATGGTATTTTCTTTAACCTGCATGAGTCCAACGCCGACAGCCCCGTTTATAATGTCAATTTCCGCAAGGCAGTCCGCGCCTGCTTGGATATCACTGCGGTAATGCTGTCCGTTCGTGAGGCAGGCGGTGATATCAACCGCATTCATCTGGATCCTTATGTGGTGGTCAAGGACAATGTTGCCTATGCCAGCACAAAAATGGAGGACTCCGGAGAGTGGAACGTCGCCGATCAAGAGCTGGCCAAAGAGTATCTGAAGAAGGCAGACTATAAGGGCGAGGAGATCGTTTATTTGTGTCATGCCAGTGGCGACTTTTACAATGCGGCCATGGTGGTGATCCCTCAGCTGGAAGCCATCGGGATCAACGTAAAGCTTATGGTCGTGGACAACGCCTCTCACTCGGCGATGCGCAAGGATTACAAGACCGGGCATGATATCGGTGGCTGGAATTCCCAGAAGCGAACTGATAATCCTGTCCTGCAGGCTACCTATGTTACCGGCTCTACGGGGTGGTGGAATAGCCCTGCCAAGGAAGCTGCGATCTCTATCATGCAGACGACACCTACCGGCTCTCCCGAAAGCGTCAAGGCATATAACGACTATCTGGATGCCGTGATTGACGAGTGCCCCTATATCATTTTTGGACACCCCACTGGAGTTGCGTCTTGGCAGAATTATGTTGAACCTAATACTTACGGCGACATTCGGTACTATTACTGGAACACCTATTTCACGGACAAAGACAAGGCGTGATTTAGATGAAATGGTTACTGATCTGTTGAAAAGCCGGACACCATTATAGCTGACCAATGTGAAGATGTGAGCCGGAGATTCTCTTGGCTCACATCTTCATTGTCGCTTTCGGGGAAATGCTTCTCCATGGAACCGTTGCTGCTGCGGTCGTTACGAATCCTTTCGGAAGATGGTGTGATCCGGCGGCAGGTACGATTCGCCGTAAGATGTGATTTGGAGTTAAATTGATGATAGCATCCTGAGGTATGGCTTGTTTTGTAAAATGGCCGCGGTGCATTAGGCACGGGAATAAGGCGGCGTAAGTAAAGAACGGAAAAATGGAAGCAATATACAGCAAAAACGTTGATTTCCGGGTTCAAACGAGTATAATTACCATAGGGTACTGTGCCCTGACAATTCATGTCTGATGAATACGGAGGAAACGGTATGAATGCAGCCTATGCGAAACATATCGCAAACGTAGACAAGCACCGCGGCCTGATCCTGGAAGCGGAGAGACATATCTGGAAAAACCCGGAAACCGGCTTCCGGGAGTGGAAGACCAGCG
Organism: uncultured Oscillibacter sp.; assembly: GCA_964593575.1. GTDB lineage: Bacteria > Bacillota > Clostridia > Oscillospirales > Oscillospiraceae > Oscillibacter. The sequence goes on from CAZQJD010000026.1 coordinate 7,564, forward strand.
CCTATCTGGCGGAAAAGTTTGAGGCGCTGGGCTATGAACTGACAAAGGCAGGCGATATTCCCGGCTTTTACACAGATCTGGACACTGGCCGTCCCGGCCCCACCGCTCTGGTGATGGGCGAGCTGGACGCCCTGTTCTGCAACACCCATCCCGAGGCAGACCCTGAGACCAATGCCGTGCATGTGTGCGGCCACAACGCACAGTGCGCGGCCCTGCTGGGTATCGCGGCGGCGCTGAAGGAGCCCGGCGCGCTGGACGGCATGTGCGGCAAGATCCGCCTGATGGCAGTCCCCGCCGAGGAGCTGGTGGAATTTGAGTTCCGTGAGGAGCTGCGCCAGAAGGGCGTCATCCGCTATCTGGGCGGCAAGCCGGAGTTCATTGCCAGAGGCTACATGGACGATGTGGACGTGGCCTTCATGATCCACACCAGCAGCAGCGTCCGCAACGCCGGCGCCCGGGTCATCAACGGACATAACGGCTTTATCAACAAGCACATGGTATTCCAGGGCAAGGCACGCCACGCCAGCGCTCCCTATACCGCCATCAACGCCCTGTACGCCGCTACCCAGGCCATCAATGCCCTCAACGCCCTGCGGGAGACCTTCCGGGAGCGGGACACCGTCCGGCTGCACCCCATCATCAGCCACGGCGGCGACGCGGTGAACACCATTCCCGACGTCATCAAGGTGGAGTGCCAGATCCGCGGCTCCAATCCCGACGCCATCAAGGAGATCAACAGCCGTGCCAACCGTGCGGCGGCCGGCGCTGCGCTGTCCATGGGCGCCAACGTGGTCTACTGCGACCGCCCTGGCTATATGCCCAACATCCACGACAAGACCATGATCAATTCCTTCCTCACCGCTGCCGGTGAGGTGCTGGGCGAGGAGAATGTCTATTATCAGGACGTGTGGGAGATGAGCTGCACCGACATGGGCGATGTCAGCAGCCTCGTCCCCTCTATCCATCCCCATATCGGCGGCTCTATCGGCAACGCCCACGGCAACAACTTCTATATTGCCGACCCGGAGCGTGCCTGTGTGGACTCTGCCAAGGTACAGGCGGTGCTGCTGCAGGTGCTGCTGGAAAACGACGCCGCGCTGGCAAAGCAGGCCAAGGCCACCTTCCAGCCCCGGTTCGCCAACAAGGAGGAGTACATGGCCTTCATGGACTCCATGATGGTGGACGGCGAGGCCATCACCTATGGCGAGGACGGCACCGTCACGGTGCGCTATTGAGCATACCCGGCTTGACCGGAAAACGATACAGGAAGAATGGATGAAAAAAGGAGAAAAGCATGATTTCTTTTGTTGCCGCAGGCGATTCCATGATCCGCGATCATCTGCCCCACACACCGGAATTCCAGAAAGTACGTGACTTCCTCAAGAGAGGCGACATCCGTTTCACCAACCTGGAGGCTGCCATCATCGACGATACCTGCTTTGCCAATACCTTCAGCGGCGGCGGATATATCTTCACCGAGCCTTACGTGGTGGAGGATCTGAAGGAGCTGGGCTTCAACGCCGTTTCCTGCGCCAATAACCATGCCATGGACTTTTCCTACAACGGTCTGCTGAAGACCCGTCAGTGCCTGCAGGAAGCCGGCATCCCCTGCGCCGGCAGCGGCGCCAGCCTGTATGAGGCCTCCAAGCCCGCCTTCATCAATACCGACCATGGCCGCGTGGCTCTGCTGGCGCAGGCGGCGCTGGGCGGCGATCAGGTCAATGCCAGAGCCGGTGATCCCCATCATGACTTCAAGAGCCGTCCCGGCATCAACCTGCTCCGCAGCACCAAGGAATATCATGTCACTGCGGAGCAGATGGCAGTGCTGCAGGAGATCGTGGACAAAACCGAGATGCACGGCGCCAAGAAGAAGGCTATGGCGCAGGGCTATACATACGGCGTCAATCCCGAGCTGCTGGATATGGGCGGCGTCAAGTTCCGTCTGGCAGAGAAAAACGGCTATCGCACTGCCTGCAACCAGAAGGATCTGAACCGTATGCTCAAGCATATCGGCGGCGCACTGATGAACTGCGACCATGCCGTCGTGTCTCTCCATTGCCACGCTATCCGCGGCGGCGATGACTACCTTGCGGAATATTATATGCAGGATTACGCCCATGCCTGTATCGACGCCGGCGCCAGCGCCGTCATCGGCCACGGCACCCATGTGATGCAGGGCATTGAGATCTACAAGGGCAAGCCCATTTTCTACAGTCTGGCCAACTTCATCTTCCAGATCAAGTATGCCACCCGCTTGCCCATGGATATCTGCGAGGTCCGCAGCTACGATGTGGAGGATGTGGGCGCAGACGCCCTGTTCCGCAAGCTGGCTCCCGGCAGCTTCACCCTCAATGAGCGTTACTACAAGACCATGCTCCCCTACTGGGAGATGGAGGGCGACAGGCTCACCAAGCTGGAGATCCTGCCCATCAAGGTGTGCCGCTCCGAAAAGCCCTACAACATGGCCGGTGTGCCGCTGGCTGCCGATCCCATGGAGATCTATGACCAGCTGGTGTACGCCAGCAAGCCCTACGGCACGGAATTCGAGATCGACGGCGATATCATTCGCGTGAAGCTGTAACCGAGCATCCGCTCTCATGATTCAATATAATCATGAGAGTGGCCTTTGGAGGATGAATATGAATCGGAAAGAAAAACAGGAGATCCTGCTGGCTATGGCGGACGCCTATCTCCGCCGGGGTGCTTATGTGCAGTATGACCAGCGCAGCATGGACCGCGTGCTGGAGCTGACGCCCCGGCGGCGCAAGTACCTGCCGCCGGAATCGGCCAACAGCCAGTACACCCATTTTCTGGACTGCTCCGGCTATACCACCGCCCTGTACCTGCAGGCCTTCGGCTATCTGCTGCCGGCAGACCTGACGTGGCACATGGTGGACCAGCTGGAGCCGCGGATCTACTATTATGAGCGTACCCATCAGGAGACACCGGAGGATTTCGACCGCATCGAAGCGGAGGTCCGCGCCATTCTGGAGCCCGGCGACCTCGTTACCTATCAGCGGCAGGTGGGCAGCGGCCACATCGTCATGTATCTGGGCGATGACCGGTTCACCGACTGCTCGCCGCCCAGAAAGAAGCCCAACAGCTACGACTATCAGGACGGTCACAACAACTTCTATGATAACGGCGGCCTGTGGGTGAAGCCGGTGAGCCGTCTGTTCCTCCGGGAGGATACCGAGGAGGCGGCACGGGGCCTGTTTGCCGACAACATCGTGCGCTTTTCCGTCAGCCGCCCACTGGACATCGTGGGAGATCCAACGCCCAACGCCATTGCCCGTGTCACCACGGCCAAGGATCTCTGGTGCGCCGTGGAAAACAGCGCGTCGGGCCTGCGGCAGGCGGCGCCCGGCGGCGAGGTGGAGTACCGCCTCATCGTCCGCAACTGCGGCGAGGAGGAGCGGCCGCTGGACATCGGCTTCCGTGCCCCCACAGGTTCCGTGCTGGCGGAGGCGGAGGACTGTCCCATGACTGTCATGGGCGGCGGCGAGGTGCAGGTCACCTTCCGGGTCCGGGTGGAGCGTTCCAACACCGCACCGTATCTGGACGGCCCCGCTGTCACCGTCAACGGACTGGAGATCTTCGCCCACCGCGTCCTGCTGGGCAGCGGTATGACCGCTCCGCAGTGGGAGACCGTCAAGCGGGAGACCGCCGCCGCCATGGCAGCCGGCGATACCGCGCTGGCCGCGGCCTCCAGGGCCTACGCCGGACTGGGCGTGGCTGTGGAGCCGCTGGAGAAGAAGTACGCCCATACCCACTTCTTCCTCCACGATTCCACTAAGGGCGATGTGCTGTCCCGCTGGCCCCAGGAGCCCCGGCGTGATCTGGCGGTGTATTCCGCCTTCGGCGGCAGAGCCGTCATTACCCCGGAGATGGGCAGCGTGCCCATGGGCCCCCGCACCACTTACTTTGACCGGGGCGATCTGCTCCCCGGCGACGTGCTGCTGTGCCTGGAGGACGGTTTCGGCGCAGGCGCGTTCAGCGTATTCTATGATGGCGAAAGCCTGACGGGCCGCTTCCCGGAGGGAGAGGGGAACCGCTCCCTCGTCGGTGACGAGCTGGACGCATTCATTGAAGGACTGTTTGCCCGCTACGCATTTTTGCTGCTGCGTCCGGCGCAGGCACTGTAACGAATAAGGAGGTACACTGCTATGTATGATCTGGTAATCAAGAACGGAAGCATTCTGGACGGAACCGGAAGTCCCCGTTATCTGGCGGACATTGCCGTGAAGGACGGCAAGATCGTCCGCATTGCGAAGAATATCAAAGGCGACGCTGCGGAGGTCATCGACGCCACCGGCCTCACCGTGACCCCCGGCTTCATTGATTCCCACAGCCATTCCGACAACGCTGTGCTGGACTATCCCGACATGATCGAAAAGGCGGAACAGGGCATCACCACCTCTGTGGGCGGCCAGTGCGGCGGCTCCATCGCCCCGGCGGCCCTGTCTGCCTACCCCCTTACCGGTGAGAAGGAATGTCTCGCCACTATGGGCAGCTTCCTGGAGGCACACAAGGATACCGCTCTGGGCTCCAACCTGTGCATCATGGTGGGACACAGCTCGCTGCGCAAGGCCGTCATGGGCATCGAAAACCGTGAGCCAACCGCCGAGGAAATGAAAAAGATGAAGGAGCTGCTGCGGGAAGGCATCCGCGGCGGCGCCATGGGCCTGTCTCTGGGTCTCATTTATGTGCCCAGCACCTATGCCAAGACCCCGGAGCTCATCGAGCTGGCCAAGGTGGCCGGTGAGATGGACGCGCTGGTGGTGGCGCACATCCGTGACGAGGACGCCGCTATGATCGAGGCGGTGAAGGAGTTCATCACCGTGATCCGGGAGTCCGGCGCCAGAGGCGTCATCTCCCACCACAAGGTCACCAAGGAGCCCAACTTCGGCAAGGTGCATCACTCTCTGGCACTCATCGACCGTGCCAACGCCGAGGGCATGGAGATCTGGTGCGACGTGTATCCCTATACCGCGTCCAGCACCGGCCTCATGGCCGCCTTCGTGCCCAAGCCCGTTCAGGCCGCCGGCAAGGCCAGCGTCAAGGCCGCCCTGCAGGATCCGGAGCAGCGCCGCGCCATCATGGAGGCCACCAAGCGCCGCCACGGCGAGGATCTGGAGTGGGTGCTGGTCACCAACTGTCCCGGCCATCCCGAATTCAAGGGCATGCGTGTCTCCGAGATCGCCAAGGCATGGGGCAAGAGCCACTATGACGCCGTGTATGACCTGCTGGTGGACAGCGACATGGAGGGCAACGCCTGCTACTTCACCATCAATGAGGCGGATGTGGAAACCGTGCTGGCCCATCCCCGTGCCATGATCTGCACCGACGGCAGCGTGGCCAAGACCAATCCCGTGTACCATCCCCGGCTGCGGGGCACCTTCCCCAGAGTGCTGGGCCGCTACGTCCGTGAGCGGAAGGTCACCACGCTGCAGGAGATGATCCGGAAGATGACCTCCATGCCGGCGGCTGTGTACGGCCTCAAGACCAAGGGCCTCCTCTGGGAGGGCATGGACGCCGATATCTGCATCTTCGACGCCGATAAGATCATCGACCGCGCCGACTTCGTGGACTGCGGTCTCCACGCCGATGGCCTCAACTATGTCATCATTGGCGGCAAGATCGCCGTGAAGGACGCCGTCTACACCGGCGTCCGGGCAGGCCGCATCATCCGCAACGATTTCTGACGGAGGGCACAGATCATGTTTGATATTCTCATCAAAAACGGCCAGATCGTGGACGGCAGCGGTCAGCCTGCCTTCCGCGGCGACATCGCCATCAGCGACGGAAAAATCGCAAAGATCGCGCCGATCATCGACGGCGAGGCCAAGGAGGTCATTGACGCCGACGGTCTGCAGGTGACACCCGGCTTTATCGACAGTCACAGCCACTCCGACCGCAACGTGTTCCGTGAGGGCGGCAGCGGCAGCTACAACTATCTGCTGCAGGGCGTCACCACGCAGGTGGCAGGTCAGTGCGGTAGCGCTGTGGCGCCGTGGTATCCGGAAAACGCCCGCAAGTATGGTGTGACGCCGGAAAAGGAGCCGCTGTGGGCGGAGAACGCCGCCATGCCCTCTGACTTTATGAAGGCGGCGGAGAAAGTACATCATGGCACCAACGTGGCCTATTTCATCGGACACAGCCCCATCCGCGGCAAGGTGCAGGGCTTCACCGATGCGCTGGCAACACGGTCACAGATGAAGGAAATGCAGTCCTATGTCACCGACGCCATGGAAGCGGGCTTTCTGGGCGTTTCCACCGGCCTCGTCTACGCACCCTCCGTCTATGCACGGACAGAGGAACTCATTGAACTGATGAAGGCTGCCGCACCCTACGGCGGTACCTACGTTTCCCACATCCGCGGCGAGGGCAACAACTGCCTGCAGGCGGTACAGGAGGCCATCCGCATCGGCGAGGAGAGCGGCTGTCCGGTGTTCATCTCCCACATCAAGGTCATGGGCAAGCACAACGAGGGTCTTTCCGAGAAGCTGCTGGCGGAGATCGACGCCGCCAACGCCCGGGGCGTCATTACCTATGCCGACCAGTATCCCTATACCGCATCCTCCGCGCCCCTGTCCAGCCAGATCCCGCCCAAGTATCTGCTGGGCGGCACAGACGTGTGGCTGGAGCGCATCAAGAGCCCGGAGGTGCGCAGGCAGATCGTCCACTCCATCTTCCATGAGGTGGATGAGTTTGAAAGCGGCATCTATCATTCCGGCTTTGAGGGCGCGCTGATCATCACAGCGAAAAAGACGCCGGAATGGGAAAACAAGACCCTGACGGAGATCGCCCGGATGATCGGCGGAGAGCCTGTGGATGCGCTGTGCGAGGTGCTGCTGGCCAACGGCGGCAGGGCGCAGGGCGTGTATTTCAACCAGAACGCTTCCGATATGATCCGCATGATGGCGCATCCCCGTGTGTTCTGCGGCTCGGATACCTCCGACCATAACGAGTTCCGTGATCCGGAGCGTTCCGGCGGCGGTCATCCCCGCAGCCTGGGCACCATGGTGCGTCGTCTGGAGCTGGTGCGTGACTTCCGTCTGCGCACCATGGAGGAATCCGTGAAGAACCTGACGTGGGACACCGCACAGGCGCTGAAGCTGCCGGAGCAGGGTCTGCTGAAGGAGGGCTGGGACGCCAATATCTGCGTGCTGGACTATGACCGGCTCCACGCCACGGCGGACTACAAGCACCCCAAGCGCCGGAATCAGGGCATCCACCATGTGCTGGTAAACGGCGTGGTGGCCGTCCGGAACGGCGAGCCCACCGATACCCGCAGCGGCAAGGTCATCAAGCGCGGAAAGTAAGAAGGAGAGAGACAGCTATGCTTGACAGAGCGCATCTTTATATGGACGTGGACGAGAGCACCATGGCGGTGCCTGCCAGAACCATCAGCTTCATCATCAACAGCCACGGCGACGATATTTTCGGCCGCTTCATGCTGCCTGCCATGGCCACGGAGGAGGAGAAGGCGCCCGTGGTGGTGATGCTCCACGGTTATCCGGGACTGGAGCAGAACATGGATATGCCGCCCGTGCTGCGCCGGGGCGGCATCGCCACCATTTATTTCAACTATCGCGGCGTGTGGGGCGGCCACGGCTACTATTCCTTCTCCCACCTCATCGAGGACACCTTCACCGTGGTGAACTGGGTCCGGGAGCACGCGGAGAAGTACCGCGTGGACCCGGAGCGCATCTATCTCATGGGCCACAGCATGGGCGGCTTCACCGCCCTCAACGCCCTGGCACAGGGCGTGCCCGTCCGGGGCGCGGTGATCATGGCACCCTGCGACATGGCCATGCGCTACGAGGACCAGTCGGAGCGGTTCGAGACCATGATGGAGACGGCTGCCAAGGGCTATTTCCGGATGCCTCACGACAACTACCTGCGGGAGGATATCGCCGCCCATTCCAGGGAGTGGCGCTTTGACGCTCTGGCGGATAAAATCCCCCAGACCATGCCTCTGCGCTTCATCGGCGGCGCAAAGGACACCATGGTTCCGCCGGAAATGCACATCATGCCCCTTTTCAATCTGCTGAAGGAGCGGGGCATGGATGTGACCTATCAGGAGCTGGACGCCGGCCACATTTTCACGGCCTATCGCATCACCCTGACCAACATGGTCTTTGACCTTGTGGCAGAAATGGATCAGAAGGGCTGACGCCCACAACGGAAAGGAAGAGTACGCATATGATTTTCATTAAGAACGGCTACATCAAGACCATGGCAGGCGCTGACATCGAAAACGGCTGTATCCTTCTGGGCGACGACGGCAAGATCGCCTCTGTGGGCGCCGACCTCATCGCTCCTGAGGGTGCGCAGGTCATCGACGCTGAGGGTCGTCTGGTGACTCCCGGCTGCGTGGAGGCTCACTGCCACATCGGCATCGGCGAGGAGATCATCGGAGACAAGGGCGCTGACTACAACGAGAAGAGCAACCCCGTAACGCCCGAAATGCGCGCCATCGACGGCATCCGTCCTGAGGACGGCCGTCTGATGAACGGCATCCGCGGCGGCGTCACCACCATCTGCACCGGTCCCGGCAGCGCCAACGTGGTGGGCGGCACCTTCGTGGCCATGAAGCTGGCCGGCAACTGCGTGGATGACATGGTTATCAAGAATAACGTTGCCATGAAGTGCGCCTTCGGCGAGAACCCCAAGAACGTCTTCGGCAGCCAGAAGAAGGCGCCCATCACCCGCATGGCCACCGCCGCTCTGCTGCGCGAGCTGCTGTTCAAGGCCCGCAACTACATGGAGGCCAAGGACGCCGGCAAGAATCCCGCCTTCGACATGAAGCTGGAGGCTATGCTGCCCGTCATGCGGGGCGAGATCCCCCTGAAGGCCCACGCCCACCGCACCGACGATATCCTCACCTCCATCCGCATCGCGCAGGAGTTCGGCGTGAAGCTCACCATGGATCACTGCACCGAGGGTCACATGATCGCCGACAAGCTGGCCACCTATGATTATCCCGCACTGGTGGGCCCCTCCTTCGGCTCCAAGAGCAAGCCGGAGCTGGCCAACAAGACCTTCGAGACTCCCGCCATTCTGCACAAGGCAGGCGTGTCTATCAGCATCATCACCGACGCCAACGTGATCCCCATTGAGAACCTGCCCATGTGCGCCGGTTTCGCGGTGGATGCCGGCCTCCCCATGGAGGAGGGCTGGAAGGCCATCACCATCAATCCCGCCAAGCACATCGGCATCGCCGACCGTGTGGGCAGTCTGGAAGTGGGCAAGGACGCCGATGTGGTCATCTGGACAAAGGATCCCCTGGTCTACATCGGAGGCAAGGCTCATATCTCCATCATCGACGGCAAGATCGTATACCAGAAGTAACACACCCGGGGAACTGCGTTCTGCAGTTCCCCGGAACCATCGGGAGGGACGTATGAACCAGCAGAACATCAGAATTTTTATGGCGGTGGTGGAGCACGGCAGATACAGCGGTACATTCAGGAGGAGAAGGAGCCTGCCTTTCGACTCAATGTCTCGGGGAATCTGATGGAATATATGGCGCCGGCCATCATCAGGAGAATGCGAAGAGAGATCCCGAACCTGCAGGTCAGGCTGCTGTCCGGAAACAACCTGCGTGTCATTGAGATGATGGGCAGGCAGGAGATCGATGCCGCTGTGTGGGTGGGCACACCCGTTGAGAATCCTCAGCTGGTTCTGCTGCCCTTTTTCGACGAGGAGCGGTGCGTTCTGTGCCCGGCGGACACACCACTGCCGGATCGCCCCATTCAGCCTTCGGAACTGGATGACCGGCGCTGCTGGTGTATTGCTCCCGAAAAAATCGTCCGGTGGTCTATGGGGCGCAGACCGGGAGCGCTGACTCTCCGGCGGCTGGACCCGGCACCCCCGGTGCAGAAGAACTGGCTCCTGACACATAAGTCCCAGCTGAGCACACCGGTGTTCCAATGCTTTTTGCGGTGCTGCGACGCCTGGCTGGACGAGGCACCGTATCTCCACAAAACGCTGGTTCTGTGACGGGGAAAAGATGGAATTCTTTCCTGCGTTAAATGAAAGGAATCTGTTTCGTTTTGTTGTATATTTCCAACAAGAACAGGGCGTTTCTTTGTGCGTTACGCACGAAGAAACGCCCTGTTTCGTCGCTTATAGTGCGGGAAAATGGAGATTTCGCCGTTTGATACTGATTCTCGATTAAAAGCTTTAATCGAGAATCCCGCGTGCTGCGCAC
>CAZQJD010000027.1:0-17710 GCA_964593575.1 uncultured Oscillibacter sp.
AAAGTGCTGTTCAATCTCACGAAAAGACAGCTCATCTGCTTCGGCTGCGGCGCGCTGATCGGCGTACCGCTTTTCTTTTTGCTCAAAGGTAGTATCGGCACCAGCCCTGCCGCCATGGTGATGATGGTGGTAATGATACCGGCAATGCTGTTTGCCATGTACGAAAAGAACGGTCAACCGTTGGAGGTGGTGATTCGCAACATCTACCGCGTTTGCTTTCAAAGGCCGAAGCAGCGACCCTATAAGACCAACAATTTTTATGCCGTCCTGGAGCGGCAAAACCAATTAGACCGGGAGGTGTATCGAATTGTCCACAAAAAAGAAACTGACCCGCGCCGAAAGAAAACAGATCGAGGCCGCCATCGCAAGGGCGAACAGGACGGATAAGAAAGAGAAATCGGCGCAGGACAGCATCCCATATCAGCGTATGTGGCCTGACGGTATCTGCCGTGTGACCGATACGCGCTACACCAAGACCATCCAGTATCAGGACATCAACTACCAGCTTTCGCAGAACGAGGATAAGACCGCAATCTTTGAATCGTGGTGCGATTTTCTGAATTACTTTGACAGCTCTGTGCAGTTCCAGCTCTCCTTTGTCAACCTGTCGGCATCACAGGAAACCTTTGCCCGGAGCATCACCATCCCGCCCTGCGGTGACGAGTTCGACGCCATCCGCGCCGAGTATGCCGAGATGCTGCAAAATCAGCTTGCCCGTGGCAACAATGGTCTGATTAAGACCAAGTATCTGACCTTCGGCATCGAAGCAGATAACCTTCGCACCGCAAAGCCCCGTCTGGAACGCATTGAAACCGACCTTCTCAATAACTTCAAGCGGTTGGGCGTTGTAGCTGCGCCGCTGAACGGGTATGACCGTCTGCGCGTTATGCACGACATTCTCCGTATGGACGAGCAGGAACCGTTCCGCTTTTCGTGGGACTGGCTTGCTCCCTCCGGGCTGTCCACCAAGGACTTTATCGCTCCCAGCTCCTTTGAGTTCAAGACCGGCAAGATGTTCCGCATGGGCAAAAAGCTGGGCGCGGTCAGTTTCGTGCAGATTTTAGCACCGGAGCTGAATGACCGTATGCTGGCAGACTTCCTTGATATGGAGAGCAGCATCATCGTCAATCTCCATGTGCAATCCATGGATCAGGTCAATGCCATTAAGACGGTCAAGCGCAAAATCACCGATTTGGATAAATCCAAAATTGAGGAACAGAAAAAGGCTGTGCGCGCCGGTTACGACATGGACATTATCCCGTCTGATCTTGCTACCTACGGCGCGGAAGCCAAGAAGCTGTTGCAGGATTTGCAGTCCCGCAACGAGAGAATGTTCCTGCTGACATTCCTCATTATGAACACGGCGGATACGCCCCGTCAGCTTGACAACAACATCTTCCAGACTTCCAGCATCGCGCAGAAATATAACTGTGCGCTGACCCGTCTGGACTTCCAGCATGAAGAAGGGCTTATGAGCAGTTTGCCCCTGGGTTTCAATCAGATCGAGATTCAGCGCGGCCTGACCACTTCCAGTGTGGCGATCTTCGTTCCGTTCACCACACAGGAGTTGTTCCAGAGCGGCACGGAAGCCCTGTATTATGGCATCAACGCCCTGTCCAACAACCTTATCATGGTAGACCGCAAGCTGCTGAAAAACCCAAACGGCCTGATTTTGGGTACTCCCGGTTGCTTTTCCGGTGAAACTCGTGTGCGGCTGGCCAATGGGGAAACCGCTGCATTTGCCGAACTCGTGGAAAACGGCATTACCGAAGCATGGGTAAAAGCCTATGACGAGGAAGCCGGTCAGACGGTGGATGCCTTTGCCAAGGAAATCCGCATTGAAAAGTATGTCCACAGTATGATGCAACTGCATCTTGCCGATGGCACATCGGTCTGCTGTACCGACACACACCTCATTATGGATGCGGATGGCAGCTACATCACCGCAGGAGAAATCAAAGAGGGACAGAAGCTCAGCGGCAACCACACCGTTTCCAAGGTTTCGCCCCTGACATTTTCCGATGCCGTACCGGTCTATGACATGACCGTTCCCCAGCGTTTGAATTTCGTGCTGGCAAACGGGCTGATCGTCCACAACAGCGGCAAGTCTTTCTCCGCAAAGCGTGAGATCACCAATGCGTTTCTGATTTGTCCCAAGGATGACATTATCATCTGCGACCCGGAGGGTGAATACACGCCGCTGGTGGAGCGCCTGTCTGGACAGGTCATTAAGCTGTCACCCACCGGCAAGGGCTATGACGGTCTGCCTTGCTACATCAACCCTATGGACTTGAATCTGGATTACAGTGATGACGATAATCCGCTGTCGCTGAAATCTGACTTTATCCTGTCGCTGTGCGAACTGATCGTGGGCGGCAAGGACGGGCTTGCTCCGGTAGAAAAAACCATCATTGACCGCTGTGTGCGTATCGTCTACCGGGACTACCTCAACGACCCCAAACCGGAGAATATGCCGATTTTGGAGGACTTGTATAACGCCCTCCGCGCCCAGGACGAAAAGGAAGCGCAGTACATCGCCACCGCACTTGAAATCTATGTCACCGGCTCCCTCAATGTGTTCAACCACCATACCAATGTGGATGTAAACAGCCGCATTGTCTGCTACGACATCAAGGAGCTGGGCAAGCAGCTCAAAAAAATCGGGATGCTGGTGGTGCAGGATCAGGTGTGGAATCGCGTTACCATCAACCGCGCCGTACATAAGACCACAAGATACTATCTGGACGAGTTCCATCTGCTTTTGAAAGAGGAACAGACCGCTTCGTACAGCGTGGAGATCTGGAAGCGTTATCGAAAATGGGGCGGCATCCCCACCGGAATCACGCAGAATGTCAAAGACCTGTTATCCTCCCGCGAGGTTGAGAACATCTTTGAAAACAGCGATTTCATCTATATGCTCAATCAGGCGGCGGGTGACAGACAAATCCTTGCAAAGCAGCTCAACATTTCGCCCCATCAGCTTTCCTATGTGACCCATTCCGGTGAGGGTGAAGGACTGTTGTTCTACGGCAACACCATTCTGCCCTTCGTTGACCACTTCCCGAAGGACACTGAGCTGTATAGGGTGATGACCACCAAGCCGCAAGAGGTGGCGAAGGAATGAAAAGAGAACCCCGCTTGCACTTCTCCGATGCCGACCTTGCCGAGCCGAAGCTGAAAAAGCCCATTAAGAGGGTGGAAAAAGCGGCGGCAAAGGCAGATAAAGCACAGGCGAAAATACCAAAGAAAACCGTTGTCAAAAAAGAGCGTGGTTTTGACCCTGCCACCGGCAAGGTGAAAACACACCTCCGATTTGAGGAAGTGGACAAGAAGAAACCTCCCTCCAAGCTGACCCATGCGGCACAGGATGCGCCTGCAAACCTTGTTCTTTCTCAGTTCCATCGGGAAGTCCAGCAGAGCGAGGACGATAATGTGGGCGTGGAATCCGCACACAAGCTGGAGGGTGTAGCCGAGAGCGGCGGGCGGTTGATACAATCCGCCCATCGTTCCTATCAGCTCAAGCCCTACCGCGCTGCCGCCAGAGCGGAAACCCGGCTGGAAAAGGCAAATATTGATGCGCTCCAAAAGAAAGCGCAGATAGAACACCCCACCAGCAACCCCGTTTCCAAGTGGCAGCAGAAACAGGCCATCAAGAAGCAGTATGTCGCCGCCAAGTACGGCAAGACCGCAAAAAACACGGCAAAGACCACGGAGAACACCACAAAGGCGGCGAAAAAAGCCGCTGAGAAAACCAAGCAGGCTGGTCAGTTTGTATGGCGGCACAAAAGGGGCTTTGCCATCGCCGCCGCACTGTTTCTGATGCTGGCGTTCTTCCTAAACGGGCTGTCCTCCTGTTCCGTGCTGTTGGAGGGTGCCGGTTCCGGTATCGCCGCAAGCACCTATCCCTCGCGGGATGAGGATATGCTGGGCGCGGAAGCGGCCTACTGTGATATGGAAGCCGAGCTGCAAGAGTATCTGGACAACTATGAGCGTACTCACGACTACGACGAGTATCACTTCGATCTGGACGATATTGAACATGACCCCTATGTGCTGATCTCTATTCTCACGGCACTGCATCAGGGCGAATGGACGCTGGATGAAGTACAGGGAACGCTTCAAATGCTGTTCGAGAAGCAGTACATCCTCACGGAAGATGTCGTAGTGGAAACCCGCTACCGGACGGAAACCCGGACAGGCAGCTACACCGTCACCGACCCGGAAACCGGAGAAACCAGCACCGAGGAATATGAATACGAGGTTCAGGTTCCCTATGACTATTACATCTGCACGGTCACGCTGGAAAACTTCAATCTGAGCCATGTTCCCGTCTACATCATGGGCGAGGAACAGCTTGGGATGTACGCCACCTACATGGCAACCCTGGGCAACCGTCCAGACCTGTTCCCCGGTTCGGAGTATATCGGCAAGTATGTCGAGGGCAGCTATACCGATTATGAAATCCCACCGGAAGCTCTGGAAGATGAAGTGTTCGCCGCCATTATCACGGAGGCGGAGAAATACTTGGGCTATCCCTATGTGTGGGGCGGCAGCAGCCCGTCTACCTCTTTTGACTGTTCGGGCTTTGTTAGTTGGGTCATCAATCATTCCGGCTGGGATGTCGGCAGATTGGGCGCACAGGGACTATGTAACATTACGACCCGCGTATCTTCTGCCAATGTGCAGCCCGGCGATCTGGTGTTCTTTACCGGCACCTACGATACCCCCGGTGTCAGTCATGTAGGCATCTATGTGGGAAATGGAATGATGATCCATTGCGGCGACCCGATTTCCTACGCAAACCTAAATTCAAGCTACTGGCAGTCCCATTTCTACTGTTATGGGCGTTTGCCGTAAAGGAGAGTGAAATATGAATCCCAAAATTACGAAGCTCCGCACGGAGTTTGAAAAGAACAAAAGAAAGATTTCCGATCTGCAAGGGCGCAACCGCGAACTGGAAAAGCAGATTCGTGAGCTGGAGGACACCGACATCATCGGCATGGTGCGCGAAAACGGTATGACGATGGAGCAGTTTGCCGAACTGTTCCGCCGTATGCAGGGCGCGCCTGCCCCGATCACTTCTGAACAGGAGGAACCGATCCATGAGTAAAACGAAACCCCGTATTCTTCTCAGCCTTTTGGCTGTAATTCTCTGCATCAGCATTTTCCCCGTCACCGCCTTTGCCAGCGGCGGCGATTACTACGACTATGAACTGCCCCCTCCCGAAAGTACCGAAGCGGAAAAGACGGAGGAAGCCGAAACCGAGTACACCGGCACCGTGACCACCAACGGCGGCAACCTCAATGTCCGCACCGGCGCGGGGATGGACAATAATGCGTTTACCCAGCTTGCCAACGGCACGGTGGTGGAGGTCATCGGCACAGATGGCGACTGGATCAAGATTCTTCTGCCGGAGCGTGTCGGTTATGTTCATGGAAAATACCTGACCATCAGCAGCACCGAGAAGAAGCCGACTGACACAGGCGAAACGACCACCCCGGAGCCTACGGAACCCTCCACCGTGCAGGGCGAGCCTTTCAGCGAGGAATCGGACATTTCCACCCGCGATCTTCTGTATGACAAGGAAACCAACAAACAGTTCATCACCGTGCAGGACAGGGATGGAAACACCTTCTACATCATCATTGATTACGATTCTCCCGCGGGTGAGGAAGAAGAACAGTATAAAACCTACTTCCTGAACCCGGTTGACCTTGCCGATATGGAGGGACTGGCAGAGGATGGCGGCGAAACGGAAACGCCTACTTGCACCTGTGCCAATAAGTGCGCGGCTGGAAGTGTCAACACCGGCTGCGAGGTGTGCGCGGTCAATATGACTGAGTGCATGGGCAAGGAACCCGAACCGGTAGTGCCTGACGAGCCTACCGAACCTGTTGAGGAACCGGAGGAAAAAGGCGGTATGGGCGGCATTATCGCCTTTGTGCTGATCGCAGCCCTGGGCGGCGGCGCGGCGTTCTACTTCCTCAAAGTGAAAAAGGGCAAGCCGCAGACCAAGGGCAATTCCAATCTGGATGATTACGACTACGGCGAGGACGATGAATATGAGTTTGAGCAGTACGATGAAGAATCCGAAGCGGAGGATGAAACGGAGGACGAGGACGCATGAGATACTTCACCAATAATCCGCTGGAACGGATGATGATGCAGAAACCCAAACCCATGCGGGAGGAACCCCCTCCCGCAGCCCCCAAGGGGCATCCCTGTTATGGGTGCAGGCGTTTCGGAGAAGAATGTGTCCGTCCCTGTTACCGTGATATTCAAAGGATGGAGGTGGTGCCATGCGCCTTGTGATCGCTGAAAAACCCTCTGTGGCGCAGAGTATTGCCGCAGTCCTAAACGCAAAGAAACGGCATGACGGGTATCTGGAGGGCGGCGGATATTTGGTGTCCTGGTGCTTCGGGCATCTGGCGGAGCTGGCAGACGCCGCCGCATACAACGCCGACTATGCCAAGTGGACGATGAAAGACTTGCCCATCGTGCCGATGAACTACCGCTTTACCATCCGCGAGGACAAGCGCAAGCAGTTTGATATTCTGAGCGGCCTGCTCCGCCGTGAGGATGTGTCCGAGGTAGTCAATGCCTGTGATGCAGGGCGCGAGGGTGAGCTGATCTTCCGTACCGTCTATTGTCTTGCGGGATGTTCCAAGCCCATTTTGCGGCTGTGGATCTCTTCCATGGAAGATGATGCAATCCACACCGGTTTCGAACAGTTAAAATCCGGGCGCGACTATGACGGGCTGCATCAGTCAGCCCTATGCCGCGCAAAGGCCGACTGGCTTGTGGGTATCAACGCTACCCGGTACTTCTCCCTTACTTACGGGCGCACCTTGAACATCGGGCGCGTCATGTCCCCAACGTTGGCGCTGCTGGTACAGCGGGAAGCGGATATTTCCGCATTTGTCCCGGAACCGTTCTACACGGTACAGCTTGATTGCGGCTTTATCGCTGTGACAGACAGAATGAAGGACAGAAAAACCGCAGACAGCCTTGCCAACGCCTGCAATGGCAAAACGGCAACTGTGAAATCCGTGGAGCGAAAGGAAAAGGCAGAAAAAGCCCCAGCGCTCTACGATCTGACCGCGCTCCAGCGTGATGCAAACCGCATCCTTGGCTACACCGCCCAGCAGACCCTTGATTATCTCCAAGCCCTCTATGAAAAGAAGCTCTGTACCTACCCCCGTACAGACAGCCGCTTTCTGACTGAGGATATGGAGGACAGCATCAGCGGCCTTGTTTCTTCTGCCGCTGCTGTCTGTGGTGTGGCATCGCCCACGACCATCCACGCAAAACAGGTATGCAACAACAAGAAAGTGACCGACCACCACGCCATCATCCCCACCGTCAGCGCAGGAAAAACGGATTTGATGTCGCTGCCCCTGGGGGAACGCGAAGTGCTGAAGCTGGCGGCAAAGGGCTTGCTCCGTGCCATCTGCGAAGCACACCGCTATGCAGAAACGGTCATTACAGTGGAATGTGCCGGTCACAGCTTCACCGCCAAGGGCAAGACTGTCCTTGTCCCCGGCTGGAAGTCCTACGAACAGGAACAGACGGAAGCAGCATCCACTCTCCCGGATGTTGCGGAGCATCAGTCCCTTTCCGTATCGGATGCAGCGGTCAAGATCGGCAAGACCACGCCGCCCAAGCACTTCACCGAAGATACGCTGCTGTCAGCGATGGAAAGCGCGGGCAAAGAGGATATGCCCGACGATGCGGAACGCAAGGGCATCGGAACCCCGGCAACCCGTTCCGGTATCATTGAAAAGCTGGTGTCCTCTGGTTTTGTGGAGCGCAAAAAATCCAAGAAGGTGGTAAATCTTCTGCCCACATCCACCGGCACGGCGCTTATCACCGTACTGCCCGAACAGCTCCAGTCCCCGCAGCTTACCGCAGAATGGGAACACCGCTTGAAAGAGATCGAGCGCGGAGAAATTGTCCCGGACAGCTTCATGGACGGGATTACCGCCATGTTGGGCGAGCTGATGCAGACCTATAAACCCATCCCCGGTGCGGAAGTCCTGTTCCCCTCCGGGCGCGAGGTGGTAGGCAAATGCCTCCGATGCAAGGCGGATGTAACGGAAACGCCCAAGGGCTTTTTCTGCGAAAACCGCGCCTGCTCCTTCGCTCTGTGGAAAAACAGCAAATTCTTCACCGCCAAGAAAAAGGCCCTGACCAAAACCCTTGCCGCCACGCTGCTGAAAGATGGCCGCGCCCCGCTGAAAGGCTGTTATTCGGAAAAGGCCGGAAAGACCTATGATGCCGTGGTGGTATTGGAGGATGACGGAACAAAAACAGCCTACCGGCTGGAATTTGAAAGAAGGTGAACATGAATGGAAAACAGCATCAATAAAACCCGCGCCGTTCATTTGATTTTGTCCGCGATCCCCAAGGCATTGACCGCCGATGCCAGCGCCTTTGTGGAGTGCTGCGACAGGCACGATGATCTGACCGCTGCTGTGATCGGTGCCTTTGAGGATTTGGACTACCGGGAACAGACCGTGATCGGTATGCGCATGGGCTTCGATGCACAGGCAGGCTTCGTCCCTGCGCCGGTCTGTCGGTATCGGGAGATTTCCACCTCCTTTGAACTGACCTGTGATGCAACTGCCAGCAAGATTTTCCGCCGCGCCTGTCGTAAAATTGCGGCTTCCATCATGGAGGCGGCATGAGTGACCTGCCGCGTATGGACGAGAAGCAGTTACGCCGCGCCAAAAAGCTGATTCGGTCACAGTGCTGCAACTATGACCACGGCAACTGCATCCTGTTGGATGATGGGGAGCCTTGCGTCTGTGTGCAGGGCATTTCCTATTCGGTGCTGTGCAAATGGTTCCGAAACGCAGTCCTGCCCGCTGACTGTGAGCTGTATGCGGAGGTCATGCGGAACAGGCCAGAAAAGAGCTGCCTTGTCTGCGGTAAGCCAATCTTCTCTACTTCCAACCGCGCCAAATATTGCCCATCCTGTTCCAAGCGGGAGCGCAGGAAACAGGACGCAAAAAGGAAGCGTGAACACTACTGGAACCTCCGCAAATAGAGGGTATAAAAGCTCCTGTTTGCAAGGGTTTTCCGGCACGGAAATCCAAGGGGCTGATAGTTTACACCCGTAAGAGCAAAAGCGGGTTCTATATGCGGAGAATTGCCCCTGTGCAGGATGTGTTTTTCACCTGTGCAGGGGCGCTATTTTTTTATCTGAAAGGAGATCATCATGGCTGAGAAACAGACCAGCAAAGACCGGATGCGGGAAATCGTAGACAGTATCGAAACCGGCATCAAGGAGCTGTTTGAAAGCGACAAGTACAGGCAATACCTGTCCACTATGAGCCGCTTCCACCGCTATTCGGTCAACAACACCATGCTCATTTATATGCAGCGCCCCGACGCCACCCATGTGGCAGGCTTCAATAAGTGGCGCGACCAGTTCGGGCGCAATGTGATGAAAGGTGAAAAAGGCATCAAGATCATCGCGCCCACGCCCTACAAGAAAAAGATTGAGGAAGTCAAGCTCGACCCCGACACCAAAGCGCCGATGCTGGATGCAGACGGTAAGGTTGTGGTGGAGGAAAAAGAAGTCAAAATCCCCATGTATAAGGTGGTATCCGTCTTTGATGTGTCGCAGACCGAGGGAAAACCCCTGCCGCAGCTTGCATCCGATCTGAACGGCAATGTTCAGCAGTATGAGGTTTTCATGGAGGCGCTGCGCCGTTCCTCTCCCGTACCGATGGAGATAAGCCCCATCGCAAACGATACGGACGGTTATTTCAACTCCACCAATCAGAGTATCACCATCCGGGACGGTATGAGTGAAGTGCAGACGGTATGCGCCGCTGTCCATGAGATCGCCCATGCCAAACTCCACAACTACAAGAAGGTGGAGGAACCCAAAGATGCACCCAAGTATCAGGAAATCGAAATATTCGATGTACCCGGTCTGTTCTCCAACGGGCGAATTGCCCTTGCCGACCTCCCCGATGGGCTGCATCGGTATGATTTGCGTGGTTCCGACTACAATCCCGGTATGCCTGTAACCGTCGAGCCGAATGTGGCGGTCAATCACGCCGGTGCGATTATTACGGCAAAACCCCTTGATCTTGGCGAAGATGACCGGTTGTATCTGACCGAAGAAGAAGGTTTGAACTTTGTCGGCGGCGAAATCTCCGTCTATCAGTTTTTGAACGAACAGCGCAAAGACCGGCACACTGAGGAAGTGGAAGCAGAAAGCATTTCCTATGCTGTCTGCCAGTATTACGGCATTGAAACCGCTGAAAACAGCTTCGGCTATATCGCCACATGGTCGCAGGGCAAGGAGTTGAAAGAACTCCGCGCCAGTCTGGAAACCATCAGCAAGACCGCTTCCGGGCTTATCTCTGATATTGACCGCCACTTTGCGGAAATCTGTAAAGAGCGCGGTATCTCTCCGCAAATCCAGGGACAGACGGAGATCCCCGAACAGGCGGCGGAGCCGGTATCTCCGTTCCTGACCCAAGAGGAAATTACGGCATTTTCCAATGACTTTGCTGCTTTTATGGTAAAGGTCAATGAAGCGGAACCCGGTCAGAGCATCCCTGCTGCAGATGAAGCAGGGATAGCGGCATGGGCAGACGAAAGGATTAAAAACCACGATCTGCGACCTCTTTCTGATGCGCTGCTGGATGTATATAAGATCATCGGTGAAGATGGGCAGCCCCGCTTTACCGAACAGGGCGCGCTCATGGACAGGTTGGCACAGCTCAACCAGCGGGAATTTGTTCCCATCGTTCCCGAACAGGCAACAGAACAGACAGCCCCCGCGCGGTTTGAGTACAAGCTGCACAGCAATTTCAATCGCACTACTCCTGATGATAACACCTACATTCAGCAGTACACGGTCACAAAGGATTCTGCCCTTGTTCCCGGCGATGTACTTTATGTGGGCACATACGAAAAGTGTCTGGAATTGCAGGAAGCGTTAAAGTCCGGCACCATGACCCCTGAACAGGTCAAAGCGCTGGAACAGTCCGAAAAGCTCTACCTTGTATCGGACAACACCTATCTCCACATTCAGAGAAGTGATGAAGGGTTTGACTACACCCTTTATGACAAGGAAACCATGCGCCTGCTGGACGGAGGGCAGCTTGACAATCCCGATATTCTGATTTCCACCGCCTGCATGGAAATCTGCAAACTGCACGATCTGGATACCTACGCCGTGCGGCTTACTTCGCTGGATATGCTGGAAACCTTACAGGAAGCGCAGACAACCCCGACATCTGCTATCGGTGAGGATATGGACAGCGGCGCGGATGACGGTGCGGCAGCAGCACCGGAAACCATGCTCCCGGATGCGCCCGAACAGGCCATGGACGAACCGCTCCCCGATCCTACCATCACACCGAAGATGATGGAATACTACGGATATACGGACAGCGATATGCTGCCCCTTTCCAAAGACCGGGCAATGGAGCTGGCAGAAAAGGACATCACCGTATATATGCTCTATGCCGACAATACCGAAGCGATGGTGTTTGACACCGAAGATGTGGTAAACCATGACGGTCTGTTTGGTATCTCCCGCGAGGATTGGGAAGCAATCAAAGCGGATATTCCTCTGCGTGATGTGGAGCAGCGGCTTTTGGACAGCCCCACCGATTCTATGGCGATCTACCAGCTCCGCCGCGATGCTCCCGTGGAACTGCGGTTTGCCCGCATGGAAAGTCTGACCGCACCGCCTGACCCTGCCAACTATGAAGCGATCTACACCCGCGAAGTCTATCCCGACAGTGACAGAAGCAGAATCCTTGAAAACTTCTACTACATTTTCAATGAGGAACGCCCCGTTGATTTCACCGGGCATAGTCTGTCTGTCAGCGACATCGTTGCGTTAAAGCTGGATGGGAAGGTATCATATCACTACTGCGACAGCGTTGGATTTAAGGAGCTTCCCGCGTTCCAGCGGCCGGAGAACCATTTGAAAGCCGCTGAAATGTCTATGGAAGATGATTACGGCATGATTGACGGTATCATCAACAACGGGAAAGCTGCTGACCATGATCGCAAGGAAAAGAAACCCTCCGTTTTGGAACAGCTCAGAAACCAGCCCATTCAGGAACGGACACACAAGACAGCGCCCAAAAAGAGCGCGGAAAGGGAGATTTGAATATGAACATCACTTTTGACGAGCAGCAGCTTATGAGCCTTTACGATCCCGGCACACGGGAGGGGCTGATCGCGGCACTGACGGAAATGCGCGGCTACCTTGCCGCCGATGAAGCGGAACTGCGTGAGCTGACGGACAGCGCCATTGCAAAACTGAACGGGATGAGCGACGCAGAGTATGAAGCTCTGGACTTGTTCCCAGATTTTGAAAAGGAGGACATGGATGCCGAGTAAATTACAGTTCTACGCACAGATGGCAGACCACACGGCGGGGCAGATCACGGGAAGCTACCAAAAGTGGACGGCGTTTCTGACCACCGCTGCGAGGCTGTATAAGTACCCCTACAATGAACAGCTTATGATTTTCGCCCAGCGCCCGGAAGCTACGGCCTGCGCGGAATACGACCTCTGGAACAAACAGATGCGCCGGTATGTACGGCGCGGCAGCAAGGGTATCGCTCTCATTGACACCACCGGAGATAATCCCAAGCTGAGATATGTATTCGATGTATCCGACACAGGCGGCGGCGAGAACTCTCGCCGCCCTTACTTTTGGGAATATCAGCCGGAGCATCGGGATGTGGTATCTGCGGCGCTGGAACACCGTTTTGATGTTTCCGGTGAAAATGGGCTTGCCGATCAGTTGGAGCGTGTCGCGGCGCAGCTTGTGGATGAATACTGGAACAACCACGGGCGCGACATCCTCGGCATCGTTGACGATTCCTTTCTGGAGGAGTATGATGATTTCAACATCGGAGTGGCTTTTCGGAACGCCGCCGTGGTCAGCACCACCTACGCATTGCTGTCCCGCTGCGGCATGGAGCCGGGAGAATACTTCGAGCATGAAGATTTTCTGAATGTCTTTGATTTCAATACCCCTCAGACCGTTGCCGCCCTTGGTACTGCTATCAGCCAGTCCAGCGAACAGGTATTGCGGCAGATCGAAGTCACGATTAAAAACTATGAGCGCGAGAAAGTCGCGGAAAGGAGCGAAAGCCATGAGCGAACTGACCTACACGCAGAACGGGGATTATCTGATCCCCGATCTGAGCCTGCGCGAACAGCCGCAGACCCCGTTGGGCAAGTACGGGAGGATGCGGAAGAATTATCTGAAGGAACATCGTCCGGTGCTGTGGAACAGCCTGCTGCTGTCGGAGAAGCTGTACCCCCATCTGAGGGAGATCGAGGAAGCAGCGATCAACCGTCTGGAACTGATGATGCCCGAACTGATGAAGTCGGCGGGCGTGACGGAGGAACTGAAAGCCAGCGACCCGATGAAGTGGGCGGGGCTGATGAACACCCTCAAAGCACAGGCCGAGGAAGTGATCCTCGCGGAGCTGGTGTTCAGCTAAGTATCTTTGATGCCCCCGGCGGCGGGCAGCTATCCTTCTTCCCCACGGAAACGGAACAAATCCAATACATCGCACAAGCGGAGAGCGTAACAAAAACGCCCTTCGCTTTTTCTTTTTCCCAGGATGAAATCGACCATTTTCTGCGCCTTGGAAGCAATGCTGACCACCACCGTAAAAAGATTGCCGCCGAGTTTTCCAAACAGAAGTCTGTGGAAGAAAACGCAGAATACCTCAAAAATCTGTTTTATGGCGGCAATGGTATAAAAATCGGTGATAAGAGCATCAGCGCATGGTATGCCGAGGATGGCATCCATCTGGCGAAGGGCAACACCGCCCGGTATTCTTCCACCGCACAGGTTATTTCATGGCAGGACGCCGCCGAGCGTATCGGTCAGCTTTTGGAGAATGGTCAATATGCCACCAATGTGGAACTGGAGGAAGCCCACGGACATGAGCGCGACATGATTGCAAGCGCCCTTTGGCATCTGCGCGGAGATCTCAGCGAGGAAGCACGGGAGCAAGGGTATCTGTCCTGTTTGCAGGAATACCGCAGGGGTGGTTATCCCGAAGCTACCGCAAGACTGTCCGAAGCCCTCAAAAACCCCGCTTTCAGACAGACCCTCTCCGATGAATATGCTGCCTTTTGGACAGCATACAGCCAAGACCGGAGCCTGATGCGTTTCCACTTCCATAAGACAGAAGAAATCTGGAACAGTCTGAAAGACCTGTCCCTGCCGCGCCGTGAGTTTTCCACCGCTATGGCAGAGCTGCCCGAAGCGAAGCAGTTTATCACCGAGGACGAAATCAACGCAGCCCTGTCCGGTGGGAGCAGCTTTTCCGGTGGGAAAGGCCGTATCTATGACTTCTTCCGGGAACTCCACACGCCCAAGGAGCAGACAGACTTCTTGAAAAAGGAGTATGGCATCGGCGGTCATTCCCACGCCCTTTCCCGTGCAACGGGAAGCCATGAAGATCACGATGGTAAAGGTCTGCGCTACAACAAGCGGGATTGCGCCGATGTAAAGCTGAACTGGAATCAGGTTGCCAAACGCATTGACGAGCTGATTCGCAAAGGACGGTACTTCACCCCGGAAGCTCTTGAAAAGTACGAAGCGGAAAAGGCAGCAAAGGCACAGGAAGAAGCAGGCATAATTGCAGAAGAAACCACCGAACAGGTGCAGGAAACCGTTTCGCCGCCCCCGGCTTTTCTGGACTACAACGACATCAAGCATGACCATCGGGATGATATTGTTCTGTATCAGGTGGGCGATTTCTTTGAGATGTACGGCGAAGATGCAAAAACAGCAGCCGAAAAGCTGGATTTGCATTTGACCACACGCTCCATCCCCGGTGCAGGCCGCGTGGATATGTGCGGCGTTCCCGCACACGCGCTGGAACAGTATGTGGAGCGCCTGCGTGAAAGCTACGGTGTCACCATTGCCGCCACCCAAGACGGAAGCACTGAGCGCAAGGTCTATTCTCTTGCCGCCATCAGCCGGGAGCCGGTGCAGACAGTCAGCGAACCGGAACAGGCAAAACCTACTGTAAAGGAACTGTTTGAACAGTATAAACTGTCCGTTGGTAATGCGCTGATTGCAGATACCGCCTATGTCAACGCCTGCCGTAACTCTGACCGGGAAAACGCCTACATCGAGGGCGCAGCCGCTATCCAGCGCATCGTCACAGAATCCGGTGATCTCCAGCTTACGAAGCTCTATTTTGATATGCCGACCTTCCATAACCGTCTGCATCAGGAGCTTTTGGAGGAAACCTATCCCGCGCGGGCAACGACGGTGACACCTTCCCCGTATAAAGTCACACAGGCAGATATTGACGCGGCCTTGCAGGAGTGGAACGGCAATATCGAAAGCAAACGCGCTGTTGTGCGCTACATGAAAGAGCATGGGCGGGAAAAGGACACCGCCGCATGGCTGGCACAGGAATATGGTATGGGCGATGCAGCCCTGCCGCTGCAAATCTCCGTTGGCAATTCGGAGCCTGCGGTACTGTCCTGGGCAAAGGTACAGCGGCGTATCGCACAGCTTATCAAAGAGGATAAGTTCTATACCGAAGCGGAGTATGACCGTCTGGACGATGTTGACCCTGTTGCCATCCGCGAAAATCTTGCCCAGCGCGGCATTGTAAACGGCGAAGTAGTTGACCCCGAAAAGCTCGACAATGACCCGTTCATCCGTCAGGTGATGAATGATGTGGAGCAGATCGCCGCACAGGAAAAGGCAATGGATGCCCCTGACCGCTATTCCATCCGTCTGCTGCCTTATGAGGGTGGCATTACCGGTATTTGGGATGATGCCATCAAGAAGTATTACGGCGAGGGCGGCCAACTGCTGCGCTTTGCGGAACAGTCAAATGCGATTGACTATCTTGCCGCCATCCAGCGCACCCAGGGCATCCCGGAAGCTGTGATTTTCACAACGCCAAACGGAAGCGCCTACCATCCCGGCGATCATCTGCTTGCATCCTTTGATACCGACACCAAGGTTTCCATGGTTATTGACCGTGTGGACGAGGATGATGTTTGGTACACCATGCCAAGCGTACCGGAGCAGGAAGCTGTCCGCATGGAGAGAACCGACTTTGAGCGGTACATGGATCAGGGCAATATTACCGTCGTCCCTGCGGAACAGGCGATAGCGGCAGAAAAATCGGAGCCGCTTGCGGAAACCTCTGCGGCGGCATATCCCGAAACACCCTACAAGGTGGGCGATACCGTCTATCTGGATGATACCCTCTTTGAGATTACCGAGGTTGGGGACTACAATGTGCAGCTCCGTGACCCGGCGCTGGCTTATCCCATCTTCCGTGCGGAGAGCAAGGCGCAGTTTGAGCGGCTATTGCAGCAGGACTACCGAAACGGCGGCATTACCGAGTTTCTCCCTGCGGAACTGGATATTACCGACACGGACTTGCAGGATGTGTTGACCGGCGAGGGCGGTCTGCTGGATGCAAGGGATAAGGAAATCATCTCCAAGTGGTTCCGCAACGGTGAGGGCAACAAGCAGATCACGCACCGTATGTCCGAAACCTACGCGGGAACCGTGGAAACCATGACCCTTCTCAGCGGTGAGGAAGCAGACTTCCGCGCTACCACCGTGGGACTGGAAATTGAACTCCAGGACAAGTTCAACACCAAGCTGGCGTTCAAATGGGACGAGATCGTGCCTGTCCTCCGCGCCATGTACCAGCAGGAACGCGATGGTTTCTATCACGAACCCGTTTCACGGGAGCCGGTCACGCTGGAGGGCGTTCCGTCCTACAAAGTGGGCGATACCGTGGTCGTGCCGTACCCTGACCGCGACATCAAGGGGACTATCGGCTACATCGGAGAGATTGATGTGCGGATCGACACCGGCCCGTATAGCTGGAGCCATCAATCCATCAACCGGGAAATGTTCGAGGACTACATCCGCAGGGACGAGCGCAACGCGCATCTGTTCACACCGGAAGTAAGGGAAACAGAACAACCGAAGATCACCACCGAACCCGTGGCATTTTATTCCGGCGAGAAAAACAATCTCCCCTATGACATTGTGGTAGAGCGGCTGCGGGTGGATGAACCGGAACATGACCCGCCTGCACAGTCCGTTTCCGCTGACCGGGAACCCGATTTTGAGGAAGCGCTGGACGGAAATCCCGTATCTGTTCGGATTGATGGTGAGTGGCGCACCTTCCCCAACACCGCCGCTGCCGAGGAAGCCATGTATGAGGAATCCAAGGCGGAGATCCGCAGGAACGCACAGAACTTCCATATCACGGACGATAACCTGGGCGTGGGCGGCGCAAAAGCCAAGTATCAGGCGAACATCAACGCCATTAAGCTGCTGAAATCTCTGGAAGCGGATGGCAGACAGGCAATCCCCGAACAGCAGGAAGTGTTGTCCCGCTATGTGGGCTGGGGTGGTCTTGCCGATGCCTTTGACCCGTCAAAGGAAAATTGGAGCAAAGAGTATGCGGAACTGAAAGAACTTCTGACCCCGGAGGAATATGAAGCGGCAAGAGCTTCCACCCTGAACGCCCACTACACCAGCCCCACCGTTATCAAGGCGATCTATGAAGCGGTTGGCAATATGGGCTTCCAGACCGGCAACATTCTGGAACCGTCTATGGGTGTGGGCAACTTCTTCGGACTTCTCCCGGAGGAAATGCGAAACAGCCGCTTGTACGGCGTGGAGCTGGACAGCATCACCGG
>CAZQJD010000028.1:0-12433 GCA_964593575.1 uncultured Oscillibacter sp.
ATGGAAGGAAGCCGGACTGGCTGCCCGGCTTTCCTGTCCAAATTTATTGTAATAGTGAGGTAATCTTATGTGGAATACATTGGATATCATTGTAGGCTGCCTCTTTCCTTTCATAATAGGGGGGCGATACGGTATGCATCACGAAAATGGGATAGGCCATTGCTGGTGACGGTTTGCTTAATATTTGCCGTGTTCGTTGTGAACCTTGTTATTACTGTAATAAACAGTACATTCCGTGCATATCTTCGGACACTTGAAATTAGAATTACAATATTTGCCATAATGATACTCGGCGCTTTGATAGCAGACTTAATATATCGAATTCGCAGCAAGCAAAGGCAAAACAAAGGAAACAATAAAGACATTTGAGGCTGTTGGAATATAATTCTAAATCAGACTAATTAACAAAGAGTGTGATTGTATGAAAGCAGTTAAAAGGATTTTAGTAGGCATTGCAGTAATCCTGTTTGGCATTTCCATTTCTGCAAGTGGCATTAGTAACGACATATCTTTTATTGGTTGGTGCATTTCTTTGGTAGGCTTAATCATATCGGTACTCAGTGCATGGCTTACCAATGATAATTAACCAATTTCAATTTGTCGGACTGATACCATTTATACCTCCCTCCGTCATCTTGACGAAGGGAGGTGATTTGCTATGCAAAAGCATAGCAAGGTAATTCGATTTCATAACTTCATGCGTCGAGACTTTCGCCTGTTTTCGTGGTGTGTTCTACACGCATGAAGTTTTATGCCCTAAAACCACAAAATTGGTAAAAGGGAACGCGAAATGATGCGCGTTACTGCTTTTGTAAATACGCATGATGAAGAGGTACCCGCAGAAAACTCCGCGGGTACGTTGCTCCCTCGATCAGCGGTTTGTATTTTTCGCGAAGAAACGCCAAAAAATCATGTGTTGCTGCTTGTTCCGAGCCGAGGATTCTGATACAGTAGCTGCATGGAGTTTTTTTCGGGAGGTGAACGCATGCAGGCGTTTTTATACGGAGCGCGGGCTTTGCTGATCTATTTTGCGTGCGCTGCGGCTCCGGCGCTCCTGTCCAGACTTCTCATCCGTATACCGGATGAAGTGTTCCGCAAGATCCTGCACTGCATCCTGCTGGGTTCCCTGCCGGTGTTTGTGTTTGGATTTGATGCGTGGTGGCGTGCGGCGGTGGCATCTGTGGCCTTCGCCGTGGTGGTCTACCCTGTTCTGGCGTGGTTTGAGCAGTTCCGGGGGTATTCTGAGCTGACCACCGAGCGCAAAAAGGGTGAGCTGAAGGAAAGCCTGCTGCTGGTATTTGCCATGTTCGCTGTGGTGATAGCCGTTTGCTGGGGCTGGCTGAACGACCGGTATCTGGTGCTGGCATCGGTTTACGCCTGGGGCTTCGGCGACGCCGCGGCGGCGCTGGTGGGCAAGAGATGGGGCAGGCACAAGATCCGGTTCGGGCCTGCCGACAGCCGCAAAAGCGTGGAGGGCAGCGCCGCCATGTTTGTGGTGTCTCTTGCCAGCGTGGAGATCGTGCTGCTGTGCAGAGGTGGACTCAGCCTTGCCGGATATCTTGTTATTCCCGTGATCACGGCCTTTGTCAGCGCATTGGCGGAGCTTTGCTCCAAGGACGGGCACGACACGGTGATCTGTCCCCTGTCCGCCATGGCGGTTCTCCTGCCGCTGATCCATCTGTTTGGAGGTCTTGCATGAGCAACAAAAAGTCCGGCGGCCGCACTTTGCTGTGGTCGGTGATCATGAGCGCACCGGGGCCTCTTGTGGTAGGCTTTGGCTTGTTGGCGGGCAGAAGCTCCACTCAGCTGGCGGACTTTGTCCGCAGAAGCGCGGAGCTGCTGGCCATCATCATGGCTTTTGTGACATACCGCTTGACGACCCGGGACGGCGAGACAGATGCTGCGAAGAAAGAGCGGCTGGAGCGGCTCTCCAATCTCTTTGTGGGCGCCATGATGTGCCTTGGCGGCACCATCATGCTGCTGCTGGCGTTTGCCGCCGGCAGCGAGGACAAGGGAAATGTGATCCCCGGTCTTGTGATCGCTGTGCTGGGCGTTATCGCCAACACCATCTTCTGGCGGAAATACGCCCGCCTCAACCGTGCGGAGCCCAACCCCATTCTGGCAGTGCAGGCGCGGCTCTACCGGGCGAAAAGCCTTGTGGATGCCTGCGTGACGCTGGCGCTGTTGTCTGTGGTGCTGTTTCCCGAAAGCGCGGTGTCGTACTGGCTGGACTTGATCGGTTCTGTGATCGTAGCTGTGTACCTCGTGTTCTGCGGCGCACAGACCATCCGCGAACGAATTGCAAAAAGCTCCTGAATGCCTGCGCATTCAGGAGCTTTTGTATCAGAAAACAGGTGCGAAGGATTCCACGCAGGCTTTGGCGATCTGCTGCTCATCTTCGGAAACAGGCTGGTCGAAGCTCGTGAAGGTGTTGTCCGTGACACTGGCACCTGTGAGCATACGGTACCACAGCAGCCCCAGCGCATACCGGCCCAGTCCGTAGCTGGCGTGGTAGGTGTCCCGGTGTACCTTGGGGATGCCGTTTTCCAGCAGCTTTCCCATCAGCTGGCCGGAGGGGATGATGCCGTCGGCCTGAATTTCAGCTGCGGCATAGCTGTATGCGGCGCGGATGTCGGCCAGCATTTTCTCAGGTGTTTCGTAGCCGGCGGTCAGGAGCAGCTTGTCGCTGCCGGACTCGTAGGCCCAGGTCTGGTGGATCAGCAGCTTTGCCGTGGGCTGACAGGTGCGGATATGCTCTGCCAGGGTCTGGATGTACGGGGAGTAGCTGGCCTTGTCAAAACTGCGGGAGCTGACCTGCTGCAGCGTGACCACGTCCCAGCTGCGGTTCAGCAGAGCGTCGTCCAGCGATACGAAGAAGCCGGTCATGTGTCCGTCGTACTGAAGCTCATAGGCCTTTGCACCGCTGAGCATATTGCGGTAATGCCGGTCCAGCGGGCAGCCGCCGATGTAAAGGTTGGCGGCTTCCAGTGCGACGCCGTCCGCCTGGGCAATGTCGTGAAGATACCGGGTGGCATCCGCGGAGAAGCTGTTTCCGATAGCAAGGACTTTCATAGGACAAACCTCCGTTGTCTGTATTTTCATTTCATATTATACTACACTGCGGTGATGGGTTCAACTGGTTATACAGCGGCGGAAACGCATTCCCCTTCCCAACGAAGGATGCTATACCCCAAATAGCACCGAACACAATATAAGGAGGAAGCGTCCGTGAAAATTATTGACAAATCCGCATACACCTGCTCCAAGGACAACCCGCCCTTCTGCAATGCGCCGCCCGGCGACGTGCTGGTGGTGGATGTTCTGGATATCACCGTGGCCGATGTGGGCTTTGCCTCTTGACAGCGGCTGTTAAATGGTATTTAATCTTGGCGTAAAGGAGGCGATCCCCATGCGTATCATCGCCGGAGGTCTGGAACACGAGACCAATTCTTTCAGCAATATTTCCGCAGACGTGGAGAAGGTAAACAGCATCAAGCGGGTGGGTGAGGATTACATCCGTGGGTGCACGGGAGTCCGCTGCATGATGGGCGGCTTCATTGATGAATGCCGGGAGCTGGGCATTCAGCTGCTGGCGGCCAGTCATGTGAATATCACGCCCTGCGCACCAACGAAGCAGGACGCATTTGAAGCGTATCGGGACGAGTTCGTGGAGCGGTGCTGGGCGGCTCACTGTGAAGCGCCGCTGGACGCCATTGCCCTGAACATCCATGGCGCCGCCATCGCGGAGGGCTACCCGGATGTGGAGGCGGAGCTGCTGCGGGCGCTGCGGGCGCGGTTCGGAAAGGATATGCCCATCGGCATGGAGCTGGACCTGCACGGCAACATCACCCCGGAGATGCTGGAGCTCAGCGACATCATCGTGGGCTACAAGGAATACCCCCATACGGACACCTATGACACATCCCGCGATCTGATCCGCCTGCTGCATGAGCAGGTAACGGAGAAAAAACGATTTTATCAGGCGCTGGTGCAGCTGCCGTGGCATCTGCCGCCGGCCTGCGGCGTGACCCTGTCCGGCCCGGCCATGGATGTGAAGCTGTTCATGGCGCAGCTGGTGGCGGAGCAGCCGGAGCTGCGGGACGCTTCCTTCTTCCACGGCTTCCCCTACGCGGATTTCCCCCAGTCCGGCGTCAGCGTGGTGACGGTGGCGGAGACGAAGGAGAGGGCGGAGCAGGCCGCACACCGCATCGCGGAATATGCATGGAGCCGCCGCAGAGATTTTGCCGTACCACTGTATTCCGCGGCAGAGGCCATGGATCGCGCGGAGCAGGCGGAAGCGCTGGTAGTTATCAACGAATCCTCCGACAATCCCGGAGGCGGCGGACCCGGTGACGGAACCCATCTGCTGCGGGAGATGCTCAAGCGGGATCTGCCCGGCTCGGCATACGGATTTATCTGTGACCCGGAGGTGGTGCGGCAGGCGATCGCCGCCGGTGTGGGCGGATATATCGACTGCCTGCTGGGCGGCAAGACGGACGGCCTCCACGGAGCGCCCATCGAGCTGAAAGGCGCATATGTAAAGACCATCAGCGATGGTACATATATCACGAAGAACCCCATGGGCGCCGGCGGCAAGGGAACTCTGGGTCCCACGGCGCTGCTGCAGGTGGGAAATGTGGGGATCGTCGTGGGTACGGCCCGAAGGCAGACGCTGGATGACGCGCCCTTCCGCATTGTGGGCATCGACTGGCAGGATATGCGCATTCTGGCGCTGAAGTCCGCCCAGCACTTCAAGGGCTGGTGGACAGGCCGGGCCAAGACCATTATCCCCTGCGAATCCCCCGGTATCCAGAGCGCGGATCTTACCGTGTTTGATTTCCAATATCTGAATACATCCTATTTCCCGCTGGGCGATCCCGAGTGGAAATGAGAAACGCACCGGCGCTCCATCAAGGAGCGCCGGTTTTGGCAATTTCTTGCCCTGTGGGGCGGGCTGTGCTATAATGGCCCAAACAGGAAAACGACAGGAGCGTGAGGCTATGGAGCAGGAACACAAGCGCCGGGTGCGGTACAAGGGCACCCATCCCCGCAGCTATCAGGAAAAATACAAGGAGCTGCAGCCGGAGAGGTATCAGGCCGACGTGGAGAAGATCATCCGGAGCGGCAAGACCCCGGCGGGGATGCACATCTCCATCATGGTGGATGAGATCCTGGACTTCCTGCAGATCCGGCCCGGTCAGGTGGGTCTGGACGCCACCCTGGGCTACGGCGGACATACCCGCCGGATGCTGGAAAAGCTGGAGGGGCAGGGGCATATGTATGCCACCGACGTGGACCCCATCGAATCGGAGAAGACCCGTCAGCGGCTGGCGGAGCTGGGCTTCGGCCCGGAGATCCTGACCATCCGGCGGATGAACTTCGCGGAGCTGGATCAGGTGGCGCCGGGTGAGAGGTTCGACTTCATTCTGGCAGATCTGGGCGTCAGCTCCATGCAGATCGACAACCCGGAGCGGGGGTTCACCTTTAAGCAGGACGGGCCGCTGGATCTGCGTTTGGACCCCACCACGGGCATCACCGCCGCCCAGCGGCTCCGTGAGCTGGACAGAGATGAGCTGGAGGCCATGCTGGTGGAGAATTCCGACGAGCCTTACGCCGACCGTATCGCCAAGGGCATCGCCGAGACATTCCGGCGTGGCGGCAGCATCGATACCACCCGCCAGCTGGCGGCGGTGGTGGAGAAGGCGCTGGAGTTCCTGCCTGCCAAAGAGCGGAAGGAAGCGGTGAAAAAGTCCTGCCAGCGCACCTTTCAGGCGCTGCGCATCGACGTGAACAGCGAGTTTGAGGTGCTGTACGCCTTTCTGGAGAAGCTGCCCGGCGTGCTGAAAAGCGGCGGCAGGGTGGCGGTGCTGACGTTCCATTCCGGAGAGGACAGACTGGTGAAAAAAGCCTTCCGTCAGCATCTGCGGGAGGGCATCTACAGCGATGTGGCGGCGGACGCCATCCGGCCCTCGGCGGAGGAGTGCTTCCGGAATCCCCGGGCCAGATCCACCAAGCTGCGCTGGGCAGTCAAGGAGTGACGATATGCTGAGAGACGAGACCATTCAGCGGGTGCTGAGATTCCGGGATGACCGTGACTGGCGGCAGTTCCATACCCCCAAGGATCTGGCCATCTCCATGAATCTGGAGGCGGCGGAGCTGCTGGAGATCTTCCAGTGGAGCGGCGCGGATGTGGAGTGCCGGGACAAGCTGGACAAGATCCGGGAGGAGCTGGCGGACGTGCTGAGCTACTGCATCCTCATGGCGGATGTATGCGGGCTGGAGCTGGACGAGATCATGAATGCCAAGATCGACCGCAACGAGGCCAAATACCCGGTGGAAATGGCCCGGGGCAGCGCCGCCAAGTATACGGAGCTGAAGGAACAGGCTCGAAAAAAACCATGAAACAAAAACGCTTCCCGGCGCCGCGCCGGGAAACGTTGACATGTATCATACGATGAAGCCGCCGTCGGCGGTGAGCACCTGACCGGTGATGAAGGAGGCCTTCTCTGAGGCGAAGAAGCTCACCGCGTGGGCAATGTCCTGCGGCGTGCCCAGCCGGCCCAGAGGCGTCTGCTCCGCCAGCTCATCCAGGACCTCCTGACCCAGCACCTGCACCATATCGGTGTTGATGACGCCGGGGGCGACACAGTTGACCCGAATGTGGGAGGGAGCCAGCTCCAGAGCCAGAGAGCGGGTGAGGGCAATGAGAGCGGCCTTGGTGCAGGAGTAGGTCACCTCACAGCTGGCACCCCGCAGACCCCACATGGAGGACACATTGACGATGCAGCCGCGCTTTTCGGAGAGCATGTGGGGCAGAACGGCCTGAATGGTATTCCGGGCGCCTCCGAGATTGACGCCCAGATAGCGGTCCCACATCTCGTCGGTGACGTCCTGAAACAGGGCCTGTCCTGCCACGCCGGCGTTGTTGACCAGCAGCTCCACCGGGCCAAGCTGCGTTTCAGCGGCGGCCACCATGGCGTTTACTGCCTGACGATCCGCCACATCCGCCTGAATGGCAATGGCGCTGCGGCCCTCGCCGCGCAATTGGCGAACCAGTTCTTCGGCGGCCTCCCGGTGCTGGATATAATTGATGCAGACAGGCCAGCCTTCCCTTGCCAGCTGGATGGCGACCGCGCGGCCGATGCCGCGGGAAGAGCCGGTGACCAGAGCGCATTTTCGCATAAGATGATCTCCTCTTTTATGATTCTGAGAGAAGCATAACAAAAAAAATTTAAATTTTCAAGAAAAAGGTGTTGACAAATGGGGGAACTTTGTGTATTCTATACCTGTTCCGCACGGACGGT
Organism: uncultured Oscillibacter sp.; assembly: GCA_964593575.1. GTDB lineage: Bacteria > Bacillota > Clostridia > Oscillospirales > Oscillospiraceae > Oscillibacter. The sequence continues at coordinate 7,305 of CAZQJD010000028.1, forward strand.
TAGCTCAGCTGGCTAGAGCACCTGCTTGACGTGCAGGGGGTCATAGGTTCGAGTCCTATACCGTCCACCAGAAGACCGCAGCGAAAGCTGCGGTCTTTTTTGCGTCTGGCGAAAACAGAAAAGACGAAATTTTTCAATGCGCGCCGCCGGAGCTCCTCTGGCGGTGCTAATATTTTGTTTTTAATAAAGTTGCATAATTGTTCCAAGATTATCAAATTACACAAACTATTTGACGCCGTTTTACGACTTTGTGACAAATGGCGCGAAAGCCTTGCAGCCCAATTTTTTCCTCGTTATGATGGCGAAAATTGGAGGTGTTGCAATTATGCGAAACAACGAGACACAATTCCGTGAGGAAGCCGCCCTGAAAAACATTCTGATGCAGAACAGGGGGCAGATCATCGAGGTCATTCTCAGGCTGCTCTGGCAGGCGGGCATTTCCCCCAAGGAGATGCAGCGGCTGACGTGGCAGGACATGGCCTTCGAGGAGCGGGAGATCCTGCTGCCGGACCGGCGGGTGCCCATGGAGGAGGAGCTGTACCAGTGCCTTTGGGAGCGTTATGACCGCTACCTGAAAGCCAGGGGCTGGCCGGAGCATGTCATCATCACCGACGGCCGCCGCTCCCACATGCATCACATCAGCATTTACCGGACGGTGCGGGCGGCGCTGGATGAAGGGGGACTGCCGGAGCTTTGCCCTTCCGACCTGCAGGAGCGGTACATCATCCGCCAGCTGCAGACCCATGATTGGCCCTACGTCGTCCGGGTCAGCGGAATTTCCATCCGCACGCTGTATACCAACTATTCCGAGTATCTTCCGGCGCGGCTCAAAAATCCAAAGGCGGAGGTGGACGAGGAGCGGCTGTGGTCGCTGCTGCAGGAGGAAGGCCCCACGCCTGCCGGACTTGCCCTGTGGATGACGTGGCAGCTGGGCCTGAACCTGCAGGAGATCGCCGCACTGACATGGGATCAGGTGGATCTGGACACGGCGTGCATCCTGCTGCCGGACCGGGTGGTCCCCATGGATGATACACTGGAAGGCTGGCTGGGACAGCTGGAGAAAAGTCGTTCCGAAGCTGGTGAGCGCCACATTCTGCTGACGCCCCGCTCCTGCAGCCCCTTTGATCCGGTGCGTCTGGGCGTGGTGGCCCGGCAGACGCTGATCCGGGGCGGAATGGAGGAGGTTTCCGCCGAGGCGCTGCTGCGCAGGAATGCTACCAAGCGGCAAAGCAGGCATGCATCGCTGATCCTGCGCCATGTGGAGGAGCACGGGCATATCGACCGCAATGCGGCGATGGAGCTGCTGGGTATCAGCAAGGCGTCTGCTTACGGCCTGCTGCACCGGCTGACGGAGCAGGGAGAGCTGGTGCTGATCGGCGCCCGGTATTACCGGGCGGGCACCGTGGTGCCGCCGGAACAGCATTATCCGGTGATCCGGGAGTATCTGGAGCGGGAGACCGGCGCTTACCGAAAGGAGCTGGCGGCGCTGCTGCAGGTGGAGGTCCGCTCCTGCAGCTGGATCCTGCGGGGACTGGTAGAGGAGGGGAAGCTTGTCAAAAAAGGACAGCGGTACTATTTGCCGGAAAATGAAATATGTCAGCTCTGAGCGCGTGTGTTTGCTGCTGTACCCGATGTAGGGGCGGCGGCTTTTTGCTGTTAATGGTTAAAAATCTGTTACAAGCAAAAATGCTTGTTTTATGTAATATTTATCGCAAAATACGAACTGTTTGACAGCGTTTTACATGTCCGTAACAAAAGGGCCGGAGGCCTTGAAACGGGGGAACTGCCCTGTTATGATGCCCACGAACAGACGGGGAAGGCCCTGCCGATTTCCGGAGCAGATACGGGACCGGCATGCCACGGTATGTGCGCCGGGAGGAAACGGGTTTCCGCGGATGTTCACATCACACATGCCGGCGGGCATCCGGCACGGCAGGCGGACAAACCTCTCCCGCTCTTATGGTGTAGGGAGCGGGCGGGCGCACACCTCCGCAAGCCGCGGCAGATCCCCAACGGTAAATTCAAAAGGAGGAAATCCACATGAAGAAGTTCCTTTCCCTCATGCTGGCAATGATCATGGTCATGTCCCTGGTCGTTGTCGGCGCCGGAGCTGCTGACTTCACCGATGCTGCTGAGATCACCAATACCGAAGCAGTGGAAGTGATGAACGCTCTGGGTATCCTGCAGGGCAGCGATGGTGCGTTTGACCCCACCGGTACCCTGACCCGCGGCGCTGCCGCCAAGATCGTCACCTACATGCTGCAGGGCACTGCCAAGGCAGAGGCCATCGCAGCTGCAGGTCTGACCGAGAAGCCCTTCTCCGATGTTCCCACCACCAGCGCTACCGCTCCCTTCATCGCTTACTGCGCTGAGAAGGGCATCGTCGGCGGCTACAGCGATGGTACCTTCCAGCGCTCCAACCCCGTCAGCGGCAACGCTTTCGTGAAGATGGTGCTGGTCGCTCTGGGCGTCACCGACATCGACTTCACCGCTAAGGGCTGGCAGGTCGAGGCCATCTCCCGCGCCGAGGAGATGGGTCTGCTGGAGGGCGTCGCGGAAGACGTGCTCTACTCCGCAAACCTGACCCGCGAGAACGCCGCTCAGATCGCCTTCAACGGCATGAAGTACGTTCCCGATGGCGACAAGTACTGGGTCGTTGGCGACGTTGAGTTCGACAACGCTACCGACGCTGCTGTCTACGCCATGCTGGTGGAAGGCACTGCCGAGCTGAAGACCGACCTGACCAAGTCCCTGGCCGGCAAGAACTACAAGCTGGCTGTTATCGAGGAGTATGTCATCGAGTCCACTCCCGAGACTGTTTATGATCAGGACTACACCGTAGCTAGCAAGTATTCCGACTCCGCTTATGATGTTACCCTGGACACCTCTGTCTCCAAGGATCTGGTGGGCCATGTTGTCAACATCTACTATCAGGATGCTGACGCCGACGGCGTGTATGACTACTCCGCAGTCGAGGGCGAGTCTGAGAAGGTCTATGGCATCGTGGTTCTGTCCGACGAGGTCAAGGTCTCTTCCACTAAGAACGGCCTGAAGTACACCGAGGTCAACGCTCTGCTGGGCACCGACCTGACCAAGACCGAGGGTCAGGCTATCTATAACGGCGCCGACTACAAGACTGAGTACTCTGTCGTCAACTATGAGGTGACCGACACGCAGGCTACCGCCGTTCTGAAGAAGGTCGCTCCCACCTATGATGGCCTGAGAGTCAACTCCGGTACCTGGATCATCTATGATGAGAGCATCATCGCCAAGAAGAGCACCTCCAACACTGTTGACGTCTACGAGGTCACCGTGGATGAGGACGGCTATGTTAACGTTGAAAAGGGCGGCGATCCCGTCTACGTCACCGCTGAGGATGAGGATGACTGCGTTGGCTATATCGTCAACGAGATGGATTGGGCTTCCCTGGTCGAGGACTATGATGAGCCCACCGAGGTTGCTCTGACCACCACTTATGTTGGCGATTTCATGACCGTCGCCGTACCCGCAACTGTCACCGGTAAGGTCACTTCCATCGATATCAGCGGCTCTACCTACTACATCTACATCGACGGTGTGAAGTATCAGGGCAACACCGGCGTTTCCAGCGCTGCCGTCGGATATGTTGCTGAAAACAAGTTCGCTTGGGATGCCGACTTCCGCGCCGCTGTCGAGTATACCTTCTATCTGGACGCCAGCAAGAAGGTCTTCGCCTATGAGCGTGCCGACGGTGTCACCGAGGGCACTCTGATCGTTCCCACCATGCTGTTCACCAAGGTCGACTATGTCGCCAACGTGTACGACGAGTACAACCAGATCGATGACGAGGCTCTGAGCTCCTACTCCTTCTGGCTGCAGGCCGTGGATATGAACGGTGAGATCGTGACCCTGCAGGTCGAGCCTTCCGCCGAGATCGCCTATGCTGTCAGCGAGGATACTCTGAGACTGACTGCCAATACCGCACTGGGTGAGTATGCCATCTCCTACACGCTGGGCCAGTATGCCACCTACACCACCAGTGTTGATGAGACCACCGAAGAGGAGATCGCCACTGTCTCCGCCGCTGCTGCCGCCGGCACTGCCGATGAGGTCGCGGGCTGGGGCACTGTCACTGCCGCTGGCGAGGCAGCTCTGGACGCCTCCTCCAAGAAGGTCGTGGATGCTGGCGGCTATACCTACTATCTGACCGATGGCTTCAAGACCATCTATATCGACGGCACCGGCTCCGACATGGAGATCGTTGTCAAGACCGGCAGCTACAGCCAGATCGTTGAGGGCGCAATGCTGTACGGCGAAAAGGCTGATGAGGATGACGCCTATTACGTCCTGAAGTACGTCCTGGTCGCTGACGATATCGGCGGCGAGGCCGGTGAGGATCTGATCTATGTCAAGTCCGGACTGAACAAGAATGTCTCTGCTACCTACATCGATGAGGATGGCAAGGCTCAGATCGGCTACAACAACACCGTTTACATCAACGGCGAGAAGGTCACCATCCTGGTCACTGGTACCGAGGCTGCAGCGATCTCTGCTGCTGGCTTCTACACCTACGAGGTCACCGAGGACGGCACCTATGATCTGACTCTGGCTTCCGCCAGCAAGTATGACTACGTGGTCAATGCAGAACTGACCGGCAACTACAAGGGCCTGATCTCTGTTGAGGGCGTTGCTGATTACGACGCCACCGACGCCGTCATCGTCAACCTGCTGAGCAGCAGCTCTGACTACGGTTATGATGATGTTCCCACCAAGGCTTCCAAGCTGGTCGTGGACGGCACCACCAAGGTGTCCTTCATCTATGACACTGATGCTGAGACCATCTCCGTCATCTATGTCACCGCTTACGCTGATCAGGACTAATTCCTGACCCAAACAATCAAAAACTCATTCGTGAGTTGAGACAGCGAAGGGCGCCCGAAAGGGCGCCTTTTGCTGAGACTGTCAAAAAACCTCGCCACAGGCGAGGTTTTTTGACAGTCTGCAAGGCACGATTTCCTGATCCGGGAAATCGTGCCTTTGTATATAGAATCGCTTGAATTAGAGCAAGAAACTACGTATAATAAAGGAGGATAAACAATATGTCAACGCAAGGGGTGAGAATATGAAAGTGTACCACGGAAGCAACATGG
>CAZQJD010000028.1:12533-17368 GCA_964593575.1 uncultured Oscillibacter sp.
CAATATGTCAACGCAAGGGGTGAGAATATGAAAGTGTACCACGGAAGCAACATGGAAGAGTTTCTTATCGCAGCTAAATTTAAGCATCCGACACACCAGATGTCTTTTCACACCATAGCTGCACTGGACTCGCTCAAATTTATAAAAGGAGATGAAGTTGAATGAGCAGTACAGCGAAAAACGACATCTTCTATACCGCTACGGTATTGGAATACATTGCGAGAAAAACAAAAAACAGGCGAGCCGACATTGCGGAAATGATTGGCGTTGATGGAATTCGACAGATCTATGAATTCGCAGATGTAAACCACTGTTTGCCGCTTGCTCAAGTATCTGATGAGCTTGTAAAAGAGCATAGGATCGTAGAAGGAGATTATTCGCCGGAGTCGCTGGTAAACAAGCCTCCAAGCTATACAGCGATCGGCAAGGTTTATGCACGATTGGTAGAAGACGCTCAGGAGGACTCACAAGAATACCCCAAAGAGTTATTTTTGGTATTCAAGTCTAAAATCGCGGAGTGGATGACAAATTACAAGAGTGCATTCTTCTATTCTCCGAGGGACTATATCTTTCATAGCTATCAAGAAATAAAGTAAAAGGCAGACGGCGCAACCGTGAACGGCGGTTGCGCGGTCTGCTTTTGCTGCAAACCACACAATTCCTTGGAGCTTAATATTTTGTAAAAAGAGCATAGCCCCATGGCCACCCACACAATTTGCTTTTCCGAGCACAAACTATATTTTGAATTTCCCCACACCAAATTTCAGATAGCCGACCGGTGCAATCCATTTGACAAAAACGGGTTTTCAGTATATGGTATCATAGTATGCTCATGCGAAGGCTTGTTACGGCGCGAAGCGCGGCAGGCCTTTGATGGAGGAGCAGCATCACAAGCAACATATCCATGGAGGAATATACAGATGGATCACAAGAAAAATTCTCATTTCAGCCGGTGGGGCTTTCTGCTGTCGGCTGTGGGCTCTGCCGTGGGCATGGCCAACGTGTGGGGCTTCCCTGCCAAGATGGGCGCCAACGGCGGATTTGCCTTTCTGGCGGCGTACCTCTTTTTCGTGGCGCTGTTCAGCGTGGTGGGCCTTTCCGCGGAATATGCCATCGGCCGCCGTTCCCGTACCGGCACGCTGGGCTCCTACCGGGGAGCGTGGGCTACCCGGGGAGAGACCATGGGCCGCATCGGCGGAGTGGTGGGCTGGCTGCCTCTGGCTGGCTCCATGTGCATTGCCATCGGCTATGCCGTCATTGTTTCCTATGTGCTGAAGGCGTTTTTTGATTCCGTTACCGGCGGGCTGATGCAGGTGGATACCGGCGCGTGGTTCGACGCGTTCTCCGGCACGGCGTATTCTGTGGTCCCCTTCCATGTGATCGTGGTGGTGGGCACCCTGCTGACGCTGCTGCTGGGCGCCAAGAGCATTGAGAAGAGCAACAAGATCATGATGCCGGTCTTTTTCATCATCTTTGTGATCCTGGCGGTGCGGGTCTCGCTGCTGCCCGGCGCGGCTGAGGGCTACAGGTTCATGTTTACGCCCCGCTGGGAGGCGCTGAAGGACCCCATGGTGTGGGTCTGGGCCATGGGACAGGCCTTCTTCTCCCTGTCTGTTACCGGCAGCGGTATGATCGTGTACGGCGCGTATCTGGGTGAGAAGGAGAGCGTGGTGCCGCTGGCTGTCCGCACGGCGATCTTTGATACCATTGCCGCGCTGGTGGCCGCGCTGGTGATCATCCCCGCCTGCTTTGCCTACGGTCTGGACGTGGGCGCCGGCCCCTCCCTGCTGTTTGTCACCCTGCCCCGCATCCTGCAGGACATCTCCTTCGGTCAGGTGTTCGCCGTGTTCCTCTACACGGCCATGGTGTTTGCCGGCGTCAGCTCCCTGCAGAATATGTTTGAGGCGGTGGGCGAGTCCCTGCAGCACCGGTTCCCCGGGCTGAGCCGCAACATGGTGCTGGTGGTGCTGGGCGTGGTCTGCCTGGGCTTCGGCCTGCATATGGAGCCGATTGCCAAGTGGGGCCCCTGGATGGACATCGTATCCATCTACATCATCCCCATCGGCGCCACGCTGGGCGCCCTGTCCTGGTTCTGGGTCATGAATAAGGATGACCTGATGGCTGAGATCAATAAGGGTGCTGACCGTCCCTATGGCAGCCTTTGGTACAACGCCGGCCGCTGGCTGTATGTGTGCTGCGCACTGATCCTCTGCGGTGTGGCGCTGATCCTGAAGATCGCATTCTGACGCTGAATACTGTGAAGCCGGACATCCTGATATGCGGGTGTCCGGCTTTTTCTTGCGTCGGCGCCCATCCGCCGCACAGACGCCGCGGGTTGGCTTTGCTCTGCGGTTTGACGATGATGCATAAACGGCTTATGTGTTTATTATCAGAATCTAATGAGTGATTTGGGAGAAAGGACTTTCAAAACCGCAAGAATATCATTATAATCGTACCCAAAGGAATCCGTGAATATTTCACGAAACATTGATGGAAAGGACGGCAGATACCAATGAAGCTGTATGCGGATGCTCCTGTTTCCAAGGGTGTGGAGAATGCGCTCAAGCGCGCAAAACAGATGGCTGAGCTGAAATGGACCCCTGTGGCACGCTTCCCCTCCGGCATCATCATCCGGGACAAGGACAAGCAGCGTGTGGACATTGACATGTTCACGGAGAAGTACTGTCCCCAGAAGGGCGTTGTCTATTCTTCTGTACGGTGTCACGAGAAATTTGTGGGAGACAACGTTCTGTTTGAGACGTATCTTTCCGCCATTGCCAATCCCCACAGTGTGGTGTATACCCGCTCTCAGCACGGGAAGGGCCGCGCGATGTTCAATTTCTACGGCACGGTCTGTTCCTCCTTCGCGGCATATGTGCTGCATCTTCCGGTGCGCTTCCCCTGCAGCAGGTGGACGACCATTCCCGGCGTCACAGCGGTGGACACGACGGAGCTGGAAAATCTGCAGCTGTGCGACGTGCTGCTGAGCAGCTATCATATTGCCGTCATTACCGGCATTGAGCGCGATGTGGACGGCATCGTCCGGCGGATCACCGTGTCGGAGGGAACCACGCCGGTGTGTAAGGTCACGGAATTTACTCCCGAGGAATTCCGCGGATACTGGCTGGATACGGATTATGCGGCGTACCGCTACGCCGGGGTCCATGATGTGCCCTATACACCCGATCCCTTCTCTCCCGTGGAGGGCGATCCCGTTATGGAGCCGCCGGTGATCAACCGTACCATTCAGCCGGATTACGGCAATAAGGCCAACTATATGCTGGGCGATACGGTGGAGCTGCAGGTTCTGGAGGGCGAATGGGAGTCTGTGCGGATCACCGGACCGGAAGCGGTGACGCTGCCCATCGACGAGGACTGCAAGGCTGTCTTTGCTCCCACCGCGCCCGGTTACTATACGGCGTGCTGTTTCAGCGGAGACCGGCAGAGCGAGGCGGTGGAGTTCCGCGTCACCGACATGGAGATCAGCGGCGACAAGACTGTCTGCAAGAAGGGCGACACCATAGAGCTTACTTTCCGCACCGATCCGGCGGACAAGGCGCTGGGCTGGATCGTCCAGAACCCGGAGCATTTCTGGTGCGCCGGAAAGTTCCTGGACCCCGAGGAGATCGCCGCCGGAAAGACGGTGATCCCCGTGGAGCGGCCTGCCGGCGAGTACTATGTGTTTGTTATGGCGGAAGGCGCCTTCGGCAGATACCGTTCGCCCGGCTTCTTCTTCCGCGTGGAGGAATGAGCTTGCTATGAAGCAGTCACAAAAAGGCCTTTTGATGGTGGTGATCTCCGGCATCGTTTTCGGCATCATGCCCAGCACCGTAAAGTACTGCTATTCGCAGGGGGCTACGCCGAGCCTCGTGATGATCTCCCGTTCGGTTCTGTTTCAGCTCGTGCTGCTTCCCATCGTACTGCGGAAGAAAAACACATGGGAGCTGTTCCGGCAGACCTGGCCGAAATATGTGCTTCTGGCTGCCACCGGAACGGGTACGCCGCTGCTGCTGTTCATGGCGTACAAGTATCTGTCCACCGGCATGACCACCACCATCCATTTCCTGTATCCGGCCATCGTGGCGCTGATCTGCACCCTGTTTTTCCATGAGAAGCTGTCCAAAAGGAAGGGCGTCGCCCTGCTGCTGTGCTTCCTGGGCATCGTCATGATGGTGGACACCTCCGCGCAGATGCTGAGCGTCACCGGCGTTCTCATCGCCATTGCTTCCAGCATCACCTGGGCTTTGTACATCGTCCTTCTGGACAAGCTCGATCTCAAGGGCGCCTCGTCGGAACAGATCATGTTCTTCACGGGCATCAGCAGCATCGTTCTGGTGACTGTGTTCGGTATGGCGCTGGGTGATTTCGCCGTCAGCGTGACCCCCATCGGCTGGGTGGCTATTGTGGTGTCCAACCTTTGCATCTCGGTGTTTGGCTCCCTGTTCTTTGTCATCGGCGTCCGGTATACCGACGCGCAGGTGTCGGCCATCGCCAGCACTCTGGAGCCCATTGCCAGCATCCTCATAGGCGTGGCGTTCCTGAACGAGGCGTTGACTGTCCGCACCGGCATCGGCTGCGTTCTGATCCTGAGCGCCGTGATCCTGCTGGCTCTGCAGGGCGATGAAAAGAAGAAAGCATAACAGATCAAACGTCCGCCGCTCCCTGGCATCCGGGGAACGGCGGACATCTGATCAGTACGGGCTTAAATGCTAATATGGGTATTTTGTGAGATGGTCGAAATAATTCTTTACTCACAAGCCACTCGCAATGCAGAATAATTGCATTGGAGGGCATTCTTATCAAAACCTTATCAGAAGAAGTGGGCGAAGTCCGAA